>JAUYIT010000040.1 GCA_030688315.1 Candidatus Komeilibacteria bacterium | reverse complement strand
AAACAGTTTGGTAGTTGGTGCGGATTGAGCGGCGGTACTGACTGACAAAACAGAATATGGAGTAGAAGTGCTAATACCAACATAACCACTGGAATCAATCACTAATCTGTCGTTAGTACCCAATCCGGTGGTGGAAATTTTGAACTTATCGGAATCGCTGTCATCAACACCGATGGTAAAGGTATTTGTTCCGTCGGCCAGTTCAAAACCGATTTGCGAATCGTAATCTCCGCCGTTGGTGTTGGAAACGGTAATCTGGGTATTGGCGGCGGAGGAAGACATCACTTCCAACAACTGATCTGGGTTATCGTCGCCAATACCCACTTTGCCGGTCTGTAAAATAGTCAAAAAAGTAGCCGACGGGTTGCCAATATGAAATCGGTCGCCATTATCACCTACATTGCGGATTTTCCATTTTTCCGTGCCCGCTTCCCGCAAAGATAAATAGCTGTCCTGACTTGCGCTGATGGTATCAATAATCAGCACGGAATCCGCGGCGGCGGCTGATCTGACATGCAGTAAACTGTCGGGAGCGGAATTGCCAATGCCCACAAATCCGCCGTCAAGAATAGTCAACACTTCGGTGGCGCCATCAAAAACATTTAAAATATCTCCGGTGCTGGCCTGCCTGATTGATAAAGCCGTGGCCGTGGAAGTGGCGTTTAACTGCGCGTACCCTCCGTCATAAACTCCAAAAGCCAGATTGGCGTTGTTGGTAGAAACACCATCGTAAAGCCCTAAAATTTTACCAGTGCCTTGCTGGCTAAAAGTAACCAAGTCAACGGTTGTTGAGGCCGTTGCCTTAAAGGCCGGAATCCCAACCGAGGAAGAAGTGGAAAGGTTAATAGCCACGGAACCGCCAAACATGGCGCCGCGGCTGACGTTTAAGGCGCCCTGAACCAAGGCGCCCTGGGCAAACTGAGCATAACCGTCAACCATAAAGTTAGCCACTTTAAGCGAACCGATTTCGGCATTGGCAACGGTTAAACCCGAAAGGTCTATAACGGCCAAAGAATCCCTTTCCGAATTAGCCGTGTAAGCGTAATTGCCGGCCACGTAAACCGAGCGAATACCATCTAAAGTGGAGCCCGGCGTTGTGCCCCGTTCTTCGGCCACAAAAACCGGATTGGAAGGATCGGAAATATCAATTACGGCCAAAGAATCTCTGTTTCTGTTGGCAGTATAGGCGTAATTTCCGGACACAAAAATATCATGAATACCGCCTAAGCTGGTGCCTGGGATGGGGCCTTTTTCTACGGCCACTATTGTTGGATCAGTGGGATTGGAAATATCCACCACTACCAACGAATTATTGGTATCACTGCCCACATAAGCGTATTTTTCCTGCACCCTAACGTAAATGGCGCCGGCTAAAGAAGCGTGCTGTTCTTCACTAATAAAAACCGGATTGGAAGGATTGGAAATATCAATTACGGCCAAAGACCCGTTGGTATAGTTGGCTACGTAAGCGTAATTAGCGGAAATATCCAAGCTATAGGCGCCGTTTAAAGTAACGCCCGGATTTAAGCCCCGTTCTTCGGCCACAAAAACCGGATTGGAAGGATTGGTAATATCAATTACGGCCAAAGAATCCCTTAAATTATTGGCGACATAAGCGTACTTGCCCATTACTCTAACGCCTATCGGGCCGTCCAAATTGGTGGCATGACGGTATTCGGCCACAAACACCGGGTCATAAGGATTGGAAATATTAATGATGGAAAGCGAATCGCGCGCGTGATGAACCATATAAGCGTAATTGCCGGCCACGTACAGATCGTAGGGCTCATTTAAGGTAACGCCCGGATTTGGACCCTGCTCTTCAGAAATAAAAACAGGATTGTTAGGATTGGAAATATCAATTACGGCCAAAGAATCCCTTTCCTGGGTGGCAACATAGGCGTAATTGCCTTGAACCACTACTTTAAAGGCCTTATTCAAAGTGGTAACGTCGCGCTCTTCGGCTAAAAAGACCGGATCCAAAACTCCGCCTTTAATGGTGGTTTTACCGCTGGCCGAAACGCTAAAAAACGAGGCGTTGGTGGTGGTGGTTAAAATTGTATTGGAAGATGTGCCGATGCGGAATAAATCCTGGGTTTGACCCTGCTGGCTTTTTATGGCTAAGGTGGCAGCCGGTGTGGTTGTGCCTATGCCTACTCTATTCCCGGTGGGATTCAACAAAATATCCTGCGAGTTGTTGGTTTGGATGGTTAAATCGGTATTGTAAACGGCAATGGTAGTTGAGCTGATTCTTACCACTTTGCCGTTATTATCAATGGCGCCCACGCTTAAATTGCGGTACAAAGCAATATCGCGCCAGCGCTTAGTGGTTAATAAATCGCCGATATCATATTGGTTATCAACGTCCGGATCCACATCACCGGCATAAACGGCCGAGCTGTTATAAACCGCGTTACCTTGATAATCAATTCTAAACTTGGGCGCGCCATCAAGTTGCAAAGACAGCAAATCGCCGGTAAAGCCCGGTGCCGCGTTAACCGTGAGCATGCTGGAAGAAGCGGTGTTAAAACTGGAAATATTATAAGGCTGAATCAATAAGGCCGGTTTGGTGTTAGCAGGTAATGCCGAAAAAATTGTCTGGCCGCTGTTGCGTACGCTTAAAGCTAAAGTGGAAGAACTATATAAAGATAAAATGTTGCCGGTGCCGTATTGCCTTAAATCTACCAGCGCCGCGCTGGAGGTGGCGTTGATTTTAAAAGCGGATACGCCGATGGAAGTTGTAGTGGAAACGTTTATACTGACCGGGCCGTTAAACATAGCTCCGCGTTCCACGTTTAACCCGCCTTGGATTAACAAACTGTCGGCAAACAAAGCTCTGCTTTGCACGTGCAAACGGTCAACTTTAAGGTTATCAATTTGGGCGTTGGCAACAACCAAGCCCGAAACATCAATAATAATCAAGCTGTCGCAAGTACCGCTACAGGTAAGATAGGCGTAGTTGCCGTCCACATAAACACTGACAACCAAGTCCAAGGTTGTGCCGGGCACGGGGCCGAATTCTTCGGCCACAATAACCGGCGCCGCGGGATTGGAAATATCATAAATTACCAAAGAGTCCCTGGTTGAATCCGTAGCGTAAAGATAATTACCGACCGCGAAAATCCTGCCTAAAGCACAGCTGGCCGGGTTAGCGCAAGGAACTTGAGTAACATAAACCGGATCAGCGGGATTGGAAATATCCACTACCGCGATGTCATCCGAACTGCTGACGCTAATATAAGCGTATTGCCCTGTAACCTGGATAGCTACAGGTTGATTAAGGCTGGTACCGGGCACGGGCCCGAATTCTTGAGCCACCAAAACCGGATCAGCGGGATTGGAAATATCCAGCACAGCCAAAGAATCGCTGTTATAGTTAACCATGTAAACATAGTTGCCGGCAATTTCCAGTGCGTAAGGATTATTTAAAGTGGTGCCGGGTACAGCGCCTCTTTCTTCGGCCACCAAAACCGGGTTATAAGGATCGGAAACATCAACCACGGCCAAAGAATCCCTTAAATTATTGGCAACATAGGCGTATCTACCTACCACTTTAACGTCTATGGCGCCGTTTAATAAAGCCGAACTAAACGCTTTTACAAAAACCGGATCAGCGGGATTGGAAATATCAATAATCACCAAATTACCGGAGTAATCGGCAATGTAGGCGTAATGGCCGGCAATTTCCAACTTATAATTATCGTCCAAATAGGTGCCTGGCCCGGGTCCTCGTTCTTCGGCCACAAAAACCGGATCAGCGGGATCCGAAACATCAACCACGGCCAAAGAAGCCCTGTCTACGTTAAGCACATAAGCGTAATCGCCAACTACCTTAACATCTGTGGCGCCATTAAATTCATTATTACCGCCGGGGTTATTAAGCTTGGCTAAAAAAGTGGGATCCAAAACTCCGCCTTTAATGGTGGTTTTACCGCTGGCCGAAACGCTGAAGAACGAAGCGTCGGTGGTGGTAGGCAAAGAAGCGTTGGAAGAAGTGCCGATGCGGAATAAATCCTGGGTTTGGCCTTGGGTGGATTGAATGGCTAAAGTGGCGCTTGGGGTGCTGGTGCCAATACCCACATTACCGCCGTCAATGATTGTAAAAACTTCTGTACCACCATCGTAAGCATTAAATAAATCCCCTGTTCCGCCTTGGCGCACGGTTAAAATTGTATTTGTTCCGGTGGCGGTTAAAGTGGTGGTAGCGCCGGTCAAACTGCCGGTTAAGGATAAATTGCCGCCCACCGTTAACGATCCACCGGTTGTGATGTTACCTTCGGTGGTAATGTTGCCGTTAGCGGCCGTAATGGTGGCCATACCGCCAACGGAAAGATTGCCGGCCAAAGTTGTGGCGCCGGTTACGTTTAATGACGTGCCGATGCTGGCACTGCCAACGGTTGTTAATGATCCTGCCGTTAAGCTGTTTTGGAAAGTGGCGGGACCCACAACATTAAAAGTGTCATTGGCGTTGGTGCCAAAGTAAGCACTGCCGGCCACGGTTAAGTTACCGCCCGTACCAATGCCGCCTTTACCCACGGCCAAGGATTCTACGGCCGAAATGCTTTGAAAAACCGTAGTGTTATTATAAACCGGAGTATTGCCGTAATAAGTGACGCCGTTGTTGCCGGAAAAATCGCCCGTGCCATTGGCACCGGCCGGGCCCTGCGCGCCCTGCAAACCGGGCGTGCCCGGCTGACCTTGCGGTCCGGCTTGACCGGCCGCGCCTCTTGGACCCACGCGACCAACTACAACAGTTGTCTTGCCGTCAACGGTAACATACTGAACCGAAGTGGTAATTTGCCCTAGCAAGGCCTGCACTTCTTGTAAAGTTAAAAATTGCTCATTACTAACCAGCCGAGTGTCCGGATAAAAAATATTGTGATAAGCCAGCTTGGCCAAACGGACAATTTCCACAACTTGATTGTCAAATTTATTTAATGACAAGCTGGCTAAGGAATTAAAACCGTTGCCGACTCTGTTAAAAATTTGGGAAATAACGGCTGAACGATTACCGCACTCTTGCAAAAAGGCAACGGCTTTGGCCGGAACTTTGGCAAACCCTTGAACCAGCATTTTGCCCAACTCGCCAACGGACGAAAGGTTTGCTGAAAAAGACTCTTTGACTTTACCCAAAAAAGTGTTAGCGCCGTCATTGCGAGCCCCGAGCCCAGCGAGGGGCGCGGCAATCCCGTTGAGTTGCGAGTTGGTGAGTTGGGCTTCTTCATAAACACCCGCCACTCTCGGCTCAACCGCTTCTTCTGCTTGACGCGAAAGTTTGTTGTAAAAAATATTGCCGACAGCCACCACGGTCGGTTTAACTTTGACCGCCACCAAAACCTGAACCCGATTTCCCAGTTGGGCGTAAGTGTTAACGGCCGGGTCAAAAAATTCCGCCAACAAATTATTCGGTTTAAAAATTCCCCAAGTTAATTTTCCTGATTCGGAAATTTTAAAATCTGTCAGCGCCAATAAAATATCTCTCACGTTAGCCGGCGAAACAATTAAGTTGCTCGCCACTTGAGTTCCCCTGTCCGCAACTTGATAAAATTTCTGCCACGCGTTTTCAAAAAATGTTTCTGAAAAATTTGCGGACATCACCACGCTACCTTGGGCAATATCGGAACCGAGTCGGACAAAGCCCTGGCCTAAATATTTTCCGGCTGTTTTAAAATCATACTGTTCCGGATTTTTGATAAAGTTCAAAGTGTCGGCGTAAATTTCCGCGGTGGCATTAAAACTTTCGGCGGCGGCTTTGTAGGATTTGCCGATGGTGGCTTTAGCAACTTTGGCAATCAACTCAAAATCCTCTTGGTAGTACTTTGCCGCCACCGGCGAGATGTACAGCGAGAGGGCGCCGAGCGAGGAAAGTAAAATTGCCGCCATCACCCTTTTGGCAACCAAAGGATTTTTTAAAACCGACAACCTGGCGCTAACCGGTTTAACCAGCTTATCAAATTGACCGTTAGCCCTCTGCCACAACTGAACACGGTTGGCGTAAATCTGGCTAACTAACTGGGCGACCCGGCTAAGACCGTTTTGAATCTTGGCCTTAAGGCGGCTAGCCAATTCGGGCAAACTAACGGTCAGCCAGTTCTGGTCAATAAAGTTCCTAATGGCTTCTTCAAAAACCAGCCGGCCCTTATGGTTGCCTTTTTGCTCAACGGCGTTTTTTTGAACGTAATCAAAAAGGACGTCCCGGGTAATCACCCAGTTGCGTCCCATTTTAACGGCTCCGATTAAACCCTTTCTGGCCAACAGCGACAGATATTCCTGGGAATACGAACACAGTTCTGAAGCTTCAGCGAGGGAGATAAACTGCTCCAATTCAGGGGTTTGAACCTTAAGGTTCTTTGGTTCTTTTAGTTTTTTATTTTCCTTCGACATGGGGACTGTATTCGCCCTTGTTTTATGGGCAATATCGGCATCTCAAAAGCTAGCGGTATATTATATTCCCGCTAGTTGCAAATTTATTGAGAAACCTTAACTTATTTATCAACTATCCGATATTAATTATAACATTTTTTCCCCTTTTTATGAATGGTTTATAAACAGCATGTTAACTATCCGATAATATAGTACCGATGTTAACCGATACGCAATTTAACCTTGTTTTAGGGCATTTTTTGGCTAATATCTTGTGTGCTAAAATCCTAAAGAAAAAAATTTGCATAATATAGAAATTAGTTATCCACAAATTTTTTGGGATAATATAGAAATACTATTTTTGCCTGTTGATAAGAATCGCCTTTGATTGTACCTCGGTCTCTTGAAACTGATTAAGCCGTTTTGCCCTCCGTTATTGCGAGGAGCCCGCCGAGCTGAGCTCGGCGGGCGAAGCGGCAATCCCGTTGAGCTGGCACGTACATCGGGATTGCTTCGCCCGCCGATTCGGCGGGCTCGCAATGACGGTTTGGGCAAAACGGCTGGCGGACACGACTGACCAAGGTGGTATCCCAATGGTCTGGACCCTGGCCACCGGGGCGGGCGCGGGCTGGCGTAAACAAACGATGCCGAATTTGACCGATCGTAGAGACGCGCAATTGCGCGTCTCTACCCTGTTGGAACCACGGAACTTTGACCCCACCCCCGCGCCCGCCCAATCTGCCTGAAAATCTTGCTGTACTACCAGGCATCTAACGGCCCTCTTAAAGCCAGAAAATGACCGTCGCGAAATAATCAAAGGTAAGGCAAGCTGTTTTGCGACGTCATTGCGAGGCCCCGCTTAACGGGGCCGAAGCAACCCCGATGTTTAAACCAAACACAACGGGATTGCTTCGCCGAGCTTAGCTCGGCTCGCAATGACAACACCGGCAAACAGCTTATTAAACAAAAATCGGTTAATCACTTGTGAAGCTATTTTAATTAGCCTTAATAATGCGTCGCAAAACATATCCGATATTTTAAACGTCAATAAATAAAGCACAGTTACGTTTATTACTAATACCGGCTAACAAGGTTAAAACGTCATCCGATAGTCATTAATTTGTGCATATATAATAGGAAGAGAGATATAGGGTAATTTAATGTTTTTCAATGCTCATGATCACACGGATTACACGGATAGTAGTCAACCAAAGACAGCTATGTATAGCTTGACATTAACTCACAAGATCTTGTAAAATGTCGACGGTAGTATTTGCTGAGGCATTAGGAGCAGAGGTTGGCAGCAAAGTACCGTCATTGCGAGGCCAGCTTTGCTGGCCGAAGCAATCCCGTTCAGAAGCAATAATTCACTCTACAAGGTAACCTTTACTCAACCATATTCGTTACTCAAAAAAACCACTTCGGAGTACTCTTTAGCTAGTTAACGGGATTGCTTCACCCGCCTTCGGCGGGCTCGCAATGACCGCTTAAGGAGCCTTAAATTATAAAAAAAGCGATTATGAAAAAAAACTTTTTTACACCTATTTAACAACAAACGAGCGTCAGACTGTTATTTATACAGGCATGACCAATAACTTAAGCAGGCGCATGGCGGAGCATAAAAACGGTACAAGCCGTAACTCATTTACTAATCAATATCACGCGGATAAATTAGTCTACTATGAGGTATTTCCCTGTGCCAGCGAGGCTATTAAAAGAGAAAAACAAATAAAAGCCGGATCTAGGCAGAAAAAGATTGAACTTATTATAAGAGTAAACCCTAAGTTTAAGGACCTTGCTAGAGTAATATCGGATATAAAAACTTAAAAAGTTTAATCAAAAATGGTATTATCGTTTATCCGATATTAATAAATAGGCTCGTTTTTATAAGGTAAAACAAAAACCCCTGGCTTAACAGGGGTTTAGTATCCGATAGTGCCTTTTTACTTAAGTAACTACATTTTTTCCGGAGCCGATATTCCTATTACCGCCAATACCTCACCCAAAATCTTCTTGGTTAGGCGGACCAGTTCCAACCTGGACAGGTCAATTTTACCCTCGTTAATCACCCGGCATTGGTGGTAAAACTGGTGGAATTTGTCAGCGATTTCCAGAGCGTAACTAGGCAGTTTTTGGACCTCATAATCCAAGGCAACTTGGGCCAAAACTTCAGGGTAGCGGATCAGCAATTTAGCCAAGGACAGTTCGGCTTCATGGCTATACTCCAAGTCCTTTGACCCGGGCTTAACCTCCTCAACTTCCTTTTGCCGTAAGATGCCGCTGATCCTGGCATAGGCATATTGGACATAATAGACCGGGTTTTTTTCCGACCTTTCCTGGGCCAGATTCAAATCAAAATTAATATGGGTGTTGTTGGAGTACATTAGGAACAAAAACCTGACGGCATCATGACCTACCATTTCCAACAACTCGCTCATGGCTACGTAAGTCCCTCGCCTCTTGGACATGCGCACCTCCTGACCGTCTTTAAACAATTTTACAAACTGCATTAAAATAACTTCCTGCTTACCGGCATAACCCAAAACTTTGGCCGCGGCCAGCAAGCCGGCCACGTCGCCATGATGATCGGCGCCCCAAATGTTAATCACCTTGGAAAATTTTCTGGCCTTAAACTTGCTCACCAGGTAGGCAAAGTCCTGCGCCAAGTAAGTAAACTCGCCGTTGGTTTTTACCAACACCCGGTCGCGGGTATCGCCGTGCTCGGATGACTTGAACCACCAAGCGTTATCTTTTTCATAAAGAAAATTTTCCTGCTTTAACCAGTCAATCACCTGATCAATTTTTTTGGTCTGCCTCAATTGTGTATCTTCCGAAAACCAATTATCAAATTTAACCTTCATCCCCTCTTCCACGGTGGGCTTAAGCAATTCATCCAAAATAATTTTAGCGGCTTGCTGGCCCACTTGGTAAGGATTGCTCTCTTTAATTCGTTCATGCAAATCGTTGATATAATCGCCGGAGTAAACCGCTTGCTCATCTTTTAAAACCGAGTGTCCGAGCGAGGTGATTTGGTTGCCGGCATCGTTGATTAAATATTCCTTGGTTACGTTAAAATCACAGGCCGTCATTACGTTGCCTAATACATCACCGTAAAAACCGCCCCGGCCGTTGCCCACGGTTAACGGTCCGGTGGGGTTGGCCGAAATAAATTCCAGTTGGATTTTTTCTCCCCGGCCTACATCGGAGCGGCCGTAATCGCCTTTAAATTTTAAAATGGATTCAACTTGGGCCGATAAAAAAACAGGGTTAAGATAAAAATTAATGAAGCCGGGCTTGATCGCCTCAATTTTAACAA
>JAUYIT010000034.1 GCA_030688315.1 Candidatus Komeilibacteria bacterium | reverse complement strand
TGGCTTGGTTCTGGCCGCATCTCAAATAACCCTCATAACCCAAAGATAAGGCCGCTCTTAACATAATGCCGCTGCCGATGCCAATTTGATGCGAAACCAAAATACCGGCGTAATTTCCCCCGCGTAATATTTTTTTTATGGTTAAATGACGATAAACGCATAACGCGGCAACTCGTAAAACTTTATAATCGATTTTTCTGACGGTACCCAATTTATACAAATGAAGAACGGAATCATAAAGAATATCCCCGTAACGCACGCCTGCATAGCTAAAAGCCAAAATATTTTTGGTAAAATAAATCTTGGGAAATTTTAAAATCGCAATCAGCATCGCCCAAACCTTGAGCCGCAAGTGATCTTTATCGGCAATGGTTTGCGCTCCCGGAAAATATGAATCCAAAATTTCTTGGGGCTGGCAAAACTGGCTGTAAAACCAAACCGGCTCGTAGCCGCGCGCCAAATTTAAAATCATGGCCATCACGGCGTTAACGTGAGTTAAGGCCTGTCGGCGCGGCTCCTCAATTAATATTTTTTTTCCGCCTTGTTTAATTTTAAACTGCGACCAAAAATCCTTATTAATTTTAACAAAATCTTGAATTTCCATGATTATTATTTATTTCACATAGCTTAAATAATGACTGTTTTCATCTTCTCTGACTATTTGAAAACCGCATTTTTGAAAAAGTTTTAAAGAAGCGGGATTGAACTTTTTAACTTGCGCCATAATTAACTGATCGGTTTTAATCAACCGTAAACCGTCCGTGAGCAAAACTGAACCCAGCCCTTTGCCCTGCCAGACAGGGTCTAGAGCGATGGAAACAACATACCCTTTACCTTCCTCTGAATCAAATCTTAGATAACCGGCAACTTGACCATTGGTTTCAATAATCACTAGCTTGTTATCCTTGTAAGAAAAATATTTTTTTATAAACCATGGCTGATGATTCTCAAATGGAATTACCGATTGCTCGTTAGAATTCTGGCGCGTTAAAAAATTATTTCTAATTTCCCAGACCCTTTTGGAATCCTCAAGTTTTCCCGACCGGACTTGATAGTTAACTTCAGTCATGATTTATTGAATTAATTTCCAGCTCAAAGGCGTACCTCTTTCAATGCCGCGCGCCGCCTTTTTACCTAAGACCTTTTCGTAATATTTTGGCAGCAAGCCATGGCCGGGTCTAATGGAACGGACATTGGCGGCGCTAAATTTTTCACCCTTTTTAATATCTTTAATCACGAATAATGACCTTCTAAACGTAACATTTTCTTCTTCGTTTTTGGCTACCTGATAAATCGGGCGGCCAATGGCCTGTTCCGCTTCCCGAACTTCCTTAACTAAGGTCTTTAATTCCGCCGGTTCCAAGGAAAAAGCCGCGTCCGGGCCGCCATCGGACCTTTTTAAGGTAAAATGCTTTTCAATAATGCTGGCGCCCAAAGCCACGGCCGTAACGGGCACAGCCGGGCTTAAGGAGTGATCGGAAAGACCACTAACCACCTTGAGTTTTTTAGCCAAATCAGGAATCGTTTTAAGATTCATGGTCTCGGGCTTAGCTGGGTAAGCGCTCACGCAATGCAGTAAAGCTAGTTGCGGACAGCCGTTTTGTTTTAAAGTTTTAACGGCCAACTTTAATTCTTCCAAAGTGGACATACCGCGCGACATAATCACCGGCTTTTTGGTTTGCCCGATTCTTTTTAATAAAGGAATGTCCACTACTTCAAACGAGGCCACTTTGTAAAGCTGGACTTTCATTTTTTCCAAAAAGTCGACCGCGGTATTATCGAACGGCGTGGAAAACAGAATAACGCCTTTTTTTTCAGCGTACTTTTTTAACTCGGGCTGCCAGGCCCAAGGGGTATAGGCCTGCTGGTACAGTTTATACAGCGATTGACCCTTCCAGGCCTTGTTGACCGTAACCTGAAAATATTTCTTATCCGAATCAATGGTCATAGTGTCGGCTGTATAAGTTTGAATCTTAATGGCATCAACGCCGGCTTTAATGGCCGCGTCAATGATTTTTTTGGCCTTGGCAAAGGATTGATTATGGTTGGCCGAAACTTCGGCAATAATAAAGCACGGCTGACCCGGTCCAATAGCTCTTTTACCTTTTGGTGTTTGAATGACTATGTTACGCATATTTGTATGTTCCTTCGTTAATTTGTTTAATCCCCCGTTCTTCAGCGGCCAAGCGTTCCTGCATGGCCGGACTTTGATAAGCGGCTTCAATTATTTTTTGCCATTGTTCAGGAGCTTCCTTAATGACGATTTCTTCGGCAGTTAAAAACTGACAGTTTATTTTTTGATAAAAATCTTTAAAATCGGCATTGCCTTCAATCATCGCCTGAACACGGGGCAGATGCCATTGATTGGTAATCATAACGACTTCAATCACGTTTTTATCTGTCAATAATTTTTTTAATTCGATCAACTGCTGGTAGGTAGTGTCGGATTTATTTTCCTCAATAATTTTTTTCTCCTCAACGCCCAAAGCCAATAATTCATTTTTAATGACCTTGGAAATATCGGGGTGCTGGCCGATACCGGGTAGAATGCCCTGTCCGCCCGAAGCGATTATCAAACGTTCCGAATCTTCTTGAAGCAAATAAGCGGCCGCGTCCACTCTGGCGCCTCCGCCAATCAGACCGGAATTATCTCCGGTTTCGTTAAAACGGGCCGTTCTAAAACTGTTGTCTGGATTTTTAACCAAACCGCCGCCTAAGATGATGATAATTTTTTCGGGCTTGCTCATTTATCTGATTTTAAAGATATTGGTAATCGGCTTGCCTCTTAAGCTTTGCCTGACTTTGTTATTATCCAGCGCCTGCCTTAATTTGGGAAAAACTTCCTTAAACACCTTAAGCAGTTTATCCAAATCTTTTTGGCTGTGGCTAAAGCTGATGTTATGCTGACCGTACCATAAAATACCATTGGCCAAAACTTCCTGCTGAATAAAGCTTTTTATTTCCAAACCGGTGGCATTGTGCGTATCGGAAAAAATAAACACCTGCCAGCAGGGCTTGCCTCCAATTTTTATGATTTCCGACAAATTATTCTGCTTTATCAATTTATTGGTGGCATTTTGCAAATACCTGCCTTTTTGCCAAATTTTTTGAATCAGCTTTTTTGGTTCCATTTCTTTAATAGTGGCAATGGCCGCGGCCAAGGATAAACACTCGCCGCCAAAAGTGGATGAGTAAAAAATGTCGGATATAGTTTTCATGTATTTTTTACGTCCCACCAAAGCGGCAATAGGCAGGCCATTGGCCATGGCTTTGCCAAAGGTGGCCAAATCCGGAATAACGTTAAACAATTTTTGCGCTCCGCCTAAAGAATACCTAAAGCCGGTAATGACTTCGTCAAAAATCAATAAAGCACCGTTTTGATGGGCTAACTTTTTAACGGCAGCCAAAAAGCCCTTAGCTGGTTCAATGTAGTTCATTGGCTCCATAATCACGGCCGCGATCTTGCCTTTATTGGCCTTAAAAACCTTTTTTAAGGATTCAATATCGTTATAGTTGAATTTATGCGTCATTTTTTGAGTGCTTTTGGGCACGCCTAAATTACGCGGCGTGGAACCAATGTACCAGTCATGCCAGCCATGATAACCGCACACAACTACGTCGTCACGGCCGGTAACG
>JAUYIT010000039.1 GCA_030688315.1 Candidatus Komeilibacteria bacterium | reverse complement strand
TTATTATTTGGAAAGTAACGGCAGTATGATTATCAGAGTTGACGTTGATGGCGGAAACACCAGCGTTTTTGGAGTAAGGCGGCAGGATGAAAATAGTAACTTGTTTGAGGTTGATGAAAGCGGTAATATTGGAGTTGTTAGCGAAGTAAGGTTAGGCTCTAATCAGGCAACCGTTCCTAAAATGTACGCTGACGGAGGTAACTTTGTTATTCAATTAGGACAATAAGATGAATCAATTGGGCAAAATTAAAATTTATTTCCTATTGGCGGTTATTGTTTTGGTAACAGGAGTTTTAACATTGTTTAAAACACAAACAGTTAGCGGTTATACCGCTTACGGTTCGCTGTTTGCCGTTAATAACAGCGCTGGAACGGAAATTTTTAGAATAGAGGATATTGGCAGAATGGCCGGCGGCGGCGGCGCTAATTTGGCGGGTTGTGACGCTAATTCCGGATCTTTGCCAGCGGCCAATAAGCCGGGTAATTGGGCTACCGGCTGGGAAGTCAGGGATGCCAACGGTGATATTATTTTTTACGTTGAACAAAGCGGCAACAACAGTATTGTGCATTTAGACGGCAGTATCAATCAAAATCAGGGCGCTTTTAATCCGGGTAATGAAGGTAATTTGATTTTTAACAATAAAGACGGAGAAATTTTCGCTTATATCAGCGATACCGGTAACCTTTATTTAAAAGAAGCGGCGCGTTGCCCCTAGGCAATTATTATGAGAAAGTTTGTTAGTATTTTATTTTTATTTTTTTTGACGGGTTTTTTTGTTTATCAAAACTTTATTCTGGCGGCGGTGGCGGATCCGGTCGTTGTTTTACCGGGCCATGACATTTTTTAGGTAATCCCCCAAATTGACAAATTTCAGGTAGTGATGATACTCAAAATAAGCTATTTTGGAGTAATGATTAAGTTTTGATCCTCTCTATTGAATTTCGCTTGACATATTATCTTAAATTATATTATACTAAAAAGAGATAATAAGCATACTATACTATTAGTAATATGCTAAAAGGCACTATTTTTAAACAAAAGCAGGATAAAGAGAGGTTACTTTCTTTTCCGTATATAGAAAGAGATAGGGAAAAAGACGCTCAACAGTGGCTTGCTTCTGATTTGATAAAGGTTATACTTGGTCCCCGCCGGGCGGGTAAATCCGTTTTTGCCTTAAGGGTTTTAACGGGCCAGTCCTTTGCCTATTTTAATTTTGATGACGAAGCGCTGCCCGGCGATGAAAAGGTTGATCTTGATGAACTAATGACGGAGCTGAAGTTGGCCTACGGAGAAACAAAGTACATACTTTTTGATGAAATACAAAACCTTCCTAATTGGGAACTTTTCGTAAATCGCCTGCATCGGATCGGCTATAATTTGATTTTAACCGGTTCTAACGCCGCTCTGCTTTCCCAAGAACTTGCCACTCACC
The DNA here is from genome assembly GCA_030688315.1 of Candidatus Komeilibacteria bacterium. GTDB lineage: Bacteria > Patescibacteriota > Patescibacteriia > UBA1558 > UBA10009 > JAUYIT01. Next base: position 1,682 of record JAUYIT010000039.1, on the reverse strand, counting down.
TTACCGGCAGGCACATCCCCATAGAAATTTTGCCGTTTAATTTTACGGAAGTTTTGCGGGCTAAACAGTATAAATTAACGGCTGAAAAATTTTTATTACCCGACGAAAAAGCAAAATTTTTGGGGTACCTCAATCAATATCTGGTTAACGGCGGATATCCCGAAATAGTTACCAAAGGCGTTGAGCCGCGCGGCTACCTGGACACGCTGTTTGACGCCGTGCTGTTTAAAGACGTAATCAAGCGCCATAAGGTACGTTTTTCCGAACAGATCGACAACCTCGGTTCATATTTAATCAACAATGTTTCCAATCAGTATGGCGCCAAAAAACTCGCGCGTGTTTTGGGTTTTAAAAGCCAAGTCACCTTGGAAAATTATTTGGGCTATTTAAATGAGGCCTACTTGCTTTTTTCTTTGAAACGCCATTCAACAAAAGCCGGAACGCGCTTGCGTTCTTTAAAAAAAACATACGCCGTGGATAATGGATTTGTAACCGCCAAGGCGGTACAGCATTCTCCGGATACAGGCAAGCTCATGGAAAATCTTGTTTTTATGGAACTGGTTAAAAAGGGTTATCAGCCGAATCGCGAATTATTCTATTACAAAACCCGGAATGATCGGGAAATAGATTTTGTGCTTAAAAAGGGGTATCAAGCGGTGGAGTTGTTGCAAGTATGCTATGACCTGACGGATCCCGATGTTGAGCAGAGAGAAGTAAAAGCTCTTATTGAAGCCGGCCAAGAATTGAATATTACCAAACTGACGGCGCTTACCTGGAATGAAAAAAGAAAAATAGAAAAAAACGGAATGACCGTGTATTTAAAACCGTTATATGAATGGCTTCTTGAGACCGTTAAAGATTAAAATATACACCTTAGTTTTTTCATGTTTAAAAAATCGTTTAATTTAATTTTTTACCTTTTTGTAGCCGCGTTTTTTTTGGTCGCGGGCTATAATTTTATTTTTGCCGCTGTTGCTCCGCCGACCGTGGTGTTATCGGGCGACGACCTGTCGCAGAACGGCGGCACGGATGACGCTTACGACGCGCTGGTAATTTTGGATATTACCACTGGGCAGGCCAATCCCAGTACCTGGGATATCCAGTATTCCAACAACGCCGGACAAAGCTGGAGCAACGTGGTGGCCAATTACGAAACTATTGCCAACAATCGTCGCAAATACTATTTTTCCACTTCCAAAATCTACGCGCCTACCTTATTAGTCAGAGTCCGGGCGCAGGAAACCGGTTTGGAATGGAGCAATTACACTCAAGTTTCTTTATCTTTGGCTCATCGCGCTACCAACCATGGCGCTCATTACTTTGTGGAAAGTTTTAATGACACGGCTTTTATGGGCGCGGGCAGTTATATTGATTGGGATACCGCTCAAGCCAGAGTCGAATTAGGGGATAATCCGCCTAATTATCATCCCAATGGTACAATTCAGTCAACTAATTTATTAGCCGGCGCGGGCAATGGCAACGTTTTAAGCGTCGCTTTCCAGCCGGTGCAATATCCCTTTGGCAGAACTTTGGAATACCAGGTTTCCAATGATGGCGTAAACTGGTACGGCGATCTTAGCGGCCAGCCCACGCAAAACACTTGGTTCAGCTTTCCTTTACAAATTGTGCCAGATGCTATAACCGTGCCGTTTAACGGCTCCGTGGGCACGGGTTTGTATTTT
>JAUYIT010000004.1 GCA_030688315.1 Candidatus Komeilibacteria bacterium | reverse complement strand
CGGGTACCAACAAAAGGGCTCGCCTCGATTCCAAGGCGAAGCGGGCAATGCCTTAATGATCGGCATTATCGTAGTCGTAGTGGCGGTGGGAGCTTACTTAATTTGGAGCTCTCAAAAATCAGGCCAAGAAGCGACTAATACCAATACCGCTGAAGAGGCGGATAACGGCAACGCCAATGATTCGGCTGACAGCAATGTTAACGACGAACAAAGCGGCAATGACGGAGTTAATGTTAACGTGGATGTTAATATGGATAACGGTAATGCCAATGTTAACGCTAATGTTAATGCCGAAGTTGAAGTTAAAACTTTTACCGTCGGAGCGGAAAACTTTTCCTTTAACCCTGCTGAAATCCGGGTTAAAAAAGGCGACCGCGTCAGAATCGTTTTTAACAACAACAGCGGCTTTCATGACTGGGTGTTGGATGAATTTAACGTCCGCACCAAACAGATGCAAGGCCCGGCTACTGAAACCGTGGAATTTACGGCTGACAAAACCGGCACGTTTGAATATTACTGTTCCGTCGGCACCCACCGCGCCATGGGTATGAAGGGTAATCTTATTGTTGAATAGTGTAAAACAAAAAGGCCGTGCCACAGCCGTCATTGCGAGGAGCGTAGCGACGAAGCAATCCCGATGTTTATACCAGTACAACGGGATTGCCGCGCCCCTTCGGGGCTCGCAATGACCGTTAAAGCACGGCCTTTTTTGTATTTCAATTTTATTTCCGCTTGTTGCGGTTTCTTTCCACCTCGGTCAAAAACTGCTTGCGCAAGCGGATGTTTTTGGGCGTAACTTCCAAATACTCGTCTTCATTCATAATGGCCAGTCCGGTTTCCAAAGTCAGATCAAACGGCGTGACCAGCTTCATGGCATCATCGGCGCCGGAAGCCCGCATATTGGTAAGTTGTTTGCCCTTGATGGGGTTAACGGCCATATCGTGGCCTTTGGAGGTGTTACCAATTACCATGCCTTCATAAACATCAATATTGGCTCCGATATACAAAGTGCCGCGCTCCTGCAAACCAAACAGGGAAAAAGTTAAAGCTTTGCCCGTGGCCATGGAAATCATGGAGCCAAGTTCGGTTTTGGCGATTTCGCCAACATAGGGCTTAAAGCCCAGCACGTGGGTGCATAAAATTCCTTCGCCGCGGGTATCCACCACGAATTCATTGCGATAACCCAGCAAGCCGCGGGTGGGCATTTCAAAGACCAGCCGGCTTTGCCCGTTATGGGTTTTTAAATCCAGCAGATTGCCTTTGCGTTTGGAAATTTTTTCAATCACCGTACCCTGACTGGATTCGGGCACATCAATCGTTACTTCTTCAAACGGTTCCAATTTAACGCCGCCTTCTTCTTTAAAAATTACTTGGGGCTGGGAAACTTGCAGTTCATAATTTTCACGGCGCAAATTTTCCAGCAAAATGGCAATATGCAGTTCGCCGCGGCCGGAGACCTTGTAAAAAGCGTTATCGGAAAAATCAATTTTTAAACCCACGTTAACTTCCAGTTCTTTTTCCAAACGTTCCTTAATCTGGCGGTTAGTGACAAACTTGCCCTCGCGTCCTGCAAAAGGCGAATTGTTGACCAAAAAATTTAGAGTGATGGTGGGCTCGTCAATGGAAATAGCGGGCAAGGCCTGTTGCTCGGCGCTGGCAACAATGGTTTCGCCGATTTCAATATCCGGAATGCCGGCAATCATCACAATATCGCCGGCTTCGGCTTGAGGAACTTCCTGACGGGTTAAACCACGGTAGGTAAACAGTTTAGTAATTTTACCGGCGCGGCTTTTACCATCAGCATTAATGGCAAAAATATTTTGGCCGTCTTTAACAATACCCGAGTACACGCGACAGATAGAACAACGGCCTAAAAAATTATCATAAGCCAAATTAAACGGCTGGGCGGCAAACGGCTCATTAACAGCTTCAGCGGGTACCGGCTTAACATTGGATAAAATAAGATCCAACAACGGGGTTAAATCCTTATCTTCATCTTCAAGCTGAAGTTTGGCAATGCCCAGTTTGGAAGCGGCAAAAATTACCTTAAAGTTCAACTGCTCGTCGGTGGCGCCCAGATCCAAAAACAATTCGTAAACCATTTCCTGAACTTCCAGTGGCCGAGCAGATGGCTTGTCAATTTTATTAATAACCACAATCGGATGCAAACCGAGCTGTAAGGATTTTTTTAACACGAATTTGGTCTGCGGCATGGGGCCTTCCTGCGCGTCCACCAACAACAGCACGCAATCAATGGATCTTAAAATGCGCTCCACTTCGGAACTAAAGTCGGCGTGACCCGGCGTGTCCACAATGTTGATTTTGGTGTCCTTGTAAAAAACCGAGGTGTTTTTTGAATAGATGGTAATACCCCGCTCTTTTTCCAGAGTGTTGGAATCCATGGTCACGGTGCCGTCAGTCATGCCGGTTTGCTTCATTAAAGCATCGGTGAGAGTGGTTTTGCCGTGGTCAACGTGGGCAATAATAGCGATATTTCTGATTTCCATACGAATCTATACAATAAAAGAATTACGATTGGCGTAATTCTTTGTTAAGAATTAGAAAAGTATAGTCGATTTCTTGATTTTTGTCAAGCACGACCAAAAAGCCTAAATCAAAACCGTTTTGATTTTAGCAATTAACTGGTTAATTTGATCGCGGGAAATAATGAGAGGCGGCAAAAAACGCAAAATGTTTTCGTTGGTGGGCATGCATAATACGCCCTCGGTTTGAAATTTTTGGGCGTAAGGCACGGCTTTTTCGATCAATTCCAGACCTATCATCAGACCGACTCCCCTGGCTTCTTTAATTAACGGACTGTTTAAAGATTGAAGTTGGGTTAAAAAATATTGGCCGGTTTGCCGGACATTATCCAAAATTTGATGGTTATTAATATAATCGAGCGTAGCAATAATGCCGCTCATTACCAAAGGATTACCGCCGTAAGTTGAAGTTTGAGTGCCTTTGCCGATCTTGGCGGCAATTTGCGGGCTAACCGCGGTTAAACCCACCGGCAAACCGCCCGCCAAACCTTTGCCCAAGCATAAAATATCCGGTATAAAATCCTGATCTTGAAAAGCAAACATTGAGCCCGTTCTGCCCAGGCCCGTTTGAATTTCATCCAGAACCAATAACACACCCTTATCTTCACACATTTTTTTGACTGCCTTAAAATATCCTGCTGGCGGTAAAACAACTCCGCCTTCGCCTTGAATGGGTTCCATAATAATAGCCGCGTGTTCGGTGGACAGGGTTTTTTCCAAATCTGACAGATTACCGAACTCCACGTAATCAAATTTGGGCGTTAAAGTTTTAAACGGTTCCAGGTATTTTCCATGATTGGAAGTAGTGGCGCCTAAAGAGCCCAAAGTTTTTCCGTGATAATCATTGGTGACCGAGATAAATTTTGTTCTGCCCGTGGCTACCACCGAAAACTTCATGGCCGCTTCAATGGCTTCGGTACCACTGTTGGCAAAATAATATCGTTGTAAAGCAGGCGGTAAAAATTCATTCAATTTACCAATGGCTTTAGAACGAGTGTTGTTATTTAAACTGGCATGTAAAGTAGTCAGCTGATTAAGCTGAGTTGAAATTGCCTGAACAATTTCCGGCAAACAATGACCTAAATTGTTACCGCCAATGGCAATCATGCAATCGATATATTCCTTACCCGCTTCATCATACAAATAAATCCCCTCGCCCTTAACCATGGTTACGTTGCGATTGGGATAGGTAGGTACTAAATATTCTTTTTGAATTTGTGAATAATCCATAATGTAGTAATAATTTAACCAGAGAGGGTGAGAAAATTTTCTTGACCGAGTGGAAAATACCGGGCGAGCCGCCGGCCGCGGCGAAGGCCGGAGACGAGGGCAAAAAAATTTTCTCACCCGAGCGAATTACAAACTGAATTTTCTTAAATTAAGATGTTCGCCGTTATTTAACTTTTTAAAAGGCAAATCACCAAAATCGTAAGAACTGACTATTTCTTTTTCCTGATCAGCGTAATATCTGATAGCGTAATAATCCGGATTTTCCAGATAACGGCAGACCACCGTGGTGTTTAAACCGTCGGAAAAAGCGTAATTAAGGCCTTCGATTAAATTGCTGTGGTCCTCCAGGGCCATTCTGGCTTTAATGCTGGCAGAAGCCGGACCGTCTTGATTATTCTTCAATAACAAATTAAAAATCTTTTGAGAACCGATTTGACCCTCTAAACTTTCGGGTAGTTTGACCGAATTTAAAAAACCGTTAAACACAAAAATGTTTTTACCCTCAACAAAGGGCTGATTAAAATTAACGTCGCCCTGATGTTTTTTAAACGATGAACCGCGGGCATGAACAAAAAAAACTTTGCTTTGAGGAAATAAAGAAAATTCAGCCGTTGATTCCCAAATCGGGTTTAAAAACTTTTTAGTTTGCCAACTCTGTTCATTAAGCTCGCCTCGATTAGTCGAAGCGAGCCAGGCAATGCCCCAGCCATCGACCTGATTGCGCTCGCTGTTTTGGCACATTTTGGCAAAATCAAACAGATAATCGGCGATATTGACGGGTTTTTGAGAATTGATGATTAAGAATCTGCACATATGATTGTTCCTTCTCCATTTAAAGCGCGGCTGACCGGGTATTCTTGCCGGCCATCCGCCCAATAGATTTTTTCCACCCCGCCTGCAAACGCTTCTTTGGCGCCTAGAATCTTTTTCTTCATCCGGCCCAGAGCCGAATCTTCATTAGCTAAAAGTTCCGATAAACTTAATGTTTTTAATAAACTGTTTTGATCGGAAGCGTCTTTTAAAAATCCCGGCGCTTCAAATAAAGAAACAATGGTTTTAATATTCATGGCCTCGGCGATCTTGGCGCAAACACGGTCGTTATCAAAATTAATCATTTCATTGTTTTCCGAAAGAGCGGGCAAACAAATTACCGGCGTGTAGCCGTTGGACAATAATAACGATAATAACCGATGATTAACCGAAGTAACCTTGCCGGTATAATCATCGGTAATCACTTTGGTTTTACCGTCTTCCACTGATAAAATTTTCTGCTTTCTTTCGCCTTTTAATAATCCGCCGTCCACACCCGAAAGACCAAGGGCGTTAACCCCGGCCTGTTGTAAAGAAGCTACGATTTTTTTATTAACCAACCCCGAATAAACCATGGTTAAAATTTCCATGGTGCGCTGATCGGTATAACGGCTGGTATAACCCGAGGGTGAAGTTATGGTTTTGGGTGCGTAATCCAGCTGACGGCTGATTTTATCGGTGTCATGATTGGCGCCCTGAACAATAATAACCTGTTCCCGTTCAATAATGTTTTTAACATCGCGGGCAATGTATTCAAAATTTATTTTTTCCCCACCACCGATTTTGAGCAACAACATAATAAATTTTTAGCGAGCGAGGGCAAGAAAAATTTGAACGCGTCATGAGTACTCGAGTGTAGCGGGCAAATTTTTACTTGACCGAGCGAGCGAAGTTAATGACCGGATTCATGAGGCGAAAAAAAGTTTATTTCCTCGCCTGACTTATTTTATACCGGATGTAATCCCATAAATTCCAAACTCAACCGTTCATCCCAGCCATACATTAAATTCATGGCCTGAATTGCCTGACCGGCGGTGCCTTTGACCAGATTATCAATCGCGCCGACAACAACCAAACGATTAGTTCCCTCTTCTTTTTCAAAACCGATATCGCAAAAGTTGGTGCCGGCCAGTAATTTAGGTTCCGGAAAACGGTAAATGCCGGCTTTTTCATTAATGATTCTAATAAAAGATTCTTTTTGATAATACTGGCGATAAACGTTTAAAATATCGGCTTCGTTTAAATCTTTGTTGAGCATTATTTGCGCCGTGACCACAATGCCCCGCACCATTTCAATAGCCGTGGCGGATAGAAAAATATTGGCGGCGGCCAGCTCCTGGCGGATTTCCGCCATGTGCCGGTGTCCGGTTAATTTATATGAACGAACGCTGTTAGCCCGCTCCGGATGATGGCTGGCCGCCGAACTTTTAGCGCCAGCCGCTGAAGAACCGATTTTAACATCCAAAAAAACCGGACCGTCAATTAAATTTTCTTTATACAATGGATATAAAGATAAGATGGAACAAGTGGCTTCACAGCCAAAACATGACACTAAATCGGCGGTTCTGATTTTTTCTCGATACAACTCGGCCAAACCGCAGACGAATTTATCAAGATAAGCGGGATTGGGGTGAATTAAATCATACCAACGCGGATAATCCGCCGGATTTTTTAATCTAAAATCGGCCGAAACATCAATGATTTTTTTGGCTTTGCCTAAATATTCATCAAGCCGACCCATTACTTCACCATGAGGCATAGCTAAAAATAGTAAATCACATTCAACCAGTTCTTCGGGTTTAATAAACCTCAGTTCGGTGGCTTTGCGCAAATTAGGATGCAATAAAGTCACTTTTTTGCCGGCCATGGAACGTGAAGTTATTTGCGTTACTTCAACATGAGGATGGTTGAGTAATAAACGCAATAATTCTCCGCCCGCGTAACCGCTGCCGCCCACAATGGAGACTTTGATTTTATTTGGTTGATTCATGATTTTTAATTTCTTCAAGGCAATAATCCAAAATTTTACCCGGAATATCAATGCCGGTAATTTTAACCACGTTTTTAAATTCCATGGTGTGATTAATTTCATTAACCATCAAACCGTCCGCGGTTTCAAACAAATCCAAAGCTAGCAAACCGTTGCCCACGGCCTGTTGAGCGGCCGCGCAGATTTCGGAAATTTCTTTAGTAATAGGGCACGGCACGGCTTCCGCGCCGCGAGCGGTGTTGGTAATCCAATGAGCGGCGGAGCGGTAAATACCGGCGTAAGTTTGGCCATTAACGGTATAAACCCGAATATCCCGGCCGGGCTTATCAATAAATTTTTGCAAATAAAATGACTGATGATTAACGCCCAGCGCTTCTTTATGTTCCAAAATCATTTCCACGGCGTGCACATCGGTCAACTTGCCCATTAAGCGTCCCCACGAAGTACCGGCCACGGGTTTAATAACCACCGGAAAACCGCCCAGCTGATCAATTGCCTCCAAAACCTTGTCTTCGGTAAAAGCCAAGGCAAAATCGGGTGTAGGCACGCCCGCCCGCGCCAGCCGCAACGAAGTGGCATATTTATTTTTGCATAATTCCGAAAGTTCCAAATTATTAACGATCGGTTTGCCGTATTCGGTAAAATATCTTAACACCTGATCGGCTTTGGCGCCCGAAGCGCAACGCTGTAAAAACAAATCGTAAGGTTGAAATTGCGCAAAACTTTGCGGGCTAAAAATGGTGGAGCGGATATCAATCGGCTCAATTGCCACGCCTCTGGCTTTGGACTGATCCAAAATCATCCGTTCATCCTCACGAATTCCAGTATGTAACAATCCGATTTTATATTGAGATGTCATGAATTTATTTTTTATTGACCCCAGTCCTCGTCGATCTCTAAAGTTGAGAGGTCGGCGGAAGCAATGTTACCGCTTTCATCTTTAACAATATTTTTGACTTCGGTATTGCGATTGCAACCGGTTAAACCTTCGGCATTGGTTCGGCAAACAATTACATCGCCAATTTCCGAAGTGGCTGGCAAAGCCAGTGTGTTCTGGCAATCGTCGTACGGGCAATTGACTGAAAATGTCGCGTTAGACATAGTTAAATTAAAATTAATGCTAATTTCAGCTAATTATAAACATGAGCCCTGGGCTTGTAAAATTTTATACTTTCTATAACTATTTTTCCGCTAAATGTTACAAATATAACAAGGGCGACAATTTATAAAGATAAAAAAGGGTGAATCTTGTGATTCACCCATTGTGGCTAAGCCGCTTCCGACTCGCGAGTCGGCTGTTCCGACCAGGTCATCGGTTCAAAACTCAACGTACGGAAATAATCCTCCTCGGTTTCCGCCCGCCGAATCAAGACCACCGAGCCGTTCGGTTTGAGCAGTAGTTCTTTGGGCCGAACCCTGCCGTTGTAATTGAAGCCCATGGCATGGCCGTGGGCGCCGGTGTCGTGAATGATCAGAATGTCATTGAGCGTGGTTTTGGGCAGATGGCGGTTCTTGGCGAACTTGTCGTTGTTTTCACACAAAGAACCGACCACGTCAACCGTTTCACGCGGCGAATCCTCTCCCTTACCCAGCACGGTAATGTGATGATAGGCATCATACATTGCCGGCCTCATCAGCGATGACATGCAAGCGTCCACCCCGACGTATTCCTTGTGCTTGCTCATCCGGTTCAAAACCGAGGTAACCAGCACGCCATGCGGACCGGTCACAAAACGACCGCACTCCATGAAAAGTTTCGGCTGGTATCCGAATTTTTCCTGGAAATTACGGAGTTCTTGACCCGCCGAGCAGGAAAAGCCGTACAGTTCAAACGGACTGTCATTGGTGCGGTAAGGAATACCGATGCCGCCCCCAATATTGATGAAACGGAATTTGAGCTGGTGGCGAAATAAGAATTCTCCGGCAATATCCAGCATCATTTTAACGGTTTCCATCATGTATGATTTTTCCCGTTGGTTGGAAATAATCATGGTATGGATTCCGATCGATTCGCGTTTAACGCCTAAATCAAGCAGACGCTGATAAGCGGCTGGCAGTTGATCTTTGCGCAATCCGTACTTGGCCTCCTCGGGCTGACCGATAATTGAATCGCCGCTCCGTTCCGATCCCGGATTGTACCGGAAACTGACCGCGGCGGCCCCTTGCAACTCGGCCTGACTCAAGCGATCCAGCATGGTGATGTCATCGATGTTCAGAATGCAACCGCCCTGGTCAAGCGCGGCCGCGAATTCCGCCGACGATGTGTTGTTTGACGAAAACATTATCCGATCGCCGCTAACAAATCGCCGCGACAGACTCAATTCAGGCATGGAACTGCAGTCAAAACCGGATTCCTGACCCGCCGCCTCGACTATGATTTTCATCAGCTCTGGGTTGGGATTGGCTTTGACGCTGAAATAATTTCTAAAACCCGCCATGCCATGATCGGCAAATGCCGAATACATGCCCTTGACGGCATCAACGATTCCCTGTTCATCGTAAATATGAAAGGGCGTTCCGAATTTTGCCGCAATTTTATCCAGCCGCGGCAGCAACTGCGTTCCGAATTTTGCCGACATCGGCATTTGTTCATCCTCCTGTTGATTGTTCGCGCTTAATTAAGCGCAAGGTGCGTATTTATTTTTCATTTTCAGTTTACTTTACGGGGTATTAATAAACTTGTAAAATTTTTAATAATATATTACAATTTGTCCATAAAATGTTACAAATATAACAAAATCACAAGATGCTTAAAATATCCGATATAATCAAGGAAATCCTAGAAAATGACGAAGAGGCCTACTTTGCCTGCCAAAGGGGTATTTTGAACTTTTCCGCCTATGCCAGGGAAATAAAAACCGACTTGGAACACCGCGCTAAAAAAAGCGTTAACCTGAAATCCGTCATTGTCGGGCTCTCGCGTTTGGGCAAAGATCTTAAAGCCCCGCCCAGTTCCCTGCTGGCCGAAACGGACTTGAGCTTATCGTTGCACTCCAGTTTGGCGGAAGTGACTTATGAAAAAACCAATCAGAACCAAAAAATCTTAAACGAAGTTTACCAAACCGCGGCTCAAGGACACGAAAACTATTTAGTGGCCACTCAGGGCTTAAGCGAAATTACCATCATCGGCAGCCAAAAAGCCGTGGCCGAATTAAAGCAGAATCATAAAAACGCCAAACCGATTTTTTACAAAGAAAACCTGGCCGGCATAACCGTCAAATTTCCGGAAGAATTTATTAATCTACCCAACATGCTATTTGCCATTGAAAAAAGGTTGGCCGTTAAAAAAATCAACATCATTGAATTGGTTTCCACTTACACCGAACTGACTTTTGTGATAGACAAAAAAG
>JAUYIT010000022.1 GCA_030688315.1 Candidatus Komeilibacteria bacterium | reverse complement strand
TAGCTCACCTGGTTTCGGGTCGTGTAAATGCTGCTGTTTAGTAAATTAGCCAACCCCGATAAATCGGGGCAAGCTAATAAACTAATGTCGCCCGTTAAGACTCGCTTTCGCTACACCTTCTCTCCTTAGAGATTAGATTAGGCAACACCTACACACTCGTTGGTTCAGTCTTCATTAGGAACGCCATCACCCAACAGAATAAATCCTGCCAGGCTCTGACTCTTTGTAAGCAAATGGTTTCAGATACTATTTCATTCCCCTCACCGGGGTGCTTTTAACCTTTCCCTCACGGTACTAGTTCACTATCGATCATCAAAAGTATTTAGCCTTAGCGCATAGTCGCGCCGGTTTCCCACGGGATTTCACGAGTCCCGAGGTACTCGAGATAAATTACCACAGAGTGATTACTCCTTTCGCGTACAGGGCTATCACCTTCTTTGGCTCCGCTTTCCAGCGGATTCTACTAGGAAACTAACCAAATTACTCTGTCTATGAGCTACAAGACCCATAACGTAACCTCTCACAACGCCAGCATCAGCAACGGCTTGTACCTTTAAATTACTTCACAACAAACCTTGCGGCTTATCATTCCATAAAAACACTGATGTGGTTTGGGCTCTTCCCTTTTCGCTCGCCACTACTAAGGGAATCGAAATTAGCTCTTAGATTATTCGACTGTTATTGCTAACAATCGAAGAACTAAAAACTAACATTGTTTCTTTATTTTCCTCTGGGTACTAAGATGTTTCAATTCCCCAGGTCTTCTTCAACTGACCTATGAATTCAGTCAGTGATTCCTGCCTTTATGACAGGAGGGTTACCCCATTCGGAAATCTCCGGATCAAAGGTTGCTTGCCACCTCCCCGAAGCTTATCGCAGGCTGCTACGTCCTTCATCGTCTTTTGATGTCTAGGCATCCACCACTTGCTCTTATTGTAACCACCAAATTACAAGAGAATTATATAGATTATATAATTTCTTTATTTCTCGCCCCTTGCCAAAGGCTGATATGCCGGCTTGGGGCGTGTTTTAACCGAATATTATCCGGTTAGAACAAGATGCTCTTTTTCCTTATTAAGTTATCAAGGTTCAATCCTTGAAAGGCAAGGTTTATGGGCCATTTTTGACCGACAAACCTTGGCTTTCATTAAATTTTTGACTCGACTGACAAACAAAAAACCGCTTTTACAAGCGGTCTCAACCAGCAACCCCTATAATTAGGGGCTTAGTATTGATTTATCCGCTCGTTGGTTGTTGATTTTAGTAACAATTGATTTAACATTCGTTAAAAATTGACTATTCTTGCTTAAATTAGGGGAAATTATGTGGATAAATCGGCATTTTTACGCCCATCCCATTTCAGCTCGGGTATTATATAGGATTTGAAAAATCCTGTCAAATACCTTGGCCGAGGCCGAATTTAACAGGTAATCGGGCCTTATTTCATGGCATCATGGATGATTCCCAGAAACTTATCATGAAGAATTCCGTTGGTAATAAGAGCGCCTTTGATAGGGCCGTTATATTTTTGCTGTTGCCCAAAAACATCGGTTACTCTGCCGCCGGCCTCTTCCACAATTATCTTGATGGCGGCAATATCCCAGGGAGTGGTTCCCGGCCAAATATTAGCAATGATATCGCCACTGCTAACCAGCATGGCGGTATAAACAATGGAGGCACAATTAATAACCTTGGCGCCTTGTTCGGAAATTGTTTTAAACAAACTGACAAAATCGTATAAAGCTGTGGGCCAGGAATTAAGCCCGACCAGACCCTGATTTAAATTTTGGCTGGCAGAAACTTTGATCGGCTCGTTGTTCATGGTTGTGCCCTGACCTTTTTCAGCAAAAAACAGCCGGTCAATAAACGGATCGTAAATTACGCCCAAAATTGGTTCGCCGTTTTTAACCAAAGCCAAGCTAAAACCGCAAGTAGGCAAACCGTGGGAAAAAGGAATGGTGCCGTCAATGGGATCACAGACCCAAACGTATTCGGCTGTTTCTTTAAAATTACCGCCTTCTTCGGCAATCAAGCCGTGGTCAGGAAAAATATTGGCCACCGCTTCTTCCACTAATTTATTGATCGCCAAATCAGCGGCCGTTAAAGGCGTGTTATCTTTTTTCCATTCTTTTTTCATGCCCAATTTAAAATTGGACCGAATAATATCGCCGGCCTGATGAGCAAGATCGATAGCAAATTCTTTGGGTTGCATATTTATTTTTCTGTTTTATATTTTAACAACAAAGTTCCCTGACGGTTTAAAACTTTATGGCTGATTAACATTAATGATGTATTAAAATTTGCTTCCGCGACCAACAATTGTCCCTGGCCGAAAATCAACGGTTCAACAACCAACTGTAATTCATCAACCAGCTTGGCTTTTAAAAATAAGGCGTTGATTACGCCACCGCCTAACAACAGGATACTCTTATGCCCTAGTTTTCGCAAACGATTGACCAAAGATGCGGGCGTTTGATTGGTAAATTCCAGTTTACCGGGGATTGCTTGAACGGAATATTTTTTAGGGTTTTTGGTTAAAACGATTCTTAATTTATTCTGACTTAAATCCAAATTTTTACGAACGGCCTCATATGTTTTACTGCCCATCACTATCAACTTTGATTTTTTTACCAAGGGCAGAAAAAAATCCTTGTCTTCTTTTGAAGACCACAAATAAACATCGGGATTATTACCTTTGGTAATCCTGCCGTTAACCGAACAAACCATAACCATGGTGATTTTCATAGAACTTATTCAACTGTACTCACTTCTACCCGTTACATTTTGTAACAGTTTCATTATCCTTAATTTTTTTAAGAAAATTTAATGTCAGAAGACCTTATTTTCAGTTGATCACATTTTGTGACGACCTCGTTTTTTATTTGTGATCCCAACAAAAGAACTTGAAATGGTTACATTTTGTAACCATTTCAATATTCTAAGCAGAACCCACCGGCAGAAGACCGCATTTTCAATTGGTGACATTTTGTCACCATCTCGCATTTCTCATTCTTACTGTTTCGGCTTTTTATCCGAGACATTATTTCGCTTCGCTTTTGTTTTGATACTGTATCCATACATAAGCTATATTTGAATTTGCCAACCAGAAGGCATAATGATTTTATCGTACCCGCGTTTTGTCATAAATGGCGCGATCTCTTTGCTTGACGGAAATTCCGCGACAAATTCTCGCCCAACATCTTTCAGTAATTTTGCGCCGAGATTAATTCTGTATTTTTTACTCAAACAAAGTTTATACCAATCATCTAGATCGTTAATGGTAATTACGCCTTGTATGCGTTCACTCCACCCGACTTGTTTGAGCAATGCCTCAATCAACTCTCGCTCGGTATCAATACAAACAATCACAATTCTGTCGGAGGTTATATCATCTGCGATGTCCTCCATAAGTTCCGGGGTGAGCGTTAGGTGTTTAACTTGAATTGCCGGGCCAAAATTGGCCCAGATGTCCAAACCTCTATCCGAAGCATTCGTTACGCCAACGCGATACAGTGCGGCAGGCGAAACAAGTCGGGTTTGTCTTGCGTCAATACCTAGAACCATCTTTATAAATCGCTCAAAATCCTTTAAAATTTCCTTATCTTTATTTCCAATCTCTAAAGTTACTTGCGCTTCCAATGCGCGAACGATTGTTGTGAAAAGCGCATAAACTAAAATTTCGTACATTTTATCCACGCTACGATGCAATCCGGGCGTAGTTTGGAAAATAGAAACCAGCTTTTTGAGATCGAAAGTGTCCGACGTTGATTTTCTAATATAGTTCTCGACTTCTCGAACTGATGAAAGTCGCGCTTCCAACGCTTTGTAAATATATGCCTCAACAATACCCTTGCTTTTCTTGTTTATTTCGCCAAGTTTTACAAGCAGTTCTGGCGGCATGGCATTGGCTTCAAAAACATTGTCTTGATACTTTTGGCTTGAGGTGCTTCGACGTCCAACTAAAAGTAAAGACACTTCGTCTCTCCAGCGTTTGGAAACATTGCGATATGATTGTAAATCGCTCAAATCCAAACCGCGTTCCTTTCTATTGTGATATAAAATTTCGGCAATCTGGATTGGCTTATACAAATGAACGCGCGATTTGCGTATCACCAAATCCAATGCCTTCTTCGATAGATTATTATTTGTGCGCATATATTTATTTATTTTTTTCTGTTGTGAATAAATCGGACTTGACCGGCTTGCGTTGCGGTTTTTGGCTCATTGCTTGAACCATTGCGTAAGCAACGGCTTCAATTTTTGGAATTACCACGCTATTACCAGCTTGTTTTCTAACTTGTGTGTCAGGCACAACCATTTTGAAAGTATTAGGATAACCCTGTAAACGCAACATTTCCCTTGGAGTAAGTCGGCGTTCGCCGTTCACAGTAACATAATTGTATGAGCCGTTTGCGCGCAAAGCGGTAGAAAAAGGATGTATGCCTAAATTGCCGCCCTTATTTTCGTGAATAACGACGGGGCGAGTCACAATTTTCTTTCCCTGCTCTTTTAGTTTTCTTTGGAGTTTTTGACGGAAATAATCGCTCAAAAAATGTTTTTTATCAATTTGGCACTCTGGCTCTAGTATATCCATAAGCGTTTTTGCTTTCACCCCATTTCTCGGAAATTCAAAAGGGTAATTTTCTTTGAATCCAACAATTATTATTCGTTCCCTTTTTTGCGGCACTCCAAAATCAAGTCCGTTGAGGACTTTATAGTGAACGAAATAACCTAAGTTTTCCAAGTGTTCTAAAATAACTTTGAATGTTCTGCCATTATCATGCGTTGTGAGTTGCTTTACATTCTCCAACAAAAACGCTTTTGGTTTTTTTTCTTTCAGTATTCTTTCCACGTCAAAAAATAAAGTGCCGCGCGTGTCCGCAAAACCAAGCTTTTTCCCGATAATGCTGAATGACTGACAAGGGAACCCACCTGTTAATATATCATGATCAGGCACATCCTTAGCGGCAATTTTTGTTATATCGCCAAAAGGTTTTTCTCCAAAATTCATTTCATACATTTTTTGGCATGGTTTATCCCATTCCGAAGAAAAGACACATTTACCCCCAACTCTCTCAAAAGCGATACGAATTCCGCCTATACCGGCAAATAAATCGATGAATTTAAAATTCTTTGTTTTTACTTTTTCCATATTCGTAACTATTTTTAAATCAGTCAATTCAGCTGGTGCCGGGAAGAGGGGTCGAACCTCCAAGGGATTGCTCCCACCAGGTCCTAAACCTGGCGCGTCTGCCAATTTCGCCATCCCGGCTAGTTTCTCTTGAAAAATTGTAAGTTGTCTTGACATAAATATAGGTAAATTTAACCAAACCGTCAACCTTCCACCAGGCAAAGGCGTAAAAGGTCAAGTTGTGCACAACTTGCGAATTGACAGGGGATAAGATATTAATTACTATATATCTTGATACGCTTTCCAGTTTAAATATCCCCGAATAGGGGATCCTGGGATTAAGTATCATCCCTTTTTATAACTACCCTCCGGTACCCTTTATAGGTCTCGGGGGGTGGTTTAATTATAGACCCCACGACCCGCTCGTCGAGCTGAGCTCGACTTCGCCTGCGTAGTCGGGGACCCCGGCAGACTTCGCGCTCCGACGTTTGCTTCGCAAAGTCGGAGCTTGACCAAAGGGGCTTCGCCCCTTTGGAAACCCACCAACGTTAAAAAGCTTATCATGAAAAAAATTTTAATTTGATCAGTAAGCTGGCTAAAATAGTTACCAAGCCGCCGCCGGAATAAAATAAATACTTCAGTGCCTGTTGACCGCGGTTATCGGATAAAACGTCAATTGTTTGACTGGACAAAGAGGCGGCGGCGATTTCGCTTACGCCCAAAACTTTGGCCGTTTGAACATCTTCAGCAATCCGGGGCAACAAGCGGTAGCCATCGGTTCCGGCAATTAAAATTCCCGCCACCGTTATCATATCCCCTTCCTTTAAATTTTTGTAAGCATCTTTAACTCCCTCTTTAAAATCCACTCTGATTTCCAGACCTTCATTATCCAAATAAATACTGTTGCTTTGCTTTTTAACCACCTGACCGCTAACACTGACCAAAGCGCCCAGCAACTCATCCTGTAATTCATCAACACTGACCGCTAACGGTTCAAGTAAATCCAAATAACCGAGAACGGTTATTTTTTTATCTTTGCTTAAATTAAGGCGCGCCCGGTCTTTAACATAGGAAACTTTGCCTTCAATTTCAATCACATCGCCGATTTTAAAATCCGCTGGCACGGGCGCGCCGGCGTAAATTTCTAAACCCTGTCCGGGCAATAACTGACCCGAGACAGGATCGACGGCTGACAAATAAAAAGATTTTTTATATAGTTGCCCGGGCACGGCCGTAATCGCGCCAATGATTTTTATTGACTCATTTTTAGGCAACAGCTTAACGGTGTCAAAATCATAAATATTAATTGTTGGCTCTGTGGCAAAGTCCAGCGGTTCGTTAACCAACTGAACCGGCAAATCTTCAACAATGTTTTGGAAATTTTTCTGACCGGGTGTTAAATTATTTGACCAAAACCATTCTTCATTCAGTTCGTCATAATTATATGACTGGCCGGTTTTGGCTTTAACGTACGGCACGCTGTAAATGACCACGTTATCAGGACCGAGCAAACGAACTTCGTCTTCATCGTTATTTAACGACAACTTGGACACGCTTTTGTTAATCAGCAAATATTGGCGAGCGGCAATAGTGGTCGTGGCGCCAAAAACATAGGGCTTACTGCCGCCTTCGCCGTCATCCACTTTAAAGCCCTCTAAACTCAAGGCGTTGGCGGAGGAATTAAAAATTTCGATCCATTCGGCCGCGTCCGAGCCGGTCGGGTCGGGTAAAAATTCATTAATTCTTAGGCCTTGATATTTAATTAAATCATAATCAATAGATTGGCTTTGGATATTAACCTCATCAGCGGCAGAAATCGGCTGAACCGGCTGATTAACGTAAACAACCGTTGACTCTGAATTACCCGATGTTTCCTGAATTTTAATAATGTTGGCCTGCCCCGGCGTGGGAGTTAAAGTCCAAACAAATTCACCGCCGTTTTTGGCATAAGCGCGTCCGCTTTCGGCCTGATCAAAATACGCCATCGTGTCCAACAAATTGCCGTCGGGCTGATACAAATTAACGGCATCGCCGTTATTGTTTAAAGCAATACCGGACTCTTGGCTGTAAACTACAAAATAACCGTAAGCGGCGATAACGGTGGATTGATATTTTTGCGAATTTATCGTGAATCTCCTGGTGGAATTGTCTTTTACCTGCCAGCCGAACAAATCGACCGGCGCGTTGGACCGATTAAAAAACTCAATAAATTCTTCATCGCTATCGCTGCCATTAGGGTTTGGTAAAATTTCATTAATAATGATTTCTGAAGAATAAACCGGGTTGTTATTTTCTTCATTTAAATTTTGTTCCTGATTATTATTGTCCTGATTTTCTTCACCCTGATTATTTGATAAATCTTCCACGGTAGTCGTGGACATATCTTCTAAATCATCAATTGTAACGGTAGCATTATTGCCGTCAATTATTTCCAGAGTCGAAGTTGACAGTTCACCATCATCAAAATTTTCTTCGGTAGAAGTAGCGATAACTTCCTCTTGAACTTGAGCGGGAAAATTAACTGCCCCGGGCGTACCGCCCGGTTGAGTTGAGGCCAGCCACTCATCAGTTAAACCGACGCGGGATAAAGTATAGCCGTCATTATTACCGCCCCAAATTAATTGATAGGTAGTGGTGGCAAAAAATGTTTGGCCATTGTCAACCGACAACATCAACGTGTCAGTGGTGTTGTTTAGGGAAAAACTGCTGTCAATTAATAATCCCTGATAGTCCGGATAATCTTGAAGAAATAATTCGGCATTATCGGCGATAACCGCTAAAGCGTTGGTGGCCAAAATATTTTCACCCTGAACCACTGTTAAAACATGATTACTGCCTTCGTTAAAGCGCCAGTTTTCGTCAATCGTGAAAGCGGTTGAAGAGCTGACATTGCCGATTTCCAGCCATTCATGCCCGCTGTCAGCACCGGCCGGGTTGTACATGATTTCGGTAATTATAATTGGCGGAACTTCCTGGGCTTTAAGCCGGACCAATAAATCACTACCCATCAAAACGATGGTAAAAATAACTAACAACAAAATGACTAAAAAACAAATTAAATTTTTCATAAACGACGTAGAGCGAGGGAAACGAAAAAAAGTTTCTTTTTTCGTTTCCGAGCCGACCCGCTTCGCTCTCGCGAAAGCGAGGCGAGGGAGTTTATATGTAATCATATAATATCGCTCTTCAATTAATTTATCTGCAATATTCCATTAAATAATAAACGTTGAGGTCTTCGTCTTGAATCGGTAAATCAGGCGCCAGGGCTTTGGCTTTATTGTTATACCACTCGGTTAGCCGGGGAATAAAAACCTGCTGGTCTTTAACAATAAAGAAGATTTCATGATTAACCGACACCACCGTAATACCGCCCGGATGAACACAGCCGGAAAAATAATCAGCCGGCTGACTATTTATTTTTTCTTTGACTAACGCGGCCGCGGCCGCCACTTGCCTGTTTTCTTTGATCGCTTGAAAACGGAAATACCCCCAAGTTATTGCTCCTAACAATAATAAGACAATTAGACCGCCGGTAGTCAGCTTGCTGAACGCTAATAATATTTTTTCCACGATATTCATAATTATAAATTGTTAAAAACGGTTGATGGATTAACGCCTCCATTAATATACTGATTGTACCAAAACACGCCCTGCTGATTGGCCGAAATATCGCCCACGCTGTAACCGTCATCAGTTTGCTTGTTTTGCTGGTAATTTTTTTTGCCGCCAAAAAACGATCTTAAGCCGTCTTTAAATTCTTTAAGGCGCCCCAGCAACATAGCCATTTTGGGTCCTAGTTTATGAGCCAGCCGGGCCGAAGCCGCGAAATGCTGAAGCTTGTCAATTTGCGACAAATCGCCGCCATATTGACCGGTTAAAGCGTTAGGCAGGTTATAAAGGCGATCCAAATAATCCTCGCGCGATTGGTCTAGCGTTTTATCATCGCGCCAGTTAACATTGACCGAATCGTAAAAAGTATCCAGGGCCTTGCCAACATTGATTTCGTCTTTTTCGTTTTTGGAAAGTTCCAGCGATTTTTGCCAGAGCAAATCCACGGCAGCGGCGTTACCGTCGCGGTCGCGAACCAGCCAATAACTTTCGTCGTTTCTGATATAATTGCTGACTTGGTTAAAACGCTCCTGCCGTTCGGGAGAAACGGTCGCCGATTCGCCGGTCGGGTCAACTACGTTAACCGGATTATTTAAGCTGTAACTGTAAGAATTAAAACGCTGGGGGTTGGCTAAAACTTCCTCCAAACTTAGGCCGCTTCTGGGTTGCAATTGAGGCGTGACCAGATAATTCTGCAACGGATCGGGTTGGGTAAACCGGCCAAGGTTGGGATTGTAATAACGCTGGTTAAAATAATATAAATCGCTGGCGCCATCATAGGGCTGGCCGGTAAAACGGTAATCAGTTGAGTAAGCCAAACTTATTTGGGGAACTAAAAAGAACAAAATCAAAATCGCTTTTCGCATGGCATTAATGATTAATGGTAAAGAGCTGTTTGGCCCCGAAGTTTTGCGAGCCAAAGGCGAACAAATACTTCGGGGCGCGTTTCAAGATAAAACAAAAACTAATCAGCTAAGCAGGTCCAATCCAAATCAGCCGCCTGCCTCATTTTGATCAAATAACCCTGACCGGGTAAAAAATAATCAAAATTTTTGTAAGGATAATCCGGCCAATAAAATTGGCCTGATTGATTTTTGATTGCCTCAACCGAATTTTCCGGCAAACAGGTCAAGAGTGACCCAAGCGGTTTTTGATCAGCCAGCAAATAACCGGTGTAATTCCAGCCCTCCGTTAAACTGACTGTCGGTTCAATTACGGCCGTGCCCCTGATAATCAATTCGCCGCTTCTTCTGATTCTGATTTGATAGGCCTCGCCTGCCTGCCAGGTATTAATCTGGTTGATTCTTCCGGGCATAAAGATCCGGCCGTGAGCGTCTTTGGCGTAATCATAAATGCCGCGGTCAATTAACGGTTGCATAATGTTCTGGAAAGAATCATCTTCCGGCGCCACGTAAGAAGTTATATAATTCCAGCCCGCCCTTAAAACCAGACGCTGTTCAAAAACTTCCAGTTCTTCTTGTTCGGGAACTTCCACATAGCCCGGCGTACCGCCGTCAACTTCATCCTCCCGCCAATTCTCCCTTTCATTGTTGCCGGCCAACTCAATCTTCTCTAAAGTTTTGCCATTGCCGCCGGCGCCCCAAGCCGACTCGTAACTTAACGAAGTGAAAAAACTTTGGCCGCCATCGGCGCTTAGTTGCAGTGTTGCGCCGGCATTATTCAGACCCATGACCGTATCAATAATGGTGCCCTCAAAATTTTCGTGTTCGGCTAAAAAGGTTTGGTCGTTGGAAGTTAAAACGGCGGCCTCACCCGGTTCCAAATTCCAGTCGCCCTGAACCAAACGCAAAGTGTGATTGGAGCCGTCGTTAAACCGCCAGCTCTCGGCATTAAGCTCAATTGCCTCGTTGCCGGAATTATAAATTTCCAGCCACTCGCGGTTATTATC
>JAUYIT010000019.1 GCA_030688315.1 Candidatus Komeilibacteria bacterium | reverse complement strand
AAAAATTTCCTCCTGAACAATGGCGTCCACTTCGCGCAACAAGTCCAGACGGTCTTTGGTAACCTCGGCCTTAATTAACTGACCGTCAGTCAATTGATGACCGATTGAATCAACTCTGACTAACACCCGGTTAATACCTTTGACCGCGTTAGTGATTTGCGGACTAAAGTGTTCAATCTTGAGCCAAGGAATATTTTGAGTATTATTTGGAAATTGTGATTTGGAAATTGGAAATTCTACTACTGCTGGATGAGCATAAGTTCTGGAATCGCCCTGCACACCCACGCTTTTAATTGGCAAAACGGAAATTTGTGAATCAACGGATAAATCCTGGCTCATTTTAATTTTTTCAAAAAAGTCCGCCAAATCCTTATACTCGCCCATAGGCTGATCGCCTTCATTGCACAATAACCTAATGCCCAAACCCGGACCCGGGAAAGGCTGGCGCCAAACCAATTTATCGGATAAGCCGAGCAGTTTGCCCAACTCGCGGACTTCATCTTTATACAAATCGCGCAGGGGCTCAATTACCTTGCCCTGCTTAATTAAATCCTGAATTTTATCCACCTGATTATGGTGGGTTTTGATTTTATCGGAGTTTTTGGAGCCGCCGGTTTCAATGGTATCAGGGTAAATAGTGCCCTGCGCCAACAGCCATTCATCGGGATTAAGGCCCAATTCCTTAACCTGATCATCCTTGATTTGTAAAAACAAATCGCCGATAATATGGCGTTTTTGTTCGGGCTCGCACACACCGATCAGTTTATCCAAAAATAATTTTGAGGCGTCGTAAATATGTAAATTTTTAAACCCGGCTTGGGCGAGCGACCCCTTAACCTGTTCCACTTCATTTTTCCGCATAAAACCGGTATCCACATGCAAGCCGTACACCCGCTCCGGCCCTAAAGCTTTTTCCAACAAGGCAAAGCAAACAGTGGAATCAACCCCGCCCGAAACCAACAGGAAAACATTTTTGCTATGCGCCTGTTTCTTTATTTTTTCCAGCATCTCATTTTCCCAATCAGCCAACTGCCAATCTTTAGCAGCCCCACAAACTTTAAAAGCAAAGTTTTCCAAAATCGTCAGGCCGTGCAAAGTATGCGTTACTTCCGGATGAAATTGCAGGCCGTAATATTTTTTGGCCGTGTTTTGCATGGCCGCGATGGGGCATTCGGCGGTAGAGCCGATGGTTTGAAAACCGGTCGGCAGTTCCGAGACGGAGTCGCCATGGCTCATCCAAACCACTTCCCCACCCTCTAGGCCTTCAAATAAAACTGATTGGCCAACTTGCAAAGTGGCTTTACCGTATTCACGGGCATTGCTTTGCTTGACTTTGCCACCTAAAAAATGGCCCATCAACTGATGGCCGTAACACAAGCCCAGTACCGGCAAGCCCAGTTCAAAAACTTTAGCGTTAAACGGATATTGATCATCATGAACACTGCCCGGACTGCCCGACAATACCACTCCGATTAAATTAGGTATATTTTCCACTGGATAATCGGTCGGATACAGTTTGGCTAGCACTCCGAGTTGCCTAAAACGCCGGGCAATCAAATGCGCGTACTGCGAACCAAAATCCAAAATGGCAATTTGCTGATGTTGTTGTTCTGTTGACATGATCTTAAAACTTTGATAAAATATCGTTTTTCCTATATAATTTAGGAAATAATAACCACATTATAATTGGCAGCGAGGGAGGAAAGAAAGCTTGCTTTCTTTCCGAGCGAGCGAACCAATTATACAAAGTATAATCTAAAATCTATGAAATCACAAGAATTAAAACAAGGCATTACTTTTGATGACGTTTTGCTCCTGCCTAAAAAATCCGAGGTTACTCCTCATCAGGTGGAAGTTGGCAGCCGGTTTTCCCGCCGGATTAGCTTAAATATCCCCCTGGTCAGTTCGCCCATGGATACGGTTACCGAAAGCCGGTTAGCCATTGCCCTAGCTTTGGAAGGCGGCATTGGCGTGATTCATAAAAACCTAACTCCCCAAGCCCAGGCCGAAGAAGTGGCCAGGGTTAAGCGTTTTAGGAATGGTTTGATAGAAAACCCCATTACCCTTTCGCCCGACCAAACCATTGCCGACGTGGTTAGAATCAGAGAAGAAAAGGGTTACAAGAATGTGCCCATTACCGATAAACAAGGCAAGCTGATCGGCCTGATTACTAAATTTGATTATTTTTGGCCCGAAGACCAAAAAATGACCATTAAGCAATTAATGAGGCCATTGAATAAAATCGTGACCGCGCCAACAGGAACCAATCTAGCTAAAGCCCAACAGCTGATTAAACAGCATAAAACTCCGATTTTGTTACTGGTTGACGGCAAGGGTTATTTAAAGGGCATTGTAACCAGAAGCGATTTGGAAAAAAACCAGCAATATCCTTTTAGCAACAAAGACGGACAAGATCGCTTAAGAGTGGCGGCCGCCATTGGCGTGGGTGAAGATTCTTACCAACGCGCCCTGCTGTTGGCCGAAAAAAACGTGGACGCGATTGTGATTGACACCGCCCACGGCCACAGCAAAAATGTGATCCTGATGTTAAAGAAATTAAAAAGCGAAAAGAAGTTTAAAGATATTGATATTATTGCCGGTAACGTAGCCACGCCCGAAGGTGCCAAAGATTTAATTGACGCGGGCGCGGACGCCATCAAAGTGGGCATCGGACCCGGCTCCATTTGCACCACCCGCATTATTGCCGGCGTGGGCGTGCCCCAAATTACCGCCATTCTTAACGCCGTTGCCGGCCGCGGCAAAAAAAATATTCCCATTATTGCTGATGGTGGTATTAAATATTCCGGCGATATTGTTAAGGCCTTGGCGGCCGGCGCCTCTTGCGCCATGATCGGCCAGCTGTTTGCCGCTACCGAAGAAAGCCCGGGCGAAGTTACTTACTATAACGGCCGCATGTACAAAGTTTACCGCGGCATGGGCAGTTTGGAAGCCATGATTCAGGGCTCCAAAGACCGCTACGGTCAGCATAACATTAAAGATTTAAATAAACTGGTGCCCGAAGGTATTGTGGGCCAAACCTTGTACAAGGGCAAATTGGCTGACCATGTTTATCAGCTGATCGGCGGTTTAAGATCCGGCATGGGCTATGTGGGTGCCAAAACCATTTTGGAACTGCAGGCCAAAGCCGAATTTATCCAAATTACCGAAAACTCTTTACGCGAAAGCCACCCGCACGATGTAACCATTACCAAGGAAGCTCCCAATTACCACCGTTTGTCTAATACTACGTCTGACTGGTCTCAATAATCGAATAACCGAGGCCTTGCCACCCAACCGTCATTGCGAGCCCCGAAGGGGCGCGGCAATCCCGCTGTACTTGGTATAAACATCGGGATTGCTTCGTCGCTACGCTCCTCGCAATGACCATTGATGGCAAGGCCTCTTTGTATACCAATGGCTGATCAAAAAATTCTAATCATTTTTAATCCTCGGGCCGGGCGAAACTACCCCAATAATTACCGGGCCGCTTTTTTAAAACAACTGTCGGCGTATTTACCAAACACCATTTTTGACTGGCTGGAAACGAACTATGATTTAAACCAACAGCTGTCAGCCCTGGATTTAAACAACTATACTAAAATTATCGTGATCGGCGGCGATGGCACCGTTAAACAAACGGCCGAATATATTTTAAAGCATGATTTAAAAACGCCCTTGGCCATTATTCCGCAGGGCTCGGCCAATGTGCTGGCCGGCAGTTTGGGTATTCCTTTTAGCCAGCAAGACGCCATTAAAGTGGCCGCTTTGGGCAAGGAAAAAATTATTGACGTCGGGCTGGTCAACAATGAACATTACTTTTTGGTCGGCCTGTCTGTGGGCCTGCTTTCGCAGGCCGTATTGGAAACCAAGGCCTTAGCCAAAAACCGCTGGGGCATTTTTGCCTATTTGCTCACTTTACTTAAACAAGTTAAGCCCAAACAGACGTTATTCAATTTTCAACTGGACGGACAAAATTATCAAGTCAGCGGTAATACCTTGCTGATTACCAATACCTTTAGCTTGTTAAAAATGAAACCCCGCTATTGGTCCGATTATACTGATGGCTTACTGGAAGTAATGGTGACCCAAAATAAATTTATCTTCGGTTTTTTGCCGATCTTTTTGTTGGCCTGGCTAAAGCGCGGCCCGGTACCTGGACTATTCGTAAAAACAGGACGAACAGTTGATGTTGCCCAACAATCATTTGATAATCTAACTGTTCAGCTTGATGGCGAACAGTTAGAAATAAAAAAAATCAAGGCAACCATTTTGCCTCAACGATTAAGGGTTATTACCAAATAAAAAAGCCTTGCCACAGCCGTTATTGCGAGCCCCGAGAGGGGCGAAGCAATCCCGTTGTTCATAGTATAAACATCGGGATTGCTTCGTCGCCCGTCGAATCGGCGGGCTCCTCGCAATGACCGTTTAGGCAAGGCTTTTTTTACCAAATCCGTGTAATCAGTGTTATATCCGTGAAATCCGTGTTACCCGAACATTAGCCAGCCCGGCTTAAATAAGAGTAACAGACCGATTAATAACATCAAAATCCCGCCGATTAAGGATGACCAACGGTTGTACTTGCCGCTCATACCTACGCCTTTTAAGGTGACCATGGCAATGATGAAAACCGCCAAATCATCCAGCATAAAGAAAAAGAGATACAACAGAATATAGCCGTAATAAGCCGGCATGGACAAATTGTTCATGGTTAACACCTGCGTGTACACCGCGGGTAAACCAGCCGAACACAACAGCTCCACCAAATTGACGGAAACAGCCAAAATAATAATGCCACCCAAAGCCAATAGCCAGTGGCTGGTTTGGGTAATTTCCTTCAACTTATCAAAAAATCTTCTTTTTTTCTGACCATCGGTGACCTCACACTCGCCGGTTTTATTTTTGAAAAAACTTTTTAAGTGATAAAATCCGCTGTATAAAGCCACCAAGCCGATGCCATAGCGGAGCCAAATAATAAAACCGAACAGCAGCAGAACATTTAGCCAAGCGGCTAAGACCAAAAAATAAACGGCGGCCGAAGCTAAAATAAAAGTGACGCCCAAAATCCACATCCTTTTGCGGTTTTTCATGCCTAAAAGTAAGGAGATCAGGAATAACAGCACCCACATGGCGCAGGGGTTAAAGCCGTCTAATAATCCGATGATAACGGTAAACGCCGGCAAAGAAATGGTTTTTAAATCCAGGGTGCCAAAAATGGGTACGGTTAAGGTGTCGGGTAAATCCTGCCCGTTGGCGGACGGTGAATTATTTTTGGGCTGGCCCTGCTGAACTGATTTAAAAATTTTCTGATCTTCTTTGCCTAAACCGGTTTGAGCAATAATGCCGCCGACCACGTCTTCACACTTTTCCGCCAAACACGAACTAAGCATTTGCCTGATTTGTTCGCCGTTGGTCTCATCATTTAAATAGCCGGTAAAGTTCTGTTTGCCCACTACGTTAAAAGGCACGCCGGCCGGACTAACGCCCAGAGCCTCCCCAACCTTAACCATTAACTGCCGATTTTCAGAACTTTTCCAAACCTCATAAGCGGCGACGGCAAAATTGGGTTCTTCAGCTAATAGTTTTTTTATAAACTCTTCTTCCTTAGCGCAATGCGGACAGCCGTCGCCGTAAAAAAAGTACAGCTTGGCCTTAAAGTTTGGTTCAGTTCCAGCTTCCTGAGCTTTGACTGGTGAGATAAAAAATAAGCCCAAAAAGGACAGAGTTAACACAGCAACGGCTACAAATGACTTTTTCATGGCTGTAAAATATTAATTTATCCCAGTATATCAAAAAAGCGGTACTTTGAAAATACCGCTTTTTTTGAAATTTCAGAAAATTACAAGATCGCGTCTTTGGCTGCCTTGGAAACCCTGAATTTAACCACGGTTTTGGCAGGGATCTGAATAGTAGCGCCGGTAGCTGGGTTTCTGCCAGCTCTGGCTGAACGGTGCTTTTTAACTAACTTGCCCAGACCGGGCACAGTGCATTCGCCGTTGGACTTAACTTCCTTGTAAGCCAAGGAGGTTAAGGCATCCAAAACGGTAGTCACGTCCTTTTTGGACATGCTAGTGGCGTCTGCCAAGGACTGCAACATTTGAGACTTGGTCATTTTGGCCATACTAAATTTTGGTTATTTATTAAGTTTTTATCGACTTGTGGATAAATTATAGCAAAAAACAAGGAAAAATGAAGTACTGCAACAGTGGATAAGTATTTATTGGCTTTTTTAATAATTTAATGAAATTAAAAGCTAACCTTAGCTAAATTAAAAACTAAAATTCTGAACAGTTGTAAATTATCCTGTAAACACAGTTCTCGCTACGGCAAACCACTTTGCATTTTTCCTGATTTAATTCCGCTCCGCACACCGGGCAAACACTCTGCTTGGTTTTTTCCTCATTGGCCATTTGACCATTATACCATGCCATACCAAAAATCCTCCGGGTTTCCCCGAAGGATTAAATGGTTATTTAAAAAGAGCTTAATTTTGAAGGAGTTTTTTGAGATCGTAAACGTGGCCGGCTTTTTGCCATTTGGCCAAAGTTTTTAAGGCCGAGGCAGAAAGCTTAACTCTCACGGTTTTACCGGAAGCAGGATTAACCAACCGCTTGCTTTGCAAATTGGGCAAAACCTTTCTTTTGGTGGCTCTTTTGCTATGGCTGATGTTATAGCCGATGGTAGCGCCGGCGCCGGTGATTTGGCAAACTCTGGACATATGATTTCTGGTAGAAATTAAATTGAATTTATGATTGACACTATGATACTACTTTAATTGGATAAAGTCAAGCTTTACTTTTTCTTCTTAAAAAACCTAGGCCGTCTGGCCGGAGCTTTGGCCAATAAATCCTGACAAACCTCTAATGTCAAATCGGCCGGTTCGGTCTCTTTGGGAATCTTGGCATTTTTTTTGCCGTCGGTAATATAGGGTCCAAAACGGCCGTTTAACACCTTAACGCCGGATTCACCAAAATCTTTAATGGTTTGATTGGCCTTTTTTTCCTGTAAATCTTTAATGGCCGCCAAAGCCTCTTCCAAAGTAACGGTGTAAGGATCGGCGTCTTTGAGGGAAAAATTATTGGTGCCGATTTTAACGTACGGACCGAACCGGCCGCGGTTAACAATTACATCTTCACCCTCGGCGGTTTGCCCCAGCACGCGGGGAATTTTAAACAGTTCCAAAGCATCTTCCAAAGTTAACGCTGATTGGTCCTGCCCTTTTTTAAGCGGGGCAAAAGTGGGCTTAACCTGATTTTCACCCGAACCTTTTTGTACAAACGGACCAAAGCGGCCCATGCGCACAAAAATCGGTTGCCCGGAAACCGGATCAATACCCAATTCGCGCATACCCACGGTATTTTCTTTACTCACGGTTTCCTGCTTGGCCGCAATATTTTCATGGAAGGGCGTGTAAAATTCTTTCAGCATTTTTTGCCAGTCTTCTTCACCCATGGCGATTTTATCAAACTCATCTTCCACGCGGGCGGTAAAAGAATAGTCCACAATGTTGGGGAAATGTTCCACCAACAAATCATTAACCACAATCCCAATTTCGGTCGGTTTTAATTTACGTTCTTCCAGATTAACGTAGTTGCGGCTTTGAATGGTGGCGATGGTTGGAGCGTAAGTAGAAGGGCGGCCAATGCCGTATTCTTCCAACGCCTTAATCAAAGTGGCTTCGGAATAGCGGGCCGGCGGTTCGGTAAAATGCTGAAGCGATTCAATTTTTTCCGTGGTAACGGCGTCGGCTTCTTTAAGTTCCGGCAAAATTTCTTTTTCGCCGGCCAAAGGCAAAACTTT
>JAUYIT010000018.1 GCA_030688315.1 Candidatus Komeilibacteria bacterium | reverse complement strand
AGCTATGTGAAATAAATAATAATCATGGAAATTCAAGATTTTGTTAAAATTAATAAGGATTTTTGGTCGCAGTTTAAAATTAAACAAGGCGGAAAAAAATTACTAATTGAGGAGCCGCGCCGGCAGGCCTTAACTCACGTTAACGCGGTTATGGCGATGATTTTAAATTTGGCGCGTGGCTATGAACCGGTTTGGTTTTACAGCCAGTTTTGTCAGCCCAAAGAAATTTTGGATTCCTATTTTCCGGGAGCACAAACCATTGCTGATAAAGATCATTTGCGGATGAAGGTTTGGGCGATGCTGATTGCTATCTTAAAATTTCCTAAGCTTTATTTTACCAAAAATATTTTGGCTTTTAGCTACGCCGGCGTACGTTACGGTGATATTCTTTATGATTCCATACTCCATTTGTATAAACTAGGTACAGTTAGAAAAATCGATTACAAAGTTTTGCGGGTAGCCGCGCTGTGTATTTATCGTCATTTAACCATTAAAAAGATATTACGCGGCGGAAATTACGCCGGCATTTTTGTTTCGCACCAGATTGGTATCGGTAGCGGCATTATGTTAAGAGCGGCCTTATCTTTGGGTTATGAGGGTTATTTGAGATGCGGCCAGAACCAAGCCACCTTGCAAAGATTCACCAAGGTTGAAGATGTTTATGATTACGAATACAAGCCCTATCCGGATGATATTGAAAATATCATTAGTCGTTTAGGTAATCATTTTGAAGCCGCCTGGCAGGATATTATGCTTAGGCAAACCAAGGGTGATAAAAATGAAGTTGAGCGCGAAGGTATTAATGCTTTTGACAGCGAGAACAAGGTTTATACCGACCGTACAATCTTTAATCAAAAATACGGCCTAGAGCAAGACAAAAAAAATATTTTTATCATGCTTCATTCCTTAAACGATCATCCGCATTCGCACTTTAGATGGATGTTGTTTAAGGATTATTACGATTGGATGGTTAAAACTTTGGAGTTTGCCAAAAAAAATTCCCAGGTTAATTGGATTTTTAAACAGCATCCGACCATTAAATATTACCGGACTAACGATGTTGATTATAATAAAATATTTTCCAATCTGCCGCCTCATATAATTTATCTAAGCGAAGAGGAAAAATTAAATACGGAAACTTTAATTTATTGCGCTGATTTGGCGGTAACCTGTGTGGGTTCGGCCGCCTTTGAATTACCGGCTTTGGGAGCGGTGGCGGGCTTGTGCGCCAGCGATACTTTTTACAACGGTCTTGGTTTTGCGCTGGAACCCCAAACTCAGGCAGAATATTTTGAGATTCTCAAAAATAGTGATAAAATAACCAAGATTAGCCAAAAACAACAACAGCGTGCCCAAGCGGCCTATATGCACATTCATCGTTTTTGCAAGGTTAATATTTCTGCCTGCCCGGTTTTAACTATTGATCAGATTAAAGACAGTAAAACTCAGGCTTGGTACTGGCAGGAAGTGGCCGCGCATTACTTAAAAAACGCCAGCCGCTTTGCTGAACAGGTTAAGGAATATACGGCCGTGGCCGCTGACCCGGATTTTAGAAGATTAAACAGTTTTGAAAATTATTTAATTGAAAATAATTGGCAATGAATAACGAGAATAAAAAAATTTATTTAGACGGGGCGGAAAAAAAACTGGCACAAATTTTGTCTAGTCCGGATTGGGAGTCTAAAAAAGTCTGGCAGAATCACCGCGATGAATGGCCGATGTTTTACAACCTGACGCCGGTAAGAAAAAATTTGTTGTCCTGGCTGGATTGGGGTAATGAGCCGCTTAAGGTTTTGGAACTCGGCGCGGGCACGGGGATTTTAACCTCTTATTTTTCTTCGTTAAAAAACGTTTCCAAAATCGTCTCGGTTGAGGGTTCACCTGCCCGCGCCGAACTAATCAGATTAAGGTGTCAAAATGATAATCGTGTTAACGCGATTGCCGCCAACATTCAGGATTATCAGGATGAGGAAAAATACGACGTTGTTACCTTAATCGGCGTGCTGGAGTACGCCGGTAAGTACACCCAGTCATTGGATCCGTTTCAAGATATGCTTAACAAGGCGGCTTCATTTTTAAAACCCGATGGCCGGTTGATTTTAGCCATAGAAAATCAGCTGGGCCATAAATACCTCGCCGGCGGCAAAGAGGATCACTACGGTTTGGCTTGGGAAGGCGTAGGTGGTTATCCTCATTACAACGGCGTCCGCACTTTTGATAAAAGTACTTTAACCCAGATGCTTAAGCGGGCCGGCCTGGACTGTCAAAACTGGTATTATCCTTTTCCGGATTATAAAATGCCCGACCTTATTTTAAGCGAGCAAAGTTTTGCCACGCCCGGCTTTGACTGGCTGGCGTTGTTGGATTTGCCAACTTTGGATTATAATTTCGGCCGTCAGTCGTTATTTAACGAACGCGCCCTGCTAAAGCAGTTGACGCTAAACGGAAAACCGTCCGGTTTTATGAATTCCTTTTTAATCATGGCTTCGCCCAGTAACAAAATCAAAACTCAGTCCGAAAATCTGCTGGCTGTTTCTTTAAGGAGTGATGTTCATAAGCAATTCTTATCCGAAAAATATTTTATCCTTAACAGTCAAACCGATCAGATAAAGGTTCAGGATAAAGCCGGTAATTTATCGGAATATCATAAGGATTACCATAATTTGTTCCATTTGATTGTTGATGCCTGGCTAGCCCGGGATTTTAAACAAACGGCTGATTACCTTAAAATGTGGCACAATTCGGTTAAAAGCCATAGCTATAATGATTCACAGGCCGCTCAAAATTTCTTTGATTTTAGCCAAAAGAACCTGGGAGAAAAAGTTTACCAGGATTCTTCCGCCTGGTTGCCCGGTAATTACCTGGATCTGCTGTCTCAAAATTTACTGTATCAAGCCAAGACTGGAGATTTAAAAATCATTGATCAGGAATGGTCCGCTCCGACTACTTTGCCCGTACAGTTGGTTTTGGATCGCGGCATGTTTTATTTGTTAAAAAAGATCAGGCAGTTTAGCGGCGTAGGTATTTTAAACAAGCAGGGGAACTGGAATTTACCCGCAGAATTAAGTCAGAGCCTGCCGGCTGAGCTAACAATGAACGATTTTAGATCATTTTCATATTTTGAATTTTGGTTTCAACATATCGTTCATAAGTCAGGCGATTTTAACTATTGTTTAACTTCCGCTGATTTTAAAAAGATTAAAACGCAGATGGCTTCGGAGGTAAACGCTGGCCGGGGGCAAACAGCGGTTATAAGTAAAATCAAAAAAATTCTTAAGAAATTTATTACAAAATAATGAAAACAATAAAAGGCGTTATCAGGCGGTTAATAAAATTTTTCGGACAGGTCTACGCGGTCAAACTTTTTTTTATAAAACATCCATTAGATTATTTAAAGTTAAGCCAAAAAGAGAGATGTTTGTTTTTTGAACCCTGGTATAATGATTTTTCCGTCTTAGGCGTTAAAACTTTCCAGAAAAATAAAAAATACGAGTTAAATCAAAAGGCTAAGCAGGAAATATTATTCCCCATGATTTTAAAAATGTTGGCTTTATGCAAAAAAACCGGCCCTGGTTCCGCTCGCGGAGTTGAGCTTTTTTCCGCCAACAGTTTTTACGGCAACTTCGCCGTCATCAATGGTGCTGATAAAGTAACGGCAGTGGATACCGATCCTTACGAACTGTCTAAGGGAAAATTAATTACCAAGTTATTGGGTAATGAGAATAAAATGGATTTTCAATCCATTAATGTTTTTGATCTTAAAGAAAGTTATGATTTTGCGATTTGCGCGGGCGGTTTGTATCACATCAGTGACCCGGCTGGTTTGTTAAAAATCCTAAAGGATAAAGTAAAAGTGGCGATGGTTATCCAAACTATTATTTCTTTGGAAAATACCTCGCCGGATTATTTTGTAACGCCCGCGCCCAACTGGACCTGGGGTTGCCGCTTTAGCTATGATTATTTGTTAAACATGGTAAGGGAGGCCGGCTGGGAAATTATTGAGGCCACGCAAAACGAAATGGGTAATAAGCGTTTGGAAAGCAAAGCTTCGGGCTATGTGCTGTGCCGCCCCAAACAGGTTTAATATGCAGGAAACATTCAAAAAAACCGTGGCCGTGGCTGTGCCTTGGTATAAGGAAAAATTAAGTGAAGCCGAGGAGATTTCTCTACGGCATTTGCTTCATTTTTTGGGCGGTTACGATAAGTTTATCGTGGCCCCGGCGAACCTTAAAATTAATCAGCCGGATTTTACCGTTAAAACTTTTCCTACGCGATTTTTTAAAAACACCAAAAGCTATTCACGTTTGTTGCTGACTAAAGATTTTTACCGGCAGTTCAGCGATTATGAATATATTTTGATTTATCAGCTGGACGCTTTGGTTTTTTCCGATCAATTGAATTATTGGTGCGCCGCCGGTTACGATTATATCGGTGCGCCCTGGTTTAAGGAAAAAATGATTAAAAAGTACGATTATCCGGGAGATGCCTGCGGCAACGGCGGCTTTTCTTTGCGCAAAGTTGCCAGTTTTATCAAAGTTATTGACTTGGCTAAACTGCCCTGGTATATTGTTTTAAGCGGGTTAATCGCGGCCTTGCCCGATGTTTTTAAATCAGCGGGCCTAAAAGAAGGTTTGAAAAAAATCAAGCAGGTCTGGCTCAACTCGGCTGCCCAGCGAACGCCTTTGAATGAAGATCGTTATTGGTCTTTTATCGCGCCGACTATTGACCCGGGTTTTAAAATCAGTCCGGTGGAAGTCGGTTTAAAGTTCGCTTTTGAAATCGCGCCCAGCTATTGTTACCAAAGAAACAACCGGCAACTGCCCTTTGGCGCTCACGCCTGGGAGCGTTATGACAAGGATTTTTGGCTCCCATATTTACTTAAGTAATTTTAATAATATGTCAGATAAAAAAGCGTTAGTAACCGGTTCAGCCGGCTTAATCGGTTCGGAATCAGTAAAATTTTTGATTGAGAAGGGTTTTACCGTGGTCGGCGTGGATAATAACATGCGGGAGTATTTTTTCGGCGCCGAGGGTTCAACCGAATGGAAAAGAAAAGAATTGGCCGAGGCGTACCGCGAACAGTATCTTCACTATCAGGCGGATATCAGAAACAACGAAGAGATAGCCAAAATTTTTAAGGAACACCGGTTTGAAATCATTATTCATTGCGCGGCCCAGCCCAGCCATGATTGGGCGGCCAAAGAACCTTTTACCGATTTTACCGTTAACGCCAATGGCACCTTGATTCTGCTGGAAAATTATCGCCTGCACAGTCCGTCCGCTTCTTTTATCTATATGTCCACTAATAAGGTTTACGGCGATACGCCAAATTTTTTGCCGTTAATTGAGCAGGAAAAAAGATGGGAAATAGACCCGTCGCATAAATTTAAAAACGGCATTGATGAATCCATGAGTATTGACCAAAGCAAGCACAGCATTTTTGGCGCTTCTAAAGCGGCGGCTGATTTGATGGTGCAGGAATATGGCCGATATTTTAATCTTAACACCGTGGTTTTTAGGGGCGGCTGTTTAACGGGCCCTTCTCACAGCGCCGCCGAATTGCACGGCTTTTTAGCCTACCTCATCAAATGCGTTTACACCGGCAAGCCCTACACCATTTTTGGCTATAAAGGCAAGCAGGTGCGGGATAACATCCATTCTTACGATCTGGTCAATATGTTTTGGCACTACCATCAAAAACCAAGACCGGGCGAAGTTTATAACGCCGGCGGTAGTCGGCACTCCAATATTTCCATGCTGGAAGCCATTGCCAAGATTGAAACCCTGTTGGGTAAAAAAGCCAACTATTCTTATTCTGAAGAAAACCGGATTGGCGATCATATCTGGTACATTTCGGACGTGGGAAAATTCAAACGCCATTATCCTAATTGGGATTACACTTACAATATTGACGATATTCTCAAAGAAATGTGCCAAGCTGTTCAGCATTAAAAAATAAAAAACGGGTCAAACTATCAGCTTGATCCGTTTTTAAATCCGTGAAATCCGTGATTCTAAAATTGGAAATAAATAAAAGAGTTAGGGTGAGTGACTGACAAAAAAAATAAGCTCAAAATAACAAGGATTAAAACAAAGGCGCCGCTAAAAGTTCGCAGATTTAAGTAAAGGTATTCGCGGACATCAATATTTTTTAGTTTGCCCGCCAAGTGGGCGATAATTATGATCGGTAAAATTAACAACAGGGGAGTATATAGCCAAGTTACGCCATCAGCGGAAAAAGCGAACATTTTTTTAAGGTAAGCCAGGGAAACGCCAAAGTCGCGGGAGCGGAAAAAGACCCAGGTAATCAGGATAAAAACAAAGGTAACCAGCCAGGATAAAAACGCGGTCAACTTGTTTTTAGGCAGTTTGATAAAATTGCCAAAAAGTTTATTGACGCTGATGCCTAAACCGTGCAAAAAACCCCAGGCCACAAAATTCCAGCTAGCGCCGTGCCACAAGCCGCCTAACAGCATGGTAATAAACATATTGATCACGGTTCGGCTTTTACCCTTACGGTTGCCGCCCAAAGGTATATAAAGGTAATCTTTAAGCCAGGTGGAAAGGGAAATATGCCATCTGGTCCAAAACTCCTTGACGCTTAAGGACAGATAAGGCATTTTAAAATTGGTTGGAAATTTAAAGCCCAATATTTTACCCAAGCCGATAGCCATATCGGAGTAGCCGGAAAAATCGCAGTAAATTTGGATAGCGTAGGTAATAACGGCCAGCCATAAGGTTAGGGAATTATAAACATCCGGACTGGCAAAAGTCCGGTCCACAAAAAAAGCCAGCCGGTCGGCAATCAGGATTTTTTTAACCAGGCCGAACAAAAAAATCTGACCGCCTTCCTTAAAGTTGATCCAGCGAAGGAGAATCTGGTTTTTAAATTGGTATAAAAATTCGCTGGCCCGCACAATCGGGCCGGCCACCAGCTGGGGGAAAAAAGTCACAAAAATGGCAAATTCCAAAAAGTTTTTATGAGCCGGAATTTTATCGCGGTAAATATCAATGGTATAACTCATGGTTTGGAAGGTGTAAAAAGAAATACCCACCGGCAGAATAATGTTTAAGGTGGAAAGATTAAAGCCCATAAACCCAAAGGCAACATTGGCGCTATCAATGAAAAAATTAAAGTATTTAAAAAAGCCCAGCAGACCTAAATTGGCGCATAGGCTTAAAATCAGGATTAATTTTTTGGTTTTAGGATTGTTGTGGCGATCAATGCCCAAGCCGGCAAAATAATCCAGCAAAGTGGAAAACGCGATCAACGATAAAAATCGCCAATCCCACCAACCGTAAAAAATTAAGCTGGAGCCGAGTAAAACACACTTGCGCCAATTTTGGTTTTTAAACAGGGCCAGTAAAATTAAAACGCCGGCAAAAAATATAAAAAATGTCAGGGTGGAAAAAATCATAAGGCCAGTTTGATTTGCAGATATTCAAACAAAGCGGCGGCAACGGCCGAATGGCCGGCCGCGTTAAAATGGCCGGCGCCCGGTTCGGAATTATTAAAGCCGCGAGGCAATTGGCCGGTGGTTCGGTATTGGTCAATAAATTCTTCGTACGGATCAACAAAATCAATTTGGTATTTGGCCGTTGCCGCCATAATCATTTTTTTTGTTTGCTCTTGGTCATCGTCTTCGGTTAAAAAAATCCGTCCGTTTTTTAAAACCGGAGCCGGATTAGCGTAAAAAATAATCAGTTTATCATCGTAGGCCTCTTTAAGTTTGTTCATCTGCCAGTCAATCGCCGCCAGATCGTCCGTTGCCGCGCCCGGCGCAAAAGCCAAATCGGCCTTAACTTCGTTTGTTCTGTTTTTTTTGCGTAAATCAATAAAATGCTTTTTAGCGTATTCAACAATCGGTTTAAAAGCGCCCAGTTTGTTTTTAAGCTCCCTTAATTTGTCAAAACCGCTCGTTTTTAGACGCGTATCGTTTTTAATGCTTAAGCCATCGGCGGTTTGCAGAAGATAATTTTGATTGCCGGCATTGCGCGCGTCGGCGGTAAAGTCAGCCGTGTTTATTTGCATAATTACCAGTTCCGGCTTAAAAATTTCCAAATAGCCGGGCGCGTAGCTGATGTAATCCGGCACGGCGCGTCCGCTAACGGCCAAATTAAAAACTTCAAATTTTTTATCGGTTTGGTTTAAAAGATGGTTAAGTTGACCGGAAAAGTTCTCCTCCTGTTTGACCTGAAGGGCTTCGGCAATGGAATCGCCCAAAACAATAATTCTAAAAACACCCATCTGTTTGGCGGGGCTGATAAATTTATTGTTAAAACCCATCGCGTCGGTAATAATGCTGGCGTAGCCCTCCTGGCCGTTAACGCGACGTGAAAAAGGTTCTTTGCGGTTGCCTATTTGGTAATCCAAAACGTCGGGGGTTTCCTGATAAATAAAATTGCCGATAATCAGGTTCCAGCCGAGCAGGGATAAAACGCCTGCCAAAAAATAAATGCCGATCAGTTTAAAGCGCATGGTCGGGTTTAGGGATGTAAAAAGTTTTCAAAAAGTTTATGGTACTTTTGAATCTGGCTTTGATAAGAATAATTTTCTTCAATGGTTTTTTGGGCGTTTTGGCTGATGGTTTTTCTTAATTCAAAGTCGGTAGTCAGCCGCAAAATAGCTTCAACCCAATCAGACGGGTTATTTTCCACCAGCAGTCCGTTAACGCCGCTAGATATGGAAAATTTTTCCTCGCCCACGTTACTGGCTACCGT
>JAUYIT010000016.1 GCA_030688315.1 Candidatus Komeilibacteria bacterium | reverse complement strand
TAAAAAGCGATTATCATTTTAATTAATTAGATTAAATTACTAAATTTTATCATTATGTTGGAACAAAAAACCGTTTTGATTACCGGCGGCACCGGTTCGTTTGGCAGTAATTTTGCCAGGTATTTGCTGGCTAATTACAATTTAAAAAAGCTGATCATTTTTAGCCGCGATGAACGCAAGCAATTTGATCTGCAAAAAGAACTGCAAGATAAAAGAGTTCGTTTCTTTTTGGGCGACGTGAGGGATTTGCCTAGGTTACAACGCGCCTTTAAAGGCGTGGATATTGTTATTCACGCGGCCGCTTTAAAGCATATTCCTATTTTGGAATACAATCCCTTTGAAGCGGTGCAAACCAATATTTTGGGCTCGCAAAACGTGATTAACGCGGCTATTGATCAGGGTGTGGCCAAAGTTTTGCTGATTTCTACCGATAAAGCGGCTCATCCCGTTAATTTATACGGTTCAACCAAGTTATGCGCGGAAAAGTTATTTATTAACGGTAATTTTTACGCTTCCGACGCAACCCGGTTGGCTTGCGTTAGGTACGGTAACGTGATCGGTTCTCGCGGCTCAATCGTGGAAACCCTGCTTAATAAGGCCCATGCCGAGCAAGTTTGTATTACCCATGAAGGCATGACCAGATTCTGGATTTCTTTGGAACAGGCCTTTAACTTAGTTCTATTCGCTTTAGAAAACATGGATGGCGGCGAAATTTTTATTCCCAAAATTCCCAGCATGAAATTGGTGGATTTGTTTGAGGCGCTGGCGCCGGGCGTAGAACGTACGGTTTCGGGCATTAGGCCGGGTGAAAAATTGCACGAAGTGTTGTTGACCAAGGAAGAAGCCCGGCGCGCTTATGAAGTTGATAAATATTTTGTGATTTTACCGGAATTTGAAAATAAGGATATTCAGCTGGAAAACCGTTTTGAAAAATACGTTAAGAACGGGACTAAACTGCATGATGAATTTTACTATTCCAGCGATTCCAATACCCATTGGTTTACGATTGAGGATTTTAGGAAGATGTATAAAAAATAAACAATAATTTTGTAACCGATCATCTATGATTCCCTACGGACATCAATCAATTGATAAAAAAGATATTAGCCAAGTGGTTAAGGTGTTAAAGTCCGATTGGCTCACCCAGGGCCCTAAAATTTTGGAATTTGAACGGTCTTTGGCTAAATACTGCGGCGCCAAATACGCCGTGGCTGTAACTAACGGCACAGCCGCCTTGCATTTATCTTATTTGGCCGCCGGAATCGGCAAGGGGGATAAAGTTATTACTTCGCCCAATACTTTTGTGGCAACTACTAATATGCTGTTGGTGTTGGGGGCTAAACCGGTTTTTGCCGATATTCGCTTGGATACTTATAATTTGGACGAGAATAAATTGGCCAAGTTAATTACGCGCCAAACCAAAGCCATTGTGCCGGTTCATTTTGCGGGCCAGGCCTGCGAAATGGCAACTATTCATAAAATAGCCAAAAAGCATAAATTAATGGTTATTGAAGATGCTAGTCACGGCTTGGGTGGCAAATACCATGGCGGCAAAATCGGTAATTGCCGATATTCCGATATGGCCATTTTTAGTTTTCATCCGGTTAAATCCATTACCACCGGCGAAGGCGGGGCTATTTTAACAAACAATAAAAAATTGTATCAAAGAATGTTGTTATTAAGAACCCACGGCATTATTACCGACAACTCCAACAACAAGGTGATGGTGGAGTTGGGTTATAATTACCGCCTGACCGATATGCAGGCCAGCTTGGGCACCAGCCAGCTAAAAAAAGTTGATGGTTTTGTTAAACAAAGGCAAATAATTGCCAAACAGTACGCTCAAGAGTTTAAGAATTTTAAAGCCATAACTCTGCCTCAACAACTTGCCGGTAATTATTCCGCTTGGCATTTATATGTGCCATTGGTCAAAAACAGCTGGTTGCGCGATTTGTTAACGGCTTACTTAAAAAAGAACGGGGTTGGCGTTAATTTTCATTATCCGGCTGTTTATTCCCATCCTTATTACAAAACCCACGGATATGGTAAAATAAAGCTTATTAATGAAGACCGATATCATCAAACCTGTCTGACTTTGCCTTGTTACCCCGGCCTTAAAACGGCGCAAATAAAAAAAATCGCCAATCTAGTTAAAGAATTTTTTTCATAAATATGCGTTTTGGTAAAATAGACAGCTACATTTTATTCGGCGGTGGTCAGGTTCTTGCTGACGTGTCTTTAAAACTTAAAAAAATGGCCCAGCCGGTGGTGGTTTTTTCCGATGACCGGCATTTGGCTGAAACGGGATACGCGGACGGTTTGACTTTGGAAAACTTTTTAAAACAGCAGGGTATTGAATATTACAATTCCGCCAATATCGGCAAGGATAAAAATGTTGATAAATTTATTACCGCTTCGGTTTTGGGTATTTCCTTTGGCGCCGCCTGGATTTTTAAACAGGAATTTATTGATAAATTTAACGGCCGGCTGATCAATTTTCATCCCACCAATCTGCCTAAAAATCGCGGCGGCGGCGGTTTTTCGTGGATGATTTTAAACAGTGAAAATCAAGGTCGGAATTTATTGCATTTTATTGACGCGGGCATTGATACCGGCGATATCATTAAGCAGAAAAATTACGCTTTGACGGATGATCTCCGTCTGCCTAAAGATTATTATGTTTATTCCGAACGACTTCATAGTTTATTTTTTGATGAATTTTTGGCCGAAGTGGCGGCTAATAATGATTTTACTTTGCTTAAACAGGATGAAAAAGTCAGTTCATATTATCCAAGAATCAGCACTTTAAAAAACGGTCTCATCAACTGGTCCATGACCGGTCAGCAAATCGCTTTATTTATCAGCGCCTTTGACGATCCTTATCCCGGCGCCTCAACATTTTTAGGCGATAAAAAAGTTATTCTTAAGGATTGTCAGCTTTTGCCAGCCGAAGAAAACTACCATCCTTTTACTTCCGGTTTGGTTATCAGAAAAGACGCGACCGGCTTGTTTGTTGCTTCAACCGGTCGGTTGCTGTTAATCAAGAGAGTGATGGATGAAAACAATCAGGAAATCACCAATCAAATCCAGCTGGGCGAACGATTTTATACGCCCTCAACCGAACTGGATAAAGCCATGAGTTTTAGGGCTATTTACAACGCTAAAGGACTAAAAAATGAAATTTAATAAGGTCAACAAAATTATTTTATTCGGCGGTTCGTTTTTACTGGCCGAACTTTTTCAATATTTAAAAAAAGAAACCGATTTAGAAACGGTGGTTTTTAGCGCCGCACGGCATTTAGATGAGGCAGTTAATGAAAAAAATGAAACCTTACGGCAATTACTGAACCGTGAACAGGTTAAATACTTTGAAGCTGACGATATTAACAGCGATAAAAATTTAGCGGCCCAAGTAACGCCAAATACCTTAGGCCTGGCCATGGGCGCCGCCTGGACGTTTCAAAAACCGTTGGTAAGTATATTCAACCAAAATCATTTTTTGGATTTTATGGGCGTTGATCTGCCTAAATACGACGGCGGTGCTCATTACACCTGGATGATTTTACATCAGCAACGGCAAGGCGGTTCCAATTTGCAAATTATTAACGGGGGAGAGGAAACTTTTCATCAGGGCGATCTGGTTAAGCGGCAGAATTTTGTTTTGCCCGCGGAACTGGTTAAGCCGCTGGATTATTTCAATTTTATAGTAAAAAAAGAAATCGGTTTTTTACAAGAGTTTTTTCAGGAAATAAAGCAAGGCAAAGAATTTTCCATTATTCCATTTGACCATTTAACCGCCACTTATTTTCCGTTTTTAAATACCCGTTTAAACGGCCTAATTAACTGGTTCTGGACCGGCCAGGAGATCGCTTTGTTTATAAGCGCGTTTGACGATCCGTATCCGGGCGCTTCAACGTTTTTAGGCGATAAAAAAGTGATTCTTAAAGATTGCCAGCTTTTGCCGCCTGAAGAAAGTTATCACCCTTTCACCTCCGGTTTGGTAATCAGAAAAGACGCGCTAGGATTATACGTGGCTTCAGTCGGAAATTTAATATTGATAAATAAAGTCCTTGATGAAAATAATCAGGATGTTACCGCGTCAATTCAGCTGGGCGAAAGGTTTTACACGCCCGCCGCTGAATTGGATAAAGCCATGGGCTTTAAAGCCGTGTACGGCGCCGGCGGTTTAATAAATAAATAGAAAAAATATGAGCACAATGATGGAGATATTAAAAAAGGTTGACGGCTTGTTTATTACACCCGTGTCCGCCGGCGCCGATGAACAAAATCGGATTTTAGCGGAGGAACTGCCGTTTAAAGTTTTGGAATACAAATCTGGGCGCGAGCATAATGGCTGGACCGTGCCCGATAAATGGGAAGTGCTTAAGGCCGAAATTAAAAAAGACGGTAAATTAATCTACGATGGCAAACAACATCCCTTGGGCGTAATCGGTTTGTCAGAATCTTTTCAGGGCAGGGTTTCTTTGGCCGAGTTAAAAGATCACCTGTTCAACGTTAAGGATCATCCAGACGATCTTATTTACCATTGCACCCAGTATTATCAGCCGTATAAAAAAAATTGGGGTTTTTCAATGCCCTACAATTTATTCCAGATGCTGGCAGAAGGGGAATATGAAATTGATTTGCAAACCACGCATACCCAGGGAACTATGAAAGTTTTGGAATATACTAAAAAAGGAAACAGCGAGCAGACCATCATCTTAAACGCCCATAATTGCCACGCGGCTCAGTTAAACGATGGCCCGGCCGGCTATGCCGTGGGCATTGAAGTGATGAAGCGGTTGCAGGCCATTAATACCCTTTATACCTATAAATTAGTGGTGGCGCCGGAACATTTGGGCACGGTTTTTTATCTGGCCGATTTGCCGGAACAGCAAATTAAGAATTATAAGGCCTGTCTGTTTTTGGAAATGCTGGGTAATGAGTATGATCAATTTGCTTATCAGGAAAGTTTTTCCGGCGTGGCGGAAATTGACGACGCGACTTATCATTATTTTAAATTAGGACGCTTTAAATTCTGGTCGGATAGGTTCAGAAAAATCGTGGGCAATGATGAGACCGTTTGGGAAGCGCCGGGTATTGAAGTGCCGACGATTTCGCTGTCACGCTGTCAATCTTCAAGTGTTTATTACCCGGAGTATCATTTAAGCTCCGACAACCTGTCAATTATGAGTCCGGCCAGATTGGAGGAATCGGTTGAGGCGATTTTGGGCATTATTGACATTATGGAAAAAAATTATTATCTCAAGCGTAAATTTACCGGCTTAGTGGCTTTAAGCAATCCCAAGTACGATTTGTACATCAGCACCTTTGATCGCGCGGTTAATCCAAATTTGCCTGACCGCCAATTGAACTGGAATTATTTAATGGATTGTTTGCCTCGCTATTTTAACGGCAGAACCACGATTTTAGAAATCGCCGACAAACATCAATTGCCCTTTAACGAGGTTTACGATTATATTTTAAAGTTTCAGGCCAAAGGCCTGATTGAATTTACAGACACAAAGGAAGCTAAATAAATATATGGCTTACAACTTGCGCGACAATAAAATCATCAGCGATCGTCTTTATTTGCGGTTGTTGACTTTGGCTGACGCTTCAGCGGAATATGCTGGCTGGCTTAAGGATCCGGAAGTCAATAAATTTTTGGAAACCAGGGATAGTTC
The DNA here is from genome assembly GCA_030688315.1 of Candidatus Komeilibacteria bacterium. Lineage (GTDB taxonomy): Bacteria > Patescibacteriota > Patescibacteriia > UBA1558 > UBA10009 > JAUYIT01. The sequence continues at coordinate 961 of JAUYIT010000016.1, read as the reverse complement.
AATAGAGGATTTGCAAAACTTTATCCAAAAGCAAATTAACGACCAGAATTCCCTGTTTTACGGAATTTTTGATAAAAGCAACGATAAGCATATCGGTAACTTAAAACTGGAGCCGATTGACTGGCCAAACAAAAAAGCGGTTTTTGGCATTTTACTGGGCGACAAAAATTACTGGGGCAAAGGCATTGGTACCGAGGCCACGCAACTGATTGTGGATTACGCCTTTGGCGATATGGGTTTGGAACAAATCCAGCTCGGGGTAATTGACAGCAACCATCGGGCGATTAGAGTGTATGAAAAAGTCGGCTTTAAGGTCACGGAAATTAAAAAACAATCCGTTCATCATGACGACGCCGTTTATGACGAAGTTATTATGAGGGTATTAAAAAATAATTAGTTAAACAATTATATGGCGGAAGGAAAATCAACTTTTGAACTTAAGCGCTGCAGCCGTTGCGTAATGCCCGAAACCTGGGAATCAATCAATTATGATGCCGAGGGCATTTGCAATATTTGCCGTAATTCCGAAATTAAAAAAACTATTGACTGGTCTAGTAAAAAAGAAGAATTTAAGGCCTTAGTGGCGGAATATAAGGGTAAGGGTTTGTATGATTGCATTGTGCCTTTTTCGGGCGGCAAGGATTCAACTTACACCGCGTACTCCTTAATGAAGGATTACGGTTTAAAACCACTGGTAGTCAGCTTTGACCATGGTTTTTACCGGCCTAACATGCTGGATAACCGCGTGAGGGCGCAAAAAGTTTTGGGTTTTGATTTTTTGAACTTTAGAACCGATTGGCAGATTGTTAAAAAACTGATGCTGGAATCTTTAAAGCGCAAAGGCGATTTTCATTGGCACGGCCATACCGGTTCATTTGCTTTTCCTATGCAAGTAGCGGTACGCTTTAAAGTTCCCTTGGTTATTTGGGGCGAGCCCAGCAGTGAATACACCGGCCATTAT
>JAUYIT010000014.1 GCA_030688315.1 Candidatus Komeilibacteria bacterium | reverse complement strand
AAAGGATTAAAAACCAAACCCAATCCTTCCACAAATTTTTGACTAAAGGCCAGCCAGTCAACTTTAGGGTAAGCGACAACTTGAGCATTCCAATTCCCCACCGCGCCCGAAAACTTGCCGGACAAGCGATGGTTGATATTTTTGATTTGTTCGCTTAAACGATAATAAAAAATCGCCAGTTCTTTACCCAACGTTGTGGGCGTGGCCGGCTGACCATGAGTTAAGGCCAGCAAAGCGACTTTTTTATGGGTGATGGCTAAAACTTTTATTTCCGCCAACAGCTTTTTATACTGACTTTGATAAACGGCCAAGCCGTCTTTAAACATTAAACTGTAAGCCAAATTGTTGACATCCTCGGAAGTCAGGGCAAAATGGACAAATTCAACGTTACCCGACAAACTTTTAATTTTGCTCAATTTTTCTTTTAAATAATATTCTACCGCCTTAACATCATGATTGGTGGTTTGTTCTATTTTTTTGACTTTAGTGGCTTCAGCTTCATTAAAATTTAAATAAAAAGAGCGCAACTCATTTTGTTCGCTCACGGACAATGCTCTAACTTCGCTGATTTTTGACTCTGCTCCTAAGGCAATAAAATATTCCACCTCAATTTTAAGGCGATACTTAATTAAAGCGGTTTCGGAAAAAAAATCGGACAACTCCTTTACCTTCTCATGATAACGGCCGTCTAAGGGAGAGATAGCTGATAATGATTGAGTCATGAATTTATTAATCTTAAATTTCCCCCTTACGGGGACAAGCAATTTCCAAATACCAATTTCCATGCATGAATTTGTGATTTGTAATTTGTAGTTTATTTGGAAATTGTGATTTGTAATTTGTGACTTTACTCAAAGGTTTCTTTAACTTCATCAATCTTGCCCTGCACCAGTTCCTGCATTTCATCATTAATCAGGCCAAAAATGCGAGCACAGGCCGCGGCCGCGTTAGCGGGCTCCAGCACCGTCAGCACCGGCGTATCCGAAGGCATTTGCAAGGTAGACATAATGTTAACGGCCAGATCATCCTTATCCTTAAACGGCGGACAGGCAATCACCGGATGAACGCTGTTGGCGGCCACCACGCCCGAAAGGCCGTTACTGCGGCCGGCAATGGTAATGTAAACCACTTCTTTTTCGCGGTTATACGATTGCACGATTTCAAAAACTTTTTCCGGCACTTTATGCGCCGAAGCCAGATGCAAAGTTGAAGCCAAGCCCCACAACTCCAGGGCTTCCTGAATTTTTTCGGCCCATTCCTTATCGGCCTGGCTAGCCATGATTATAACTACTTTCATATGTTTGTCGGGTTTAATTGTCTACATTATACTAAATATCCTTTATTTTTCAAGTTTTCCTCAATTCGCTTTAAAATGGGCTTGTCTTCAAAGGTAAAGGTCTGACTGGTGATCATTTCAAATAACCTAATATAACGGGACGACAGTTCTACAATCAACTCGCGCGGGGCTTCGGGGAGTTCCTCGTCATGATACGGATCGCAGTGATCCTTAAACCACAAACGCAAAAATTCCTTGTCAATGTTATCAGGTTCTTTGCCTTCGGCAATTCTTTGGCCGTAAGTTTCGGCTAACCAGTATCTTGAAGAATCGGGCGTGTGAATTTCGTCAATTAAGGTTATTTGGCCGTTCTCGTCTTTGCCAAATTCATATTTGGTATCTACCAGAATCAGGCCGTGCGATTCCGCCACCTTTTGACCAAAAGCAAACAGCTCCAGCGCCTTGCCGGAAATATAATCAAATTCCGCCACAGTGGCAAAATGCTCAGCTAAAATTTCATTCTTGCTTAAGTTGCGATCGTGTTTTTCAAATTTGGTGGACGGCGTAACAATCGGCGTACTAAATTTTTGATTCTTGACCATGCCTTCGGTCAGTTTATTACCGCAAAAATCGCGAACGCCTTTTTGATAATTCATCCAAACCGAAGTATCGGTGGAACCGGTTAAATAACCGCGAACAATAACTTCCATGGGGAACACTGTGCATTTTTTGCCGACCACCACGTTAGGATCAGGCACATCCAACAAAAAGTTAGGGATAATGTTTTTGGTTTGTTCAAACCACCAAGCCGAGGTTTGATTGAGCACCTGGCCCTTGAATGGAATTGAAGCCAAAATCCTGTCAAAAGCCGACTGCCGATCAGTGGTGATTAAAATGATTTTGTCATCGGTGGTGTAACTATCCCTCACCTTGCCAACTTTTTTTTCACCCAAACCCTTAAAGTTAGTTTCGGTGATAACGTTGTAAACATTTTTTTCAATGGTTGCTTTGTCCATATTATTTATACATTAATGCTTGTTGTGAATAAGGATTGGCTAAAATGTTGCTGGCTAAAATACTTTGCCAGTCAAAATCAGAACATTCAATTGACCAGAGTACGCATTGTTTAATTGACTTAATTTGTCCGAAACCAAGACGGTTAGTTAGAGTTGATAGTTTGCCCTGACCAACAAAATCATCTTTGTATCTAACCAACAAATTGTGATTTGTAATTTGGAATTTTTTTGTAAATTGGATCTTGGAAATTGGAATTTCCTTATTAGTATTTAACAGTTCGCCTGACTTAATTAAATCATCAACAAACTCTGGTGACTGATCGGAGGAAGTTACCTCCCAATGCGTTAACCGCCTGACCTTAACATTATTATACCCTAAACCGGCCAGAGCTGTCTGTAGTGTTTGCGCCTCATTATCGGTGATGATGAGGTCAACCAAAATCTCCAAACCGTCTTTAGGTTTTTCATAGCTGGTCATTGTTTTGGAATTTGGAACTTGGAGCTTTTTTGTATCTTGGAATTTGGAACTTGGAGCTTTTTCAAGATATTTTTTCATTGATTCAAAAATCACCAAACCGTCTTTAGTTCTTTCCGGATGAGGCATTAAAGCCAAAACATTGCCCGCTGGGTTGCAAATACCAGCTAAGTTGAACATAGCACCGTTGGGATTAATGGGATATTCTTCTTTTTCTTCGCCGTTCTCATTGCAATACCTAAAAACCGTTTGGCCGTTAGTTTCCAACTGTTTTAATAAATCTTGGGGCACTACCCAGCGGCCTTCGCCATGAGCAATAGGCAAAGCAAAATGATGGCCTTGGGCGAAATTATTAAAGGCACAGCGACCGG
>JAUYIT010000005.1 GCA_030688315.1 Candidatus Komeilibacteria bacterium | reverse complement strand
CCCAGCAAGCGGGGAATTTTAAACAGTTCCAAAGCATCTTCCAAAGATAACGCTGATTGGTCCTGCCCTTTTTTAAGCGGGGCAAAAGTGGGCTTAACCTGATTTTAACCCTAACATGTTTGTACAAACGGACCAAAGCGGCCCATGCGCACAAAAATCGGTTGCCCGGAAACCGGATCAAAACCCAATTCGCGCATACCCACGGTATTTTCTTTGCTCACGGTTTCCTGCTTGGCCGCGATATTTTGGTGGAACGGCGCGTAAAATTCCTTGAGCATTTTTTGCCAGTCCTCTTCACCCATGGCGATCTTGTCAAATTCATCTTCCACGCGGGCGGTAAAAGAATAATCTACAATGTTAGGAAAATGTTCCACTAATAAATCGTTGACCACAATGCCGATTTCGGTCGGTTTTAATTTGCGCTCTTCCAGCGTGACGTAGTTGCGGCTTTGAATGGTGGCAATGGTGGGAGCGTAAGTGGAAGGCCGGCCAATGCCGTATTCTTCCAGCGCTTTAATCAGAGTGGCTTCAGAATAGCGGGCCGGCGGTTCGGTAAAATGCTGAAGCGATTCAATTTTTTCCGTGGTAACGGCGTCGGCTTCTTTAAGTTCCGGCAAAATTTCTTTTTCGCCGGCCAAAGGCAAAACTTTCAAAAAGCCGTCAAAAACAATGACCGAACCGGAAGCGCGGAATAAATTCTCATGGCCGTCTTCCAAATCAACCGAAGTATTTAAAATTTTGGCCTCCGGCATTTGCGAAGCCATGGCCCGGCGCCAGATTAAATCGTAAAGTTTGTACTGCCTGGGATCCAAATATTGTTTTATTTCTTCAGGCGAATAAGCGGGGTTGGTGGGCCGAATGGCTTCATGAGCTTCCTGCGCCAGTTTGGATTTACCGGTAAACTTGCGGCTGCCTTGGGCATACTCGGGTCCGAACTTTTCCTTAATCACCGTTTGCGCTTCGGCCAAAAACTGCTCGGCCAAATTGACCGAATCGGTTCTCATGTAAGTTATTAAACCGGCCGAGCCCTTATCGCCCAAATCCAGACCTTCATATAATTGCTGGGCTAGCACCATGGTCTGCTTGGCCGAAAAACCTAAAGCGCGGTTGGCGCGCTGTTGCAAAGTGGAAGTGATAAACGGCGGTTGGGGATTTTTAACGCTCTCTTTTTGTTCAATCCTACTGACTTTAAAATTATCCTTATCAATTGATTCTAAAATTTTAGCGGCATCTTCGGCATTTTTAAGATCAAACTTTTCCAGTTTTTTGCCTTTAACGCTAAATAAAGCGGCCGGAAAACTAACTTCGTCTTTGGCAAACACGGCGTCAATGGTCCAGTATTCTTCGGTATTAAAAGCGTTAATTTCCCGCTCGCGTTCCACAATCAAACGTACTGCTACCGACTGCACGCGGCCGGCTGACAAACCCCGGGCCACTTTTTTCCATAAAAACGGCGACAGCTCGTAACCCACCAAGCGATCCAAAATGCGCCGGGCTTGCTGGGCATTAACCAGATCAACTTTAATTTCCCGGGGATTTTTTAAGGCCTCATCAATGGCGGTTTTGGTAATTTCATGGAAAGCAATGCGATGGGTGTTTTTGGGCGAACCAAAAACAAAATCCAAATGCCAGGCAATGGCTTCGCCTTCGCGGTCTTCATCAGTCGCGTAATAAATGGTTTTGGCTTTTTTGGCCAGCTTTTTAAGTTCCGTTACCCGCTTTTTGGCCTTGACCGGAATAATATAGCCGGGGGTGAAATCGTGCTCAATATCCACGCCCATTTTGCTTTTGGGCAAATCCCGAACATGGCCGTAAGACGACTCCACGGTATAGCCCTTACCTAAAAACCGAGAGATGGTTCTGGCCTTAGTGGGCGATTCGACGATGATTAAATCATTTGACATGAAACCAACGATACTATATTAATGAAGTTCTGTCAAACTTGGTGGGCAAAAAACAATCAAAAAGCCCTTGTTTAAGGGCAGTTAAAACTACTAACTGGGGTTATTTTTTGAACTCTAGCATTTTAATCCGCCCGGTCATCATGGAATGATGCCCGTCCGCGAAAGGGTTGCTGACGCCTTTAAAGGCGGCAATTAAAATCTTCAGCGGATCACCGTGCGAAACCAATAGAATGGTTTGGCCCTGATAACGCTTTTCCAAGTCGCCAATAAGTTTAAGCAGACGTTTTTGGACGTCTAACACGCTTTCAGAACCATACGGCCGGAGACGAGGATTTTTCCTATCATAAGCCCAGGCCTTGGCGTAATGTTTTGAACTTTTAAATTCCAGCTGTCCAAAATTCCTTTCTCGGAGCAGTGGTGTGATAAAAACTTTTTTGATTTTTAAATATCGACGAGCAATTTCCGACGTTTGCCGGGTTCTTAAAAAATCGGAACTGTAAATAATCGTTTGTTGATTTAAAAAACCGGCTCGTTTTAATGAGCGTAAAACTTCCTGTTGCCCTTTTTTGGTCAAACCGAATTTGTTGATGGAATGCGTGGGCCAGGAAGCAATCAAACGCGCCACATTGGCTTGGCTGTTGCCGTGCCGCATGACGTAATAACGGTTATTTAATTTGTTTCTTTTAATTACCTTATTCATTTGTTTGATTTTACCACTTAATCGGCCAAAAAACGAGCCAAGATATGCACACAAAAAAATCCGCCAAGTCCTAAAAGAACTTAGCGGTAGATGGCGGCAACAACCCTATATAAGAAACATGTTTTCGGGGTGAGTGCCGACATCTTGCAGGAAAGGTGTAATTCCCTTCTTGTTGGTTTTACCAACTTGAATCATCGGGGAAGTTAGACCTTTTCTCTTTCGCGTTGACTTGCCTTTTGCCAGCTTGCCACCGACTGCGTTTTGACTAGCGTCCGTAAGTTGCTTGACCGGACGATGTTGATCTCCCATCTCATCCTCCTTTTGTTTAACCATCTGTTAATGGCTTAAAAACAATAATAATTAATCCTAATATCAAACAAGGGCGGTGTCAAGGCCTTAATAATTGACTATATTTTTCTTTCAATTTCTTCAATTTGGGATTAATAATGGCCTGGCAATAGGCCTGCTCGGGATGAAGTTGATAATAATTATGATGATAGGATTCGGCCGGATAAAATTTGGACAGAAGCTTAACTTCGGTCACGATCGGCTGATCGTAAACTTTATCTTCTGTCAGTTTTTTGATGAAGTTTTCAGATGACTGACGCTGTTCCTCGGTTGTATAAAAAATGGCGGAACGATATTGAGTGCCCACATCATGGCCCTGACGGTTGATTTGAGTTGGATCGTGCGTGGTAAAAAAAACCGATAAAATATCATTAACGGTAATTTGCAACTCATTGTATTCAACTTTAATAACTTCAGCATGTCCTGTTTGACCGGTACAAACGCTTTGGTAAGTAGGATTAATTGATTCTCCCCCGCTGTAACCGGAAGTAACCCCTATAATGCCTTTTAAATTTTGAAAAACCGCTTCCGAACACCAAAAGCACCCGGAGCCCAAAACAATAATTTGATTCATATTTATTCGGTGGTCACGCCGTCAAATTCTTCATCATCGGCCAGGGCCTGTTCTTTGGTGGCGTGGATAACCCCGTCGCGGTGATGAGCCGGCAAATACATGGTATAAAGTTTTAACGGCGAACTTGAAGAAGTATTAATGATGTTATGCTTGGAACCAGCCGGCACAATAACCACATCGCCATCAGCCAGCGGATATTCATTACCATCAATAACTGCCTTACCCTCCCCTGCTTCAAATCTAAAAAATTGATCATTCTCATGGTGGATTTCTTCACCGATTTCTTCGTTAGGTTTTAATGACATTACAACCAGCTGACAATGTTTGGCGGTATATAAAACCTGTCTAAAATTTTCATTGTCTAAAGTCAGCTTTTCAATGTTACCGTGATATCCTTTCATATTTTTATTGATTTATTTTATTAAATAATTTTAATGATTCAATCTAGCGGCGTAATTAAAAGGGTAAAAATACGATCGCCATGATTTATCCGTTGAAGAAAAAAGATTATCGCCAAAAAAGCAATCGGCTAATGTTTCTCTAACTCGCAGTAATTCTTTTAGGCGGCTACGATTTTTGTTGTCGGCAATGCTCAAATCCAGCAATTCCAAAGCGCGGTCCAAAGCTTTTTGACTATAATCAGAGTTTTTGGTTTTCCATATAATTGTCCGCTCCACCTCACTGCCGATGTTGGCCATTTGTTCAACAAACGACATGGCCTGCCATTTGCCGGAAGCCAATTGTTGATGCTGATAGGTCATTTTGTTATTAATTTATTTACTATTACTCTTATTTTTTCCTGGATAATAGGATCTTCAACGCTGCGGCTGCGATTGCCCTGCGAGGGCCTAAGATTGATCATGGAATCAAACTCCAGCCAGTCGTCCCCTTCTATTTCAGGATACAAATTAACACCCCAAAGATCCGTCTGTTTGGAGCCGTCCTGCAAAAGCAAGCCTTCTTCATCGGCATGCAATTCGGCGTCAACCGCCATAATTTCCCGTTCAATATCCACCACGGCTTTGACCAGGTTGCCGAACATTTTTTGAGACATTGACTTTAACTCATTAACGGAAATTTTATCAGTAATTATTTTCATAAAAATGATGAGTGAATTATATAGTATTTTTATCATAAAAAGTGGTTTAAAGCAAGGCTAAAATTTGACCAGCCGGCGTTTTGAAGATAAACTAATATCAACTAAAATAACCTTTTTTAAATATGGAAGCTCAACCAAAAGTATTTATCTCCCAAAGCTCAAAGAGCGAAGGGGGGAAATTGCCCCGTAATGTTAAAGTGATGGGCCTGGTCAGCTTGTTTAACGATATTTCTTCGGAAATGATTTATCCGATTGTGCCGATTTTTTTGACCACTGTTTTGCAAGCGCCGGCCTCCGTGGTGGGGCTGATTGAAGGAGTGGCCGAAGCCACGGCCAGTTTGCTTAAAATGATTTCGGGCTGGCTCTCGGACCGCTTGCGCAAAAGAAAAATCTTTGTGGCAATTGGTTATTCTTTATCAGCCGCATCCAAATTTTTGATGGGTTTGGCCGCCAGCTGGCCGTTTGTGCTATTTGCCCGCTTTATTGACCGCTTTGGCAAAGGCACGCGCACGGCCGCCCGCGACGCTTTAATTGTAGATTCGGTGGATCCGGCCAATCACGGTCGGGCTTTTGGCCTGCATCGCGCCATGGATTCGGCCGGCGCCGTCATAGGTCCTATTTTGGCTTTATTGTTGATTTATCTATATCAAAACAATTTCCGCCTGATTTTCTTTTTAGCCGGCATTCCTTCGGCCATTGGCGTAATTTTATTACTCTTGTTTGTTAAAGAAAAAATCCGTCCGCTTAGCGAAGTTAAAACCAACAAACCGTTAACAGCCAACTATAAATTCAACTGGAAAGAACTGAATCCGGCTTTTAAAAAATTCCTGATTGTTTCGGTGGTTTTTGCCGTTGGCAACAGCTCCGACGCTTTTTTAATCTTGCGCGCCCAAGATTTAGGGCTGGCCGCGACATTGACCGTAGCCGCCTATGTTTTATTTAATCTGACTTATTCGTTTTTTTCTTATCCAGCTGGAATAATTGTTGATAAAATTGGCGCCAAAAAAATCCTGATTTTGGGTTATTGGCTGTTTGCTCTTGTTTATCTGGCCTTGGGACTAATTCAAAATGACTTTTGGATCTGGTTTATTTTTCCCGTTTACGGAATTTATATGGCCTTAACAGACGGCGTCAGCAAGGCCTACATTGCCCGTTTGGTGCCCAAAGAAAAATCCGGCACCGCCTTTGGCGCTTATTTGATGCTGACCGGCTTATGTATGTTCGTTGCTTCTTTGGCAGCCGGTTTGTTATGGAAATACGTTGATCCTTCCGCCACCTTTTACTTTGGCGCCATCACCGCCACTCTGGCCGTGATTTGGTTTATGTTCAGTAGCAAAAAATCGTCGGTTGCCTAATAAAAAAATCGGTCAGGTTTATGTCCCTGACCGAAAAGCAGTGCGCGTTGCAATGTATGCTCAGCATGTCAGCGATAAATCCTTTCCGCTGAAATCTGGGATGACAACATCAATGGGATCAGTATGTGTAGATGTTGATAGCTGTAAACCATCTATTGGCTTTCCTGAACCCAGGCAAGGCGCGCCATTATGCCTATGAGTCTGCAAGATGAAACATCCATCCCCCTGTTCAGAGGCGACGTTACGACTGCAAACGTCACAAATATATCTTTGATCCATTGTTACTCCAAAAAATTATCCCTCCCGCAAAAATATTATCATAAACCTTGTTTGAAATCAAATTCAAAAAAACCCGCTGGTTTTAGTCAACGGGTTTTTTGAAAACTTTGTAATTCGCTTAGCAACATTTACAATTCTTGCCGAAAATTTTGGTCAAGCCGCCAACTACAATCAAAATAGGCCAGACCATGGATACGGTTTCGGCAGTGAGCCAGCCCAGTTGGCCGAACAAAAAGTTCAGACCAAAAAGGACAACTAACCACGAAACAACGTTGTGGTGAAAACAACCACAGCAACCGTGGCACGAACTGCCTTGCGTATTTTCATGCATGTATTTAAAAGGTTAATGATTATTGGCATAATTATACCATAATTTTACCAATCAAAAAAGCGGCATTTGCCAAACAGCGGGCGGAAATGATAAAATAAAAATCTAATCCGTAACGTGGATAATTCCACAAAAAATGAAAGGAAAATATTTTATGGCTACTCCAAACGGGTACCAACAAAAGGGCTCGCCTCGATTCCAAGGCGAAGCGGGCAATGCCTTAATGATCGGCGTGATTGTCGTGGTCGTGG
>JAUYIT010000003.1 GCA_030688315.1 Candidatus Komeilibacteria bacterium | reverse complement strand
CCCACGCTTTCAAATTTCGTCTTACGGCTCGTCAGTGTCTCAATTGGTGCAAAGCTCTTACCCTCGGCACAAAGCTCGCCACAAGGGCAACCAAGTGGGAAATCAGGGGCTACAGGTTCTCGTACTTGGCCAGCAATCCTTTCATTTGGTCTAAAACCACGGTAGGATATTTGTACTCCTCCGCCCAGTCAAAAGTTCGAAAATCGTTGAGTAGGGCGAGCAAAAGAGGCCTTTCCTCCAGTTTTGAATATATCTGCTATTTCGACCATCAGGTTGAACGTTCGCCTTGCTTCAGTGTACAAAGAGTCCCGATTTTGTGCATTACGGTGATCCAGCTGGTTAAAATCGGCTTTTCGCCAATAGTACAGAATTGTACTATTTCGGAAACGCCAAAATTCATTTATAGCGTTTTTTTGCGCCAAGTCGTAGTATAGATATTCTTATTGCATTTTTTGTTGATATCTGGTAACATGGAAATACATATTTCAACTTGGGTAAATCCCCACACCAAACAAGTGTTTGGTGTGGGGGTAAAACAAGTAAAATTATGGCAAACAAACCACAGCAAAATCAGTTTATAGCAGGCACTTACAAGAAGCACTTCTGGGGCAAAGACTATGAATACCAGAGTTTTTTGCCGTCTCCGGTCAATCGTCCTTACGAATGGCAGGACAAAAGAATTCCTGTTCTCTTGGAAGAAGCGATTAGACTCGTCGGGGAATTGAATGCTTACTCCATCCTTGTACCAGATGTAGATTTTTTCATTCAAATGCACGTGCGCAATGAAGCGGTCAAATCAAGTCGCATTGAAGGTACTCGCACTGGCATGGATGAAGCTGTCCTACCGGAAGAAGAAATTTCCCCAGAAAAAAGAGACGATTGGACCGAGGTGCAAAATTATATCAAAGCAATGAATACAAGCATTGCTCGGTTGAATGAGCTCCCGATCTCAATGAGACTTCTACAGGAAGCCCACAAGATTTTATTGTCGGGTGTTCGTGGCGAGCATAAGCAACCGGGAGAAGTTCGCACCGGGCAAAATTGGATCGGTGGCACGAGCATACAGACGGCCGCTTTCATTCCGCCTCATCCTGAAGATATGCCGGAAGCCTTAAAAGACCTTGAATTTTTTTGGCACAATAAAGGCTTGAATATGCCCCACCTGATTAAGATGGCTATTTCGCATTATCAGTTTGAGACAATTTACCCGTTCAATGACGGTAACGGAAGAATTGGACGTATGCTTATAGGGCTTCATCTTATAGATATTGGAATTTTGCGAAAACCAACGTTGTATCTTTCAGATTTTTTTGAAAGAAATAAAAGCGCGTATTATGACGCGCTTACGTTTGTGCGCGAACGCAACGACTTGGATCAATGGGTTGTCTTTTTCCTGTCGGCGGTCATTGAGACAGCTAAAAAAGGTAAGGACACGTTCGAGAAGATTATTGACCTGCGCGCTCGCTACGAGAAGCAAATTATGGAGCTTGGTCGCCGGGCAAAACTGGCTCATAGACTTTTATTGCAGTCATTTTCCATGCCTGCGTTTAAGGTTTCTAATGCATCCAAATACCTCAATGCCTCAAACACGGCGACCAATACCCTTGTTGGTGAGATGGAGCGTGTCGGTATTCTAAAGGAAGTAACCGGTTTTTCCCGTAACCGGATTTTTGTACTGCACGAATATCTGGACCTCTTTAAGAGATAAAAATATTTATGTCATTCGGCGGGGTGTTTTTGTTTTGTCGACTTGCGCGAATTGGCGAAATATACAATGATTCAAACAATCAGTGTAATAAAATATGGACTTAAGCGTTACAGCTAATGTGGAGCAAATCAAACAAACCGACCTGGAAACGGAACGCCTGTTGGTTTTGGCGGCCCAGGCCGATCCGGCCGAATTTGGCCAACTTTACGAGTTGTATTTTGATAAAATCTACCATTTTTTGTTGAGCCGGTCAGGGTTCAATCGCGAACTGGCCGAGGATCTAACTTCACAGACGTTTTTGCAGGCCCTGGAAAAAATCAACCGTTTTAAGTGGCAGGGCGTGCCATTCGGCGCCTGGCTGTATAGGATTGCCATTAATAATCTTAACTCCCATTGGCGAAAACATAAGCGCGTGTTGACCACCGATGATGACAATTTGGCCAAATTAGCCGATGATTTTAGCGATTTAAATCAAACTGACGCAAGTACGGTTGATCAGTTTGATTTGGCTGCTTTATATAAAGCCATAAAACAATTAAGTGAAGAAGATCAGAATCTGCTGGCTTTAAAATATTTTCAGGATTTAAGTTATGAAGAAATCAGCGCGGCCATTGGTTTGTCGGTTAACAGCGTGGGCGTTAAATTGCATCGGGCCGTTAAAAAATTAAAAAAACTATTATGAATTTTATCAACAACAATAATTCCGAAGAGCAGATTGAAGCCGGTTTAAAAAAACTGGGCCAACGATTTAACCAGCCCAATCCGGCTTTTAAGTTGGCTTTGGCTAAAAAACTGCAGGCTAAGGCTAGCGAGCAGGCCTCGTCAAAACCCAGCTGGCTGTGGTTTAAGTGGACTTGGCTGGCTGTGCCGGCAACTTTGGTTTTGTTGATTGCCTTGGCCGTCGGCCCTTTAGATAATCAGTTTAAACAAACCGGACTTGGTCTGCAAAGCCAGTCTTCATCTTATTCAGCTGATAATTTCAATTTAACGGAATCAGCCGGTCAGTCCGTTAATGGTGAACTGTTAAAACCGGCTTCTGGTTCTGGCGAGCAATATAAAACGCAAGAGCTAAATGACAATGGTTTGTCAGCTGACTCCGCTTCATTGAATGAACAGTCAATCGGTCAAAAACAGCCGTCTTCAACCGCTGATGCTTGTTTGAATAAATATTATTTTACTTTGCGCGTGGCTGATTTAACTCAAGCCGAAAGCCGGCTAAAACAAAAAATCAAGGAATTGAATTTAACGGTCAGTTCAATTGAAAATACGGGCAACAGGTCAACTGTAAAACTAAAGGTTGAAGCGCGGACCGTTTACGGTCAGTTTGTTGAATTCTTGAAAAATTTGGTCGACGATTCGTCTGATTTTTACGTCAGCGATGCCGGCTACAATCAAAACGATTGCCAGCAGAGCGATTTGACTATTTATCTTGATCAAAATTAATTGAAATATTTTTTGGCCTGAAGCGTTGTATTAGTATAAAGGTCGTTGTAATTATTGATTTTTAGCTAAAGTTAGCCTAATTTCAATAATTTTTTTGTTTTACTTTAAATTTAATCAAGTTTAATCATAATTAATATGGACTTAATTTCTCAAATTCCCTTTGACGATCTGACAGCGGATGACAAGAAAAGAAAAACGATCAGCAAAATCATTATCAGTTCATTTTTAGGAACAGGTGTTATAGTCGCTCTGTTATTTATTTTTCAGCCCTTTAATTCGTCCAATAATCCTTTAGCCATACTTCCTTTGCTGGATAAAAAAGACAAAGAAAAAGTTGACGACTGGCAATATCAGCCGGTTAAAGAAGCAGAAGATCGTCAGTTTGGCCGCGGTATTTTAAAGTCTTTGACTGGAACAGCCGGACAAACAGCGGCGCTTAATTCAATTGCCCCTATGGGCATGGCGGAAAGTTTTTCCGTTTCCGACTCAGCCAACATCGGTTATGCTGTGGGCGGAGCCAAGGATATTAATAACTTCAGGGAAAACATCAAGCAAGGTTATTTACCTTTACCTACCGATGTTACTTACGAAGGCCTGTTTTACGATTATTTTTTTGACACCGGTAAAAAACAAGAATGCGATCAGCTGTTTTGTCCTTCTTACAGCGCGGCCGTCAGCAAAGATCCTGTTTCCGGCCAGGAAGAATATTATCTGGCCGTTGGTTTAAATTCTAACATTAAAGAAAAAGATTTTAAGCGCAAAAAATTGAATCTGGCCGTGGTTTTGGATATTTCCGGTTCCATGAGTTCTTCGTTTGATCAATATTATTACGATCAATTCGGCAGGCAAATGGAAGTTCCGTCCAAAGAAATTTCCAACAAGACCAAAATGGAAGTGGCCAAGCAGTCAGTGGCGGCCTTACTGGATCATTTAACGCCCGAAGACCGTTTTGGCATGGTTTTGTTTGACGATGATGCCTATTTGGCCAAACCCATGTTGGCAGTCGGCGAAAGCGACCTAAACAGCCTTAAAAAACATATTCTGGAAATTCAGCCGAGCGGTGGTACTCAAATGTCAGCCGGTATGGAAGAAGGCGTTAAACTTTTTTCCGGCTTAGCCGAAGTGAGTTCCGATGAATACGAGAACCGGATTATCTTTTTGACCGACGCCATGCCCAATTTGGGCGAAACCGATAAAAACGGTTTGCTGGGCCTGATGTCCAAAAATAGCTCTGCCAAAATTTATTCCACTTTTATCGGCATTGGCGTGGACCTAAATACCGAACTGGTTGATTATATTACCAAAATCCGGGGCGCCAACTATTATTCGGTTCATTCCGAAAAAGAGTTTGCCACGCGGTTGGACGAGGAATTTGACTATATGGTTACGCCTCTAGTCTTCAACCTTAATTTATCATTGGAGGGTTCGGGCTTTAAAATAGACAAGGTTTACGGTTCGCCGGAAGCGGCCGAAGCTACCGGTCAGTTAATGAAAATCAACACGCTCTTCCCTAGTAAGCAACAAGACGGGCAAACCAAAGGCGGTTTGGTTTTGCTAAAATTAAGCAAAACCTCCGCCGACCCTAATTTGCAACTCAAGGTAAGCTATGAAGACCGCTCGTCTCATCAACAGCAAAATGTTCAGGCCATTGTTTTGCCGGAGGCCAGCGCCGATTATTATGACAACCCGGGTTTGCGCAAGGGAATTTTGCTGGCCCGCTACGCTAATCTGCTTAAAAACTGGACTATGGATGAAAGAAACCGGCCAGTCGAGTATCCGCCGATTATTGACCCGATTTTTCCTTCGCCGATGCTGGAACCGAGCGTCAATAATGAAGAAGGAATTATTGTGCCGCCCATTATGCCCGAATACAAATTAGGCGAGTGGGAAAGGCAATCGGTCAGTTTAACGGTTTCTTCTGAATATAAAAATTTATTCAGCCAATTCAAAAATTACTTTGTTCAGGAAATGTCTGCCGTTAATGATTCTTCCTTAAATCAGGAAGTGGAGATCCTAAAGAAGTTAGGAAGTTAAAATATAGTTATTGATTTACAAACCAGCCCCGTAGAGCTTAGCTCGATCGGGACTGGTTTTGGTTAAGTCTGTATTTTGTACATTTTTAATATTATGATATTATTAAATCAGTTCTTAACAAATTAACCCCCGTGCCTATGAATATTTTAATCAATTGGCTGATCATGTCCTTAGCTATTTTGGCTACGGCCTATGTTTTGCCCGGCGTGGCCTTAAGCGGTTTTGGCAGTGCCTTAGTAGTCGCTTTGGTGTTGGGAATTTTAAACACCTTTATTAAGCCGTTGTTAATTATACTAACTCTGCCGATCAACATTTTGACTCTGGGGCTATTTACTTTTGTTATTAACGCGCTGTTGATTATGTTAACCAGCGCCATGGTGCCGGGCTTTATGTTGGAAGGTTTTTTAACCGCCCTGATTTTTAGCATAATTCTATCTATCATTGTTTATCTGCTTCATCTTATTTTTGCCTAAGCAGAATTATTTTTGGAAATCAAAAACCCCCGCCCAGAAGGCGAGGGTTTTTTTAGAAAAACGGTTTAAGTTAAACGCGTTTAACGTTGACGGCGTTTAAACCCTTGGGCGATTCTTCGGTTTCAAAGGTGACGTTGTCGCCTTCGTGCAGTTCAGAAAACTGAACGCCAACCAAGGAATTGCTGTGGAAGAAAATGCCTTTTTCCTGACCTTCGACGTTGATAAAACCAAAGCCTTTGTCGGTCAGTTTGTTGATTGTTCCATCCATTGAATTTGAATGTTACTTAGTTAAATGTAAGTTGAATAGATTTTAAAATTCGACTAGTTTTTTGAAAAATATAACTTTACCTGATAAGTATAACATAGATAGATTATTGTGTCAAGCGTTTGAAGAGGGCCGGTATTTTAAAGGCCTATCCTGGCTTTGTTCATCAAACGCGCGTCGGGACTGGTAATTTTTGTAAATATCTGTTATTCTATCTCAACTTACCTTATTATATTATGTCCGAAGAAGTTGTTTTAAGATTTAACGAAGTTGATTTTGAATATCAGCATAAAAAGCCCATTTTGCATGAGGCCAGTTTTAGCATCCGCCGCGGAGCCAAGTTTACCTTGATGGGCCAAAACGGCGCGGGTAAAAGCACAATTTTTAAATTGATTACGGGCGAACTTAAGGCGGCCAAGGGCCGGGTTTCTATTACCGATAACGCCAGCGTGGGTACGGCCAAACAAACCGTGGACCGAGCCGATCACTCATTATCAGTGGAACAATATTTTGAACGGGCCTTTACCGAAGTGCCCGGCAACATTAAAAGCCGGATCAGCAAAGTAATGGACGCGGTCAATTTGGACCTGCCTTTGGACCGGTTGGTCGGCGATTTATCGGGCGGCCAACAGGCGCGCTTGCTGTTGGCTTATGCTTTAATTCAGGATCCGGATATTTTACTGCTGGATGAGCCAACTAATAATTTGGATCAGGAAGGCATTGGTCATCTGATTGCTTTTTTGTTGAATTACCCCAAAACCGTGTTGGTTATTTCCCACGACGCTGACTTTTTAAATTTGTTTACCGAAGGAGTTATTTATTTGAATAATTTTACCCACGAAACCGAAATGTACGTGGGCGACTATTACTCGGTGGTGGAAGAAATCGCCGCCCGAGTGGAGCGCGAAGAAAAACTTAACGCCCAATTGGAAAAAAGCATTCGCGACCGCAAGGAAAAGGTCAACTTTTTTGCCAACAAGGGCGGTAAAATGCGCCAGCTGGCTAAAAAATTAAAAGAAGAAACCGAGGAAATGGAAGAAAACAAAGTGGACGTGCGCAAAGAAGACCGCACCATCAGGGAGTTTGAAATTCCGGCCCAGGAAATTTACGGCGAAATCTTCAAACTGTCTCGCGTCAAAGTGATTAAGGATCACGAACCGGTGTTTAAGGAAATTGATAAAACTTTAACCCGGCGGAGTAGGATTTTAATTATCGGCCCCAACGGTATTGGCAAAAGCACTTTGTTACGCACGTTGGTGGCGCAAAAGGAAGAAGGCATGAAGATTATGCCCGAAGTAAGGGTGGGTTATTACAGCCAGGATTTTTCCACTTTGGATTTTAACCAGACCGTGTTTGATTGCTTAAAAAGCGTCATGTTTGACGAGGCCGACGAGCAGACCATGCGTTCGGTGGCCGCCGGCTTTTTAATCCACGGCGAATTAATGGGCCACGCGGTGGGCGCTTTATCGGAAGGCCAAAAGGGTTTGCTTTCGTTTGCCCGGCTGGTGTTAATGAAGCCGGGCTTGCTGATTTTGGACGAGCCCACCAATCACATTAATTTTAGGCACTTGCCGGTCATTATTGAAGCGATCAATAATTACGACGGCGCTTTAATGATGGTCAGCCACATGCCGGAGTTTGTGGCCAAAATAAAATTTGACGAAGAGCTGGATTTGAGTAAACTATAGGTATATGAAGTTGTTGACTTTAAACCTTTGGGGCGGCACGGTTTACCAGCCGCTGATCAGATTTATCAAACAACAGGGTAAAACCGTGGATGTTTTTTGCTTTCAGGAGGTTTTTAATACCACTGCAAATAAAAAAGTCAGCGGTCAAATCAGAACTAATCTTTTTCAGGAATTGCAAAAGGTTTTGCCTAATCATCAGGCCTGTTTTGCTGGGGCCATAAAGGGTTTTAACATGACCGGCCCGGTAAATTTTAATTTGGAATTTGGCTTGGCCATGTTTATTAGAAAAAATATTGAAGTTGAACGGTTGGGAGAAGTTTTTGTTAACAGACGTAAAAACTCGCCTGTCAGCCGCATTGCCAGTATGCCCAGAAATTTATTGTATGCCGTGGTTAAACATCAACAGAAAAAATATTTAATCGCCAACATGCACGGTTTGTGGAACAACGGGCCCAAAACCGATACGCCTGACCGGATTAAACAATCGCAAAAAGCCAGACGGCTGTTGGACAAATTTTCTTGCGCCAAATTGATTTGCGGAGATTTTAACTTATTACCCACCACCAAAAGCGTGGCCATTTTAGATAAAGGTATGGTCAATTTGGTTAAGAAACATAAAGTTAAATCAACCCGCACTAAATTTTATCGGAGCTTTAAAACCAAACCCTTGTTTGCCGATTACATTATTGTTTCCCCTGATCTTAAAACGAAGAATTTTCAGGTTTTAAAAAACGTGGTCTCCGACCATTCGCCTTTGGCGGTAGAGTTTAATTAAAATTTTTGGATTAAGTAAAAAAATCCGTCCCGACGTTTGCTTCGCAAAGTCGGGACGGATTTTTTAGGCAATTGATTTGTTGTTAGTTGGTAACCAGCGGTTTTGAGTTTTGACTGTCCGTGTTTAGGTAATCCGTAATATCAAGCCATTCGTCTAAGTCGGTTTCTTCTGGAACATAACCTCTGATGTCGGCGCGGTTGTTATTTTGGCTGTCTTTGTTTTCGCCGCGCTTAATGCCCAAATGAAGATGCTTGCGCCGGTTGTCGGTTTCTTTGGAAAAGCCCCGGCCTAGGTTGCCGATAAAGTCGCCTTGATTCAAGTTTGCGCCAAAGCCCGGTTTAATACTTTCCAATTTCAAATGTCCATAAATGACGGTGATCGGTTCGCCTTCAAGTTCGCAATCCTGCACGGCTACGCCGCCATAGCCCTTGGCCCAGGCCTTAAATCTAAGTTTACCATCACAGATGGCGCTGATGGCGATATCAACTTCCTGTTCCTCGGGGAACGTTTCAAAGTCCACGCCGGAGTGATAGCCCTCAAAAACTTCGGGCTGAACAGGCGAGTTAGCCGGTGAAATTTTTATACCCAAAGGTTTTTTGATAATCCGTTCCCAAGGACTATCAATAGGAGAAGCAAAGATCGTTTGAGGCACGGCCACTATTTCTTGAACCTCGGCTTGGGCAACCGCGGCCTGAATTGGTTCCAAAGACGTTAAGGCCTGTTCCAGCGGTTCAGTTGGCAGAGGGTTATCTTGGCTAAAGGCAAACAAAAAGCCGCCGCTAAAGGCAAGCAGGAAAAACGTGGTAATTAAGGCGGTTTTTTTATTCATCAAAATTTTGGCTAAGATTGGGTTTTTTAAAAATCGTGGGCTTAGCTTAGCCAAGCCGTGGCTTTCGTATTTTTTTAAAACGCTTATATTTTTAAAATACCTTAAAAAAGATTTTTTGTAAAATTGGAGTGGGGATAAAATGTACACTATTCCACTTTTTTGATTTTGTGTTATAATGAACTTATGGAGAATTTGCTTATGATAAACGCTTTTAAAAAATCCGTTGTAATCCGGCTACTGCTGTTAGCTAGCGTCATTTTAATCGGTTACGCCATAGTTACCCGCCAACTGCCGCCATTTTGGTCCAACAACAGCCAGGCCTCGTCAAATAATGCCGTGATAGGCCAGGGATCACTGGTGCGCCAGGAAGATCAGGAAAAAGTTTATCTGATTCATGACGGAAGCAAGCGCTGGATTGTTTCGGCCGAGGCCTTTACGCGCCAGGGTTTTAACTGGGATAAGATTGTTATCGCGGGTTCGGCGGAACTTAAGCAATTTCCCGAAGGCGAACCAATTACTAAAACCAGTAAAATCATTTTACCGGCTCAGCTGGGAATATTACCGGACTTAGCTCCTTTTGCCGTGCAGGATTTAAGTTTGGCCACCATCAATAACCGAAAGGTGTTAAGGTTTTCTTCAATTTTTTGGAATCAGGGCGCCGGTCCGTTAGAACTTGTCACTAACGGCCAGGCCAGCCAAAGCGGAAGCGACGCTTATTTTGATGCGTATCAGCATTTTACGGGCGCCACCGGCGAGAGCCGGGATATTTTTGTGGGTAGTATTTATTGGCACGATGTTCATGAGCATTATCATTACGTGGATTTTGCCGAATACAGTTTGGAGGCGCTTAATTGGCAGGGCAAGTCCGCGCCGGCGCCGGCTTCGTTTAAAAAAACCACTTTTTGTTTGCGCGATAATTGGCCCGTTAGCATGAATCTGCCCGGAGCGCCGGCGCGCCGGGTTTACACGGGTTGCCGCGGCAACCGCCAGGGCGTTTCGGTGGGCTGGACCGATGTTTATCCGGCCTCTTTGCCCGATCAATATATTGACGTTAACGATTTGCCGGCCGGCCGCTATCAACTGTCATTTGTGATTGATCCGCGGGCGAATTTTTTGGAAAGCCAGCAGGACAACAATACCAGCGTGGTTCTTTTGGATCTTGATCCGGCGGCCAATACCGTTAAAGTTTTGGCCAGCGGCATGCCTTTTGTCAGCTCATTTAACAACTATGTTGACGGACTGTTAATCAAGGGCCAAGTTGACGGCAAGGTTTACGTGATCAGGGATAATAAAAAACTGTATTTGCCTCTTGAACAGCAAAATCAGCCCGCCGGCCCGGTTTATGAATTGCCCTAAGGGTTGATTGACAACTTGGACCGCGTTAAACTGGTCAAATCGCCAGACAGCGACCAGGTTTATTTTGTAGGCAACCTCGGTTTTAAGCGGCCGATTTTAAATCTGTCCGTGTTTAATTCCTATGGTTGGACCAAAAATGACATTGTAGAAATCAGCACCCAAGAATTGGCAACTCTGCCGGATGCTACCATGGTGTTGCGCGTTAAAGACGGCGGGGTTTACTCGCTTTCTGATAAGAGTTATCTTGGTAATTTAGTTTTATTAATCAAAAATGGTTCGGATTCTCCGGCCATTCAGGGAATAAATGAAGTTGATTTTGGGGCTTATGGTTTTACCGCCACCGTACAACCCCAGCCGGAAAATAAGCAGTCGGTCCAAATCGTGGCGGAAAATCTTAACGTGCCTTGGGATATTGTGTTTTTGCCCGACGGTGATTTACTGGTAACTGAACGGCCGGGCACCTTAAAGCGTTTAGGTAAAAATCCGACCGCCATTACCGTGCCTTCGGTCAACAGTTTTGGCGAAGGCGGATTAATGGGCATTGCCTTGCATCCGGATTTTGCCAAAAATAATTTGATTTATTTGTATTTTACCGCTAAAACGGACGGCACTAAAAACCGGGTAGTTCGGTTTAAATTGGAAAACAATCAATTGATTGAAGACCGGTTGATAATTGATAACATTCCTTCGGCTTTGTATCATGACGGCGGCCAAATCGCTTTTGGGCCTGATGGCCTGTTGTATATTACTACCGGCGATTCCGAAAAACCGCAACTGGCGCAGGATTTAAATTCCTTGGCCGGTAAAACTTTGCGTTTAACGGCGGACGGCAACATTCCGGCTGATAATCCTTTTGGCTCGGCTGTTTGGTCTTACGGCCACAGAAACGCCCAAGGCATTGCCTGGGATAGTCAGGGTCGGCTGTGGCAGACCGAACACGGCCGTTCCGGGGTTTTGTCCGGCTTTGATGAATTGAACCGAATAGAAAAAGGTAAAAATTATGGCTGGCCTACTATCCAGGGCAGTGAGCGATCAACCGGTTTGGAAACACCAATTATTAATTCCACGGCTACCGAAACCTGGGCGCCTTCCGGGTTAGCGTTTGTAAACGGCAAACTGTATTTTGCCGGCTTGCGCGGTTCAACTTTGTATCAGGCCGAGGTGGATGAGCAGGGAAATGCCGTTAATTTGAAAAAATATTTCGCGGGCGTTTACGGGCGTTTACGGGCGGTAGTATTAGGGCCCGATGGCTACCTGTATTTTACCACGTCCAACCGCGATGGCCGCGGCACCGTCCGCTCAGGCGATGATAAAATTCTCAAAATTCATCAGGATTACTTTAAGTAATCTTCTCCAAGTATAATTTGGTAAAAATGGGCAATCTTTACAAATTGTACTTTTTAAGGTATGCTCAAATTGAATTAGATCTTTTCATTCACAATCCACGAGGAATCCATGCGATTCACCCTGATTCTGTTACTCGCTTCTGTTCTGTTTTCCGGCTGTACCGCCTCCAGGCAGGCTACCGGTCCGGAGGAAGAACGTAATTATATCCCGCCCGACACCAACGTGCCAAACGAGGAAATTCCCTATCCCACCATCAACAACTTGCCCTGGGCAGGTCAGCCAACGCAGGTGCTTATCTGGGCCCTATGTTGCGCTCAAGATACGGCTGACTGCGATACGTCAGCGTACGTCGATGTTGATTGGTGGCAGGTTTTTGAAGTAGATGCTTCCGGTCAGGAGAAGTTGATCTACTTTCAAGGCTATGACTCTGTCCGGTTTGAAGGTTTGAATGAGGATGAAGGCGGCGTTTTTGTTCGCTATCCCTGGTGGTACGAAACCGATAATCATCGGAATATGGATTGGCCCGTTTCAACCATCAAAGATGGCTGTCTGCGCGTTAAGCCGATGTTGGCCGCCGACGGCATCTGCCATTGGTGGACGCCAAGACTGGAAGCCAAACGCGATCGCGTTTACCGGGTTAGAGTTCATTTCCGGATTCACGGCAAGGCCAGCTTTCAGCTCGGGTCTGATTATTGGAAAAGAAACGCCCAGCACGGTGGCGATAACGTCAATAATTTGCGGGCGTGGAATTCCAAGTGGCTTGGAGAGGAAGATGGCGGCTGGCAGGAAATCACTTTCCCGCTGTATATCTTTTTTCCTTAATCACTCACTTTGTCCCGATTTGCTAATAGCATCTCGGGATTTTTTTTTAAACAAAAAAAGACAACCGCGCGGGGTTGTCAAATTTCATTTTTATAGTCGCTTGATTTTCATGAAAACCAAATTGAATTCTGCGGAAAAGCTTTGGCGTTGACCCACCTTCTGATTAAGCGTTAAATATTTGCCGTTGCACATAAGCGAGCAAGCCCATGGCCTTAAGCTGAACCTAGGAGTGACTCTTATTTGTAGAGTCGAGTCGCGTTCAACGTTTAGCAGAGCATATACACCACCTTCAAAGACAATAGCATCATCAATTTTCATTTCCGTGGACACAACTTCATTGGCTTCAATCTTAACTTCAAGCGATGATTTTCCGGGGAGCAAGATGATTTCTTGCATCACTACCTCCTAATTGAATGAGAAATATTTTGTTTATTGCAACCGGCAATAAGCGGATTTGCTAAAGGGCAGGATTGGGCGATTATAGCTTATTTTTAACTTCCAGTCAACCATAGAGGTTTTATCAATTACCTGCTATAATAACTATATTATGAATAAAACAGCTTTGATTTCGGGCGGTACTTCCGGCATTGGCCGCGCCACCGCCAAACAATTATTACAAGACGGTTTTAACGTGGTCGTTTTTTCGCGCGATCGTTCCAAAGTAAAAAAGTTACAGTTGGAACTGGCCGAGCATTTTTTATACGATCGGTTTTTAGTTTTAACCGGCGATATCGTCAGGGAACCTAGTATTAAAATAGTGATCGCTAAAACCCTTAAAACCTTCGGCAAAATAAACGTTTTGTTCAACAACGCCGGCTATGGCTATTTTACCGAAGCGGACAAAGTGGATATTAAAAAATTTCAAGCAATGCTGGCTACCAATTTAATTGGCCAGGCCATTTTAACCAAGCACGTGGTTCCCTTAATGAAAAAACAAAAGTCCGGTTCAATTATTAATCTGGTATCCATTTCCGGCAAACGCGCCCTTAACAACGGCGAGTTTTACAGCGCCACTAAATTCGGCTTAATGGGTTACTCCGAGGGGATCAGGGATGAATTAAAAAGTTTCGGCATTAAGGTTTCCACTGTTTGTCCGGGCATGGTAAAAACCAATTTTTTTGAGGAGGAAGAATTAAATACAAGAATAAAGCAGTTAAAAATGGGTAAACGGCCAAAATTGCTGGACGCCGAAGACGTGGCCAGGGTAGTCGGTTTAATTGCCAATCAATCCGCTAAAAGCGATATTCAGGATATTGTTATTATGCCTGCCGCGTAAAAAGTGATATAATTGGTTCGTTAACTATTAACCTTTTACAAAAATGCTCAAAGGAACTCCCGTCAAATTGCCCGCCCTGCTCTGGCTGGTGTTGGCCGTAATTTTTATTATTTCTTTTACTTCGCTGGCTATCAGTTTAAATATTCTGGGCACCACTTTATCCATTGAACAAAGCGTGATTTACGATTACAATGCCCCTAGGTAATTTAGTATGAATTACCCGCCTGTTAAAAAACAAGAGGTTTTTACCCCTTGTTTTTGATTGTTTCTTTATTTTTAGGTAAGATGAAAGGGTAAAACCAAGATGCTAAAAATAAATAAAACTTTGCTAAAAGATTTAACCTCGGGCCAGGCCTGGCTGGTGCTGGCTTTTTATTTGTTGTTAATTGTGGGCTCTGGTTTTGTTTTGCATACTTACGTGGACCGCGAGTTTTTGCGGCAATGGGTGCTTAATTTTGGGGCCTGGGGCCCGGCCGCTTACGGCTTGTTTGTTTATTTGTACGTGATTGTGGCGCCGTTTGCCAACACGCCCATCCATATGGCCTCGGGTTATATTTTTGGCGGCCACGTTGGTTTGGTGATTAATTTTATTGCCACTACCGCGGCTTTGTTTACAATTATTTTGTTGGTTAAAAGGTACGGCCGCCCCTTGCTGGAACGGTTTGTGGCGCCCAGAATAGTCAAGCTCTACGATCACTGGATGAGCAAGGTGGGGCCGTTGGCTTTGTTTGGGGTGTTTGTGTTTCCGTTTACGCCCGACGACGAGTTGACCTATTTGGTGGCCGGCACGGCGGTTTCGTTTAAGCGTTTTATTTTGCCGGTGGTTTTAGGCAACTTGGCCAAATCAACTTTAAGCTATTTGGGCGACGAGGGTTTTGCCGGTTTGGATTACGCCGTAGGCGCCCGGGTGATTATTTTTATTATCGGATTTTTGCTGATCGGTTATACGGAATATCTTCATAAAAAGAAGGCCTTGACATAATTCCTATTAAACTGTATAGTGTCTTTTGCAAGTGTATTTTTCGTTTCCTTACACAAATATGGTTCTAAGCTTTAATTAAATAAGGTTTGGAATCCAGTTCCGAAGTGCGATTACGCTGACGGCTATCGCGCCCGCTTAGGCGGGGGTAAGTGTTAGGTAGAAAATAATAATTAAAAGTCGACTTGCAGATATATTTGTGAAAGGAAATTACAAATGGCTAAGAAATTATACGTCGGTGGCTTGTCTTACGACACTACCGAAGATTCATTAAGAAACTACTTTTCTCAAGCCGGTAACGTGGAATCCGCTATGGTCATCATGGATAAAATGACCGGCAGATCCAAAGGTTTCGGTTTTGTGGAAATGGTTTCCGATGAAGAAGCTCAGGCCGCGATTGATATGTTCAACGGCAAAGAATTTGAAGGCAGAAGGTTGAACGTCAACGAAGCTAGGCCCATGGAAGCCAGACCCCCCAGAAGCGGCGGATTTTCCCGCGGCAACGACAGAGGCGGCTTTGGCGGCGGCAGAGGCAGATTCTAAAATTCTTTAAACGAATTTTAAAACCCGGACCCTTACAAGGGGCCGGGTTTTGTTTTAACTTAAATTAGCTTATTCCATAAAAGTCAGTAAATACATGGTTGCGGCGCCTAGGAGTAAACTGACTAACTGGACAAACGATCTGCTCATTTTGGTTTCCTTATGCAGTTCCGGAATCAAATCAGCGGTGGCAATGTAAATAAAGCTGGCCGCGGTAACGGGTAAAATGGCCGCCGCAAAAGCTTCCGATCGTTCGGCTAACAGCAGGCCGATGACCGTGCCAATAATGGCCATGGCCGCGGAGATCAGGTTAAACATGATGGCTTTGCGTTTAGAAAAACCGGCATGCAACAGCACGCCAAAGTCGCCTATTTCTTGGGGTATTTCATGAAGCGCGATGGCCAGGGTAGTGGCGATGCCCAAGGGTAAAGATATTATATAGCTGGCGGCTATCATCAAGCCGTCCAAAAAATTATGCAAACCGTCGCCCAATAGATTCATGGCGGCCAAATGGTGCGGATGTTTTTCTGATAACGGTTCGTGGCAATGAGTCCAATGGATATATTTTTCCAAAATGAAAAATAAAATAATACCGCCGATAAACAGGAACGGGGTTAAACCTCCAAGCCCCTGGCCTTCGGCCAGTTCGGGCAAGATATGAAAAAAAACATCGCCCAACATGGCACCGGCTGAAAAGCTGACCAAAAAGATCAGGATTTTTTTAAGCCGGTCCATGGATAACGATAAGGCGATTACGCCGCTTAAAGATATTAAACTGACCACAAAAACGCTTGCTAAGGAATAAAACCAGATTTGGGGCATAGGTTGAATTGTTAATAAATTAGTTGATAAAAATTACCGGCATTTTTGGCAAAAGCCGAAAAATTCCAACAGATGGTTGGTAACTTTAAAACCGGCCTTGGCGCTTATTAATTTTTCCCAAGCAATCATTTCCGCGCCACTACCCAGCGTGACATCGGTTACTTGCTGGCATTTTTGGCAGATCAAATGATGATGATGGGGTAGCAAGGCCGATTCATATCTTTTTTTGCCCTCGCCAAATTCTACTTCTCTGACTAGGTCGTGCTTGATTAAAAACGCCAACTCGCGGTAAATGGAAGTTTTGTTGGCTTGGTTTTTATGTTTCAGCAGAAGTCGGTTTAACTCCGGCACAGAGAGTGGTTCGCTAGCACTATCCAAAAAATCGGCCAGCAAAGCCCGTAGACGAGTTTGCCTAAGGCCAAGTTCAAGCAATTTTTCTTTAAGTGTTTTAAGCATATAACCAGTATATGCAACTTAGTTGCGTTTGTCAAATCAACGAAAGGCCTCGCCATAGTGGTCATTGCGAGGAGCTCAAGCGACGAAGCAATCCCGATGTTATACCAGGTACAACGGGATTGCCACGCCCCTTTGGGGCTCGCAATGACGGTTAAAGCGAGGCCTTTTTCCTAGTTAATACGTAAGCCGTTAAGGCGGTGGTTAAAGGCACGGCCAAAATTAGGGCCGTACTGCCGATCAGCGTTCGGGCAATTTCTTCGGCCACCAGTTCGCTGTTTAATAAATAAGTCAGGGGCTGGTTGTATTGCTGAAACAGCAGGACCAAGGGAAACGAAGCGCCTACGTAAGCCAGCACCAAAGTATTTACCAATGAAGCGATGTGTTCTTTACCTACCGAAATTCCAGCCCGATACAATTCTTTAAAAGTCATTTCGGGCTTGGCTTTTTTAAGTTCGTCCACTACCGCCGCTTGGGCCGTGGTAATATCATCCAGCACGCCTAGCACGCCTACAATAATTCCGCCCAACAACAAGCCGCGCAAATTAATAGTGCCAAATTGGGCGAACTGGGCAAACACCGCTTCTTCGGTGCCCGCGCCAAATAATTTGGCCCAGTGAATTACCAGATAGTCAAAACCCAGGGTAATCATAATTGTCAGTAAAGTGCTGATTACAGCCAGAGTCGTCCGTAATTTAAAACCATGGGCAATGTAAATGGAAACCAGGGCAATCATCATGGCGCCAAGCAGGCAAATGATCAGCGGGCTTTGGCCGGCCAAAATGCGGGGCACCATAAATTTGATGATGACTAAAAAGCTAAAAGCCAGGCCAACTAATGAGCCCAAACCTTGCCAGCGTCCGACCAGCACGACCAAACCGATAAAAATAATGGTCAGCCAGAGCAGGGCGTTAAAGCGGTAATGTTCGGTAATATTATAGCTGACAACGTCTCCGTCCGTAATTTTTAAAACATAAACTTTGTCGCCGACTTTAAGTTTTTGATCATCATCGTCGGATTTGGGATAGAACTCAATAATTTTGCCCGCGCCCTTTTCCGGGCCGTTTAAAAAAACCGCGAAAACTTTTTGAATATACTGGTCAAAAATCATGGCGTAAGGATCTTCGTCTTTTTGCTCGCTGACCAGATCGGTTACCCGGGCTTGATAATATTCAACTTGCGGCGCGGTTTGTTCAACAAAATCAGTTGGCAATTGCTCAATCAGAGTTTCTTCTTGAGCCAATACCGAAGCGGAACCAGTCAAAAGGCCGGTCAATAAAAACAGGACGATCAAAATTAATTTAGTCATTTTGTGTTTTATCATAGCCAGTTTATTCTATTATAAAGAAGTCATTTTGGCAATTTGCTGGAGCCAGCTTAGCTTGCCGGATAAAAAAATCTCCCCGGCCATAAATGGTCGCGGGAAGAATAGTTGATGCTTAGTCAGATGTTAATGTAGGTAAGGCCTGACGCACCGCCTCAATTTGATTGAAAGCTTCAGCTACCCTTTCATCGCTGATCATTGAACCCGCCTGGGTTAACCGCTGGCGCAAAACAAATTGCGCTGATTCTATTTTTTCCAGTTCCCGGTCTAAAAAATCGGTTTCGTCCGGGTCATTAGTTCCTTCTTTCATTTGAAATAATTCGTCGTTTAGGGAAATAGCTTCCCTTAAAGCCCTTCGGCACTTTTCTTCCGAACCGATTTCTCCACCCTGGAATGGATCCATTTTTTTAATTTGGTCCACCGCGGCCAGGTACGCGCTTTTACGCATGATTGCCTCCTATTGGCTGATGTTGATTACGAAAACAATTCAATTTAGACCTTTTTTGGTTTTTTGTCAATCTTTAGAAATCAGGCAAATATTGACAGAATTTTGATATTATGCTACGATAAAGCGTTATTCTTTCACAAGTCGCAATTCGCGAGAAAACCACCGGATTCAACAGAATCCACAACAAAATGAGGTCGAAATGGAACCAGATCTGAATAGGTTAATGTCTGTTTTAGTCAAATCGATCAAGACAGATGCAAGTAACTTCGGTGACCGGTCCGATATAATGCTCGGTGACGAAAGAAACTGGGCTATACAGCGGACCGATCTGGTCAACGGTTATCCCGAGGCAATGGAAGAGATCGCCCGTCGCGCTCAATTGGAAATCGGTGATTTGGATAAGCCGGATAATCTGGCCGTCTATATTGCCCTGCACATCAAGCGACTTGACGCTTCACGCCGGGTCAGTCAACCTGACGGTCAGAAGATCGAGAGGTATTTCGCGGAGATCGACGAGCGACTTAAACTGTTGCCCGCGGATCATTTCCGTAAAATACGTCTGCAGGAACTGCCACCCTATCACATGTCGCAAGTGGCAGGTGGACTTGGTCGTTTTGCCGAAGCGGCTAAACAATTTCGGCAGGTTGCGGAAAAGGCGGAAGCCGAATTCGACCAGGCGCTCGACGCATCTTTGCAGTCATTGCAACAGTGGCATGAAGCACTGGAAAAAAATGAATCAGCAATTGAGACCGCAAAGCAGACCAAAGGCGTGGCCGACAAAAAAGTCGACGCGGCTTACCTGACTATGGTCCGGGCCAGTTACGAAGAGGCCAGGTTCGGTCTTAAGGATGCTCTGGCCAATCAGTCGGTTCCGCTCGATTTCGCGGTCACAGAATTTGAAGGTGCAGTCAAAAATCTTTGGAAATTCTGCCAGAAGCCGGTGGCCGACCCGAATGAGGCCTTTGAACGGCAACGCTGGGCGCTCAATGCTTGGTACAATTGGCAGGTGTATCATCTGCTGATTGTTAACTTCGAGCTCGGCGATGGGCAAATTTCTTGGACACTGGATCTTCCTTCGGAAGTGACGGTTCCAGAAAGTCTGCATTCGTCTTTTGAGGGAAGTCATTGTTGCTTACTCGCCTTAATGACCGCCGATCAGGATATGGAAGCGGCTGTTAAGTGGGCGGAAAAAGCAAAACCGGCCGATCCGGAATGGTATTCCCTGGCGCTCTTGCTTAAGTCCTGCTATCTGCGTGCGCTGGCAGGGTGGCACGACAATGAGGATGCCGAGGCCCTAATCGAAAGATCAAAGAGGGCGGTCGAGGAACTCAAGCAAATGAACTGGGCCTGCCACTTGGCACAAGCCCTAAACTCTCAACTCGGCTTCTAATCCCATCAAACGGGATTCATCATTCACCTGTGGGGGAACGGACATAAACGTTCCCCTTCTTTTTTTACACACGGATTACACGGATAGGCCGTGTTGTTTTTTATTTAAAATTTCTGTAGAATTGATAGTATATGAAAAAGTTTTTAGCCATTGCCGCTATTGCCATTCACATCCCGATTATTTTTTATTTTTGGCAGATTGATTCGTGGCAGTTGTTAACGAGCGGGCAAACCAATCTGACTTTAATTGCCCTGGCCAGAATTTTCGGCTTGCTGGCCGTCTATTTCGTTTTGTCGCAGTTGATTTTTATCGGCCGGGTTAAATGGCTTGAAAAACAGTTCGGTTTGGATAAGCTGTCTATTTGGCATCACTTTAACGGTTTTTTTGCCCTGCTGTTTATTTTAGCTCATCCTTTTTTATTGATAATCGCTTACGGCGGTTTAAACAATTTGGGATTTTTTAGCCAAATTATGGATTTTATCCGTCATTACCCCGACGTGTGGCAGGCCGTGATTGCTGTTTTAATTTTTGTCACTATTGTGACTTTGTCCGTCAGTTTTATCCGCAAACATTTAAAATACGAAAAATGGTATTTTCTGCATTTACTTACCTACGTTGCCATTCTAATGGCTTTTGGTCACCAACTTAAATTAGGCGGAGATTTTCATAATAATTTATTTGTTTTTTATTGGTACGCCTTATACTTCTTGGCTTTTGGCCAGTTAATCTGGTACCGCTTTTTAACGCCGTTATATAATTTTTACCGCCATCATTTTTTTCTTGATCATGTGGTTGAAGAAAACGCGGGCGCGCTTTCGTGTTACATTAAAGGTCGGAACTTATCGGAATTTAAAGTAGTGCCCGGCCAGTTTATGATTGTCAGATTTTTGAATAAACAGTTGTGGTGGCAACAGCATCCGTTTTCCATTTCCGGCTATCAGGCAGGAGAATATATTCGTTTGACCATTAAGCCGCTCGGGGACTTTACTTCAACTTTAAAAGACAACGTTAAAGTTGGTGATAAAATATTGTTGGATGGGCCGCACGGCGTGTTTATCCTTAAACGAGCCGTTAAAAACAAACTGCTGTTTATTGCCGGCGGCGTGGGCATTACGCCCATTAGGTCAATTTTGGAAGAAGCCCTGTTGGCCGGGCGTGAGGCCACTTTGCTGTACGGCAACCGCAACGAGCAAGAGATTATTTTTAAGGACGAATTGGATGAATTAAAAAAGCAACATCAGTTTGGCCTTCATTATATATTAAGTGAAAAAATATCGTCAGTTTTTGAACATGGTAATATAGACAAAGAAAAAATCAGCCGGTTGGTGCCGGATTTAAAAGAGCGTGAAGTTTATTTGTGCGGACCCGTGCCGATGATGAAAGCGATTAGACGGCAGTTAACAGAATTGGGTCTGCCCAAAAAGCTGATTCATTTTGAAAAGTTTTCCTTGGGCTAACCAGAGGCGGTTATCAACAGCTTGTATCTTTTAAGATTTGTAATATAATTATCAGGCAAAGATAAAAATTATTTATCCTCCGAAGCTCGGAGAGCGAAGGGAAAAAACAAAATTTACCAAGCCAACTTCCATCCATAACTTTTGGTCACGATGAGGTTATCATGAAGCAGATTGACACGGGCGGGAAAAACGCTACCCAATTAAATTCATTCACTCAATCAAATAGGATTTTTTTCAAAAGCCGGTTTTAAAGCTGGCTTTTTTGATTTTTTGCTGAAGTTTTATGAACAAAAATGAAATTTTAGAAGGTCAAAACGGGCAAACTAACGGCCATTCATTGAACGGCCGGACAATTTTAGTGGTCAATACCGGCTCGCTAAAAAAGAAATTTATTGTCCAGCGCCTTAAAGCGCTTGGCTTAAAAATCGTGGTTTTAAACAAGGAAAAAAATTGGGCTGAGCCCTTTGTTGATCACTGGATTTTAGCCGATACGTTTAACCATATCGAATCCCTGCAGGCAGTTAAGGCCTTTGTGGCCGCTTCACCTGACGTAAAAATTGAGGGCGCCCTCACTTTTTGGGAAGACGATGTTTTGCTTTGTTCCAAAATCACCGATAAGTTCGGTTTTATAGGCATACCTTTCGGCGTGGCCAAAAAAGCCAGGAATAAATTTTTGTTCCGCGAGTTTTGCGCCCGTCATGGCTTAAAAACGCCGACTCACCGTTTGGTTAAAAATAATGAGGACCTTAATTACATTGTCCAAAATTTTAAATTCCCCCTGGTGATTAAGCCGACTTACGGCTCGTCCAGCGCCTACGTGATCAAGTTGGATAATCAGGAAGAACTTTTTAATACCTAACAATATTTAAAAAAGAATATTTCCATTGATGTGGAAACTTCGCTCTCCGACGGCGTGGAAATTTTGGTGGAAGAATACATTGACGGCGATGAAGTGGACATTGATATTATTTTGCAAAACGGTAAAATCAAATTTTTTTCCATTTCCGATAACGACAAAACCAACGAGCCGTTTTTTTTGGAAACCGGCCAAAGCATTCCTTCGGGCCTGCCCGAGCGCACCCAGACCGAGCTGATGGAAATGGCCGAAGAAACTTTGGAAAAAATGGGCGTGCAAAACGGGGTGATTCATTTTGAAGCCAAGGCCGGCAAAAACGGCACCGTGCCCATTGAGGCCAACTTAAGAATGGGCGGCGATGAAGTTTATTCCTTTGTTAAAGTGGCTTGGGGCGTGGATTTAATTGAACACGCCGTTAAAATCGCTTTGGGCGTTTATATTCCCAAAATCCATCGGCCGGTGGCGCCGCGCAAATATTTGGCCGGCAAATATTTTTTAAACGAAAATTCCGGCATTCTGGTCAAGTTGACCGTGCCCGAGGATTTAAAACGGCACCCCAACCTGGAAGAAATCCATTTTTTTAAGGAAATCGGCGACGCCATTCTGGTCCCGCCCGAGGGTTACGAATTTTTGGGCTGGGTGGTGGTTTCGGGCTATAACCGTTTGGACGCGCAGGATAATCTGCGGGAAATTACCGGCAAGGTTAAATATGAAGTGGTTAAGTTTGACAGTGATTCGGCCTTGGGCCGCACTTCACGCAAAAGCCGTTTTTCTTCAGCCGTGTTAAACAAAACTTTACTCACCCGCGCTGCCCGGTTGGAAAAATTAAGAAGCGTATCCAAAGAAAATCAGGAAAAATTGCGGATCGGCGTGCTGGGCAATTCTTTTGACGAAAATCAGGAGCCCTGGGAAAAATCACTCGCTAAGGTCAGCGAAGAAGTGGTGGCCGCGCTTAAGGCCAAGGATTATCAGGTTACATTTTTTGACTCGTCGGATTTTCCTAAAGTGGTTACTGATCTTAAAAACAGCGACGTGGATTTGGTTTTTAATCTGGCGGAAAAAATCAACCAGTCGGCGTTGGCCAAATCCGATATTACCTCGGTGCTGGAGGCATTGCAGATTCCTTATACCGGTTCATCGCCGTTAACGCTGGCTTTGGCGCAGGATAAAATCAAGTTTAAAAAAATGCTGGCTTTTCATAATATTCCCACCGCCCGCTGGGATTACGCTTACAGTGCCGACGAAGAGATTGACGAGTCGCTCCGCTATCCCTTGATAGTTAAACCTGCCGGCGGCGACCATTCGTTGGGCATTAACAACCAATCGGTGG
Source organism: Candidatus Komeilibacteria bacterium (assembly GCA_030688315.1). GTDB lineage: Bacteria > Patescibacteriota > Patescibacteriia > UBA1558 > UBA10009 > JAUYIT01. Next base: position 13,407 of record JAUYIT010000003.1, on the reverse strand, counting down.
TTAACAACAAAGCGGAGCTAAAAATCCAGTTGGCTTTTGTAACGGAGCGCTTGGGCTCGCCGGCGTTGGTGGAAGAATATATTGAAGGCGACGAATACGATGTGTCCATTTTAGGCAGTGATTTTGACGATTTTGAAGTTTTGCCGCTTTCGCGCACCATTTTTAAGAATCTGCCGGCCGAGTATAAAAATATTTATACTTTTGAAGCCAAATGGGGTTCCAATCCCGTTTACAACGAAGTCATTCTGCAGCAGCCGCCCAAAAATATTTCCAAAAAATTGGAAACTTTGCTGACCGAAATCGCTTTAGATACTTACAACATTTTGGATTGTCAGGATTACGGCCGGGTGGATATTAGGGTGGATGCCAATGATAACCCTTATGTGCTAGAATTAAATGCCAATCCTTCGCTCGCACCCGGGGCTCGCATTCCTTCTTCCGCCAAACTTTTAGGCATTGGTTATGGCGATTTGCTGGTGGAAATAATCACTCTGGCCATTAAAAGATACAAAGGTAAGTCAGCTAGTTATTTAGCTTAAAATATGTTAAACAAAAAAATTTTACAAGTTAAGACCAGTCAAGGCGCTCAGGGCATTAATGTTTCTTTAAGGGGGAAAAATTATAAAATAGAGTACCCCAAAAAAATTTGGCAAAAGACTCCCGCGGCTCTCCGCAGTTTTTTGCTTGATAATTTAGCTTTTGCTGAAACCCATTGGTTGCCGGTCATGCTTAATGAAAAAAAGATCGCTTATAATACCGCACTGCCTTTATTGGAACCGTTCCTTTTTAAAAATCAGCTGTATGATATGCTTTATTGTGAAAAAGCTGATAGCGCCCCCCATCTTTCTTATTTAAAAAGATTTTATAATACCGAGTTTGTTTTTAACGGTCAAAAAACTTCTTTGCCCGACTGGCCCGTTAAAAAAAACCAGGCCACTACCACTACCGCGCCCACGGCAATTTTACCCTTTACCTTTGGCAAAGAAAGTTTAGCCACGCTGGCTTTGTGTTTGGAACTTGGTATCAAGCCGATTTTGTTTTATTGCCAGGAGCCGTCTCAGTCTTACGAACAAAAGTATAAACTGAAAAAGTTAAAAGAGTTGAAGGCAAGATTCAATATTGATTCCGTTTTTGTTAAGCATGAGCCCGGGTTATTCCGTTACGGTAAGGCCTTTAAACTAAGAAAGGTCAGCGATCTGGGTTGGGGGACGCAAATTAGTTTATTAGCGCTGCTTAGTTTGCCTTTTGTTTTAGCCAGCCGCGCCAGTTACGTGCTAGTGGGCAACGAGTATTTGAATAACGAAATGTGGTTTAAAAACGGTTGGAAAGTTTTTCCTTCATTTGATCAGACCAGTCAAATGACGTCGGGTCAAAACACCATGTTTTCTGCCTTAACCGCGGGCCAGTGCGGAGTTAAAAGCAGTTTGGAGCCACTGGAAGAAATTCATATTTTCTATCTTTTGCACCGTAGGTACCCGGAACTGGGTAAGTATCAGTTTTCCTGTTCGGCTGAAGAACCTTTGGCAAAAGGTTCGGCCTGGTGCCATGCTTGCTACAAATGCGCCAGAATTTATCTGTTTGCCAGAGCTTTGGGTTTTGATCCGGCCGCTCTCGGGTTTAAAGAGAATCTACTGGATAAGATGGATCTGTGGAAACATTATTTTGGCTCTAAAGTTAAAACCGGCGCGGTGATTGAGCTGGATTTTTCTTTTTACATTCTTTATTTTAAGGGTGACCAATCGGCCGCCGTCAAAGTTTTTGCTAAGCTAAAGAAACCTTTAATCAAACCCTGGCTGTGGTACTACCGCCATTTTGATCGCCTAAAAAGCGACGGGAATTTACCTTCGGAATTTAGGGTAAAAATGAGAAAAATTTTTGACCGGGAATTATCTAATTTTAAAAAATTAATCGCAGGGTATGCTAAAGTTAAATAAGACCAGAAATGTTTTAACCATCGGCGGCCGATTGCTGGCCGATGGTTTGGCAGTAGCGGCTATTGATAATAAAAAGTATCAGGTCAGGTTTCCTAAAAAAATTTTTGCCGCTTGGCCAACTGCGTCTAAAAATTTTTTTTTGGATAATTACGTTTACGCCCGCACCCGCACCTTAGCCATGATTGCCGGCGCGGATTTGCGTTATTTTAGCAACCGGCCGTTTTTGGAAAATTTTATTCACCAGGGTATTAAGCAGGATTTAAGGATTGTTAGTGAGCTGGATAAGTATAATACCCGGCAATTGCTAAGTTTATTTCCGGCAAAAATCACCTTTAAAAGCGACCATGTTATCAGCCGTCTGCCTAAAAAGTCGGTTAATCGGCCTGATCGGGTAATTATGGCTTTGTCTTTTGGCAAGGATAGTTTGCTTTCTTACGCCCTGGCTAAAGAAATAGGTTTACAATGCTTTCCGGTAATGTGTAACATTATGGAAAAGTATAACTATCAGGAATGGCTGTTTAAAAAGAAAATTTTTGCCGATTTTATAAAACAAGAGAATCAACCTTCTGATCTTTTTAGCGATAACGTAGATGATATTTTTTTCAGCCCGGCTTTGTCCAGAAATATTGAAGAATTACACTGCGCTAATTCCATGCTTACTTATGCCTTGGAAATGATGCCCTTTGCCGATTATTATCGGGCGCGTTATATTGTTTTTGGCAATGAAAGGAATTTTGACGATTATTTTATCAATAAAGATGGTTATAAAACCTACCCTTCTTACGATCAATATTCCGGCTATACCAGTAAGCTTAATAAGGAGCTTAAAATTGCCACGCATGATAATACGCAGATCATTAGTTTAATTGAACCTCTTTATAACTTGGCGGAGATGCATATTTTGTTTAACCGTTACCCCGACATTCTAAAATACCTAATGTCGTGTTACCCGGAAAAACCCGGAGACAAATGGTGTTATCAATGTCCCATGTGCGCCAAGGCCTTTTTATATTCGGTTGCCGTAGGCGGTGATCCGTTTAAAATCGGTATGAAAAAGAATCTCTTTAACGCCGCTAGTAAAGATCTGTATCCTTTGTTTGCCGCTAAAATTTCCCGGCCTTATGAAAAGCCGGTTCAGGTTAAGGAGGAGCAGATGCTTTCGTTTTTGCTGGCTTACCGTTGCGGCTGGAAAGGTCCGTTGATCGATTTGTTTAAAAAACAATATTTAACCAAGGCCAAGCGGGCGGAGAAAAAAATGAGAGCCAGATATTTTGGCATTCACAATTCACAAAATTTGCCCCAGTCTATTAAAAGTCCGCTGGTTAAAATATATCAGCAAGAGTTGCGAGACTTAGTTTAAAAGTATGATTAAAAAAGTTATCTTAACCAAGCAAACCCTGCATTTTAGGGAACCTTTTAAAATTGCCTATGAAGAGGCAACAGAGGATAAACAGCTTTTTCTTCAGCTGGTTGATGCGCGCGGCCGGGTTGGTTTTGGCAGTGCTTCTTTTGACCAAGAGGTTAGCCACGAGAATGCCGATGAGATGTATAAAATTTTACGTCAAAAGTTAAGGCCGGATTTTTTTGATCAGCCAATCGAACAATGGTATTACTACCATGAAAAGATTGCCCAGGTTTTTGGCAGTTGGCCGGCCGCTCAAGCTATGATAGAAACCGCCGTTTTACATTTATGGTCAGCCGGCCGCAACGTTTCCTTATGGGAATTTTTTGGCGCCCGGCAAAAACAACGGCCACTCTGCTTTACAGTGGGTATTAAAAGTTTGCCCCAAACCTTAGCGGCGGTTAAAGCTAGGCTTAAAGAGGGTTACAAAATTATTAAATTAAAAGGCGGTTTGGACTGGAGCCAAGATGCGGAAAAGGTTGCGGCAGTCAGTAATTTTTTACCTCAAGGTGTTAAATTACTGTTTGACGCTAATCAAGGATATTCTTTTATCCAGGCTCAAAATTTTTTAAAAAAAACAAAAAAAACCAAGTTGGCTTTATTGGAACAGCCTGTTTCAGCTAAAAATTTAGCTGGTTTGAAAAAGCTGCATCGCTCGACCGCTTTGCCCATTATTGCCGATGAGGCGGCCGTTAGTTTGGCGGATTGCCAAAAACTTTTGCTGGGCGATTATGTTTCGGGGGTTAATGTTAAGTTAATGAAATGCGGTGGGCCGGTTAATTTTTTAAGCATTTATCATTTAGCCAAGGCCTTAAATAAAATTATCATGATCGGTTGTATGTATGAGTCGCTGGCTTCATTAACAATCAGCGGCCAGCTGGCCTTAAGCTTAAAAGTTGATTACGCCGATTTGGATAGCGGGCCGATTGATTTTTACGATGATCCGGCTCAAGGCGGGCTGGCTTTTAAAAGCGGACAGCTGTGCCTGGCCGGTCCGGTTAAGCTGAAATTAAAATAACCATGTCAAAACTGATTTCTTTTTTAAAACCTTTTATTTTTCAGCCCTTAAATTGGCCGAAACATCAGCCTTTGTTTAGCCGTCAATACTTTTTTTTAAGTTTTGGCGATTCTTTGTCTTTTTTGTTGGAGCATTATCAGTTTCAGCCCCTACAGCAAATCGCTTTATTGCCTAATTTTTACTGCCCAGAAACCTTAAAGTACCTTAGCCGGCATTTTAAAATCGTTTTTTATCAAATTAATGATGATTTTTCGGTTGATAAGGAGTCGTATTTTAAAGCTATTCAACAACATCAGCCCGGCTTGATTGTTAATTATTGCTTTACCGGCTTTACTTTAAGCGAAATTGAAAAAAGTCGTTTGCTGGGATTAATCGGCAATCAAACAATTATTATTGAAGATTACGCCCATCGAATTGTTGATTTTAAGGAGTGGCAGTCTTTAAGCGAGCGTCATTTTATTATTGATAGCATTAGAAAACATGCACCGGTTTTAGGCAGCCATTTAATCAATCTCGCTTTTAAAAGTTCGGTTAAAGCCGAGCAGTGGAATTTTTATAAAATCAAATGTCATTTACTCCAGTTGACTAAAGGTTTAACGGCTCTGTTAGCTATTTTACTAAATTCTCAAAAACTCCACGATTTAAGTGAAGAAATGTTTTTTTTGCAGAATCAAATTATCGGTGTTTACCCCAAGTCAACCTTGGGCAACTGTCTGTCATTTTTTTTATATAATTGTTTAAATTTAAACGATCTTAAGACGCATCGCCAGGAATTGTCCGCCTGCTATACCAACGGTTTAACAGCTCTTAATCAACCCCAGCTAAAGTTTATTAACCAGGCAGAGCTGGCCAAATCAGAGTTAAACCATTATCCGTTATTTGTAGACCCAAATATCCAGGAAGATTTAGTGTTATACTTAAGGCAAAGAAAGATTTACGCCGAACGCTTGTGGGAAACGGAAGATATTTTTTTAAACGAGTTAAACCTTAAGCTGTATTCAGCTTTTTTAATTTTGCCTTTAACTGCTAATCTTACGCCAAGCGATGCGGCCTTGGTTGTTTCGGCCATAGGGGATTTTTTTAAGCAAGCTCGTCAATTATGAAACAAAGAAGGATTGCCATTTTTTTAAATTGTTTGGAACCGGTTTTTTTTTCCAAAACAAATCAAGTAAGTTGTTTTGTGTTGGTGGAAAAAAATTCGGTTTTGCATGATTTTGCCTTAAAAAATTTGCCTGCATCTCAAATTATTCCTTTTGATTTTACTCCTAAGGCAAAAAAGAAAAATTTATCATATTTACAAACCTTGCTTGAGCCGGATTTATTGCGTCAGCTTAAATTTAATCACATCACTCACTTTGTAATTCCCCATCGTTTAAGCCAAGAGATGGTTTTATGGTCTAAAAAGCATGGCTTTAAACTGGTAGGTATGAATTTAAAACAGCAAAGATTGGAAAATAAGCTTTATTTTGATAATTTATTGAAAAAAAATAACCTGGCTTCGCCTAAAACTTTAACTTTAGCAGGCTTGGAAGGTAAAAATAGGCCTAAAATTTGGGTGGCGCAAGCTGAGGAAAGTTTTGGCTTTTTTGGCACGCAGTTTTTTAAGTCAGGCCAGGCTTGGCAAAAGTTTTTGAAAAACAAAAAACCGGCCCTTAGGTTATTGCTAAGGGAATATTTAGCCGGTCCTTCTTTGGGGGTTAGTATATTTTTAGATAAGCGGGGGAATTATTTTTTTTCGGCTTTAAGGCGCCAGTGTTTTTTTTACCAAGACGGTTTGCCCAAAAGGTTTTTAGGCGTTCAATGGTTGCCTAAAAGTTTTTTTTCCTCTAAAATAAACCGCAAGATTGCCCTTATTTTATCAGAGCTTAAAAATGTTCTGCTCAAAGAGCGTTTTTACGGTTTGGCTAATTTTGACCTGTTGATCAATCATGGCCAGCCCTTGGTATTGGAGTGCAATCCCAGATTATCTTCCGCTACGCCACAGATTTTTTCCATTGCCCAATTAACCAATTTCGCCAACCCCTGGCAATTTTATGTAAGTACTTTTTTAAGTTCGTCTAAGGCAAAAATTAAGGCCAATATTTTGCCGCCCAGCCATTTTAACGGGGCGATTATGGATGTTGATGTGGCCGGATTATCACGCGTTAAAAAAGTTTCGCCTTTGGGCGTGTATGTTTGGCAAAAAAATAAACTGGTTTTTATCAGCCAGCAGATCAAAGATTATCATAATAATTCCAAGGCCCTGTTTTTATTTCATGAATTGCGGGGGCGGGATTTGCTTAAAGCCAACCAAACTTTATGCACCGTTTTTAGCCAGCAACCCCTGTTTAACATCGGGTCCGGAACGTTAAATGACCGGGGTTTAAAAATCTATCGTTATTTAATCAAACAATTTCTTGGTCAACAATGATTATGTCCAAAATAGCTTTACGCCAGGTAACCGTAGCCAGTCCGAATGAACTAAAAAAGGCCTACGTCCGGTCTAAAAAAATTTTATTGCACGATAAGCCGCTGCTATCGGTCGGCGATTTATCCCATGTGGTTAAGCATTTATTAACCAAGCGCCGGAAAATTTTGCAGTTGGCTAAAAAACACGCCACGCCTTTTTATATTTTGGATGAGCAGGAATTAACGGCCAGTTTAAAAAAATTTACGGCGGCATTTGCCAAGCATTTGCCAAGCGCCGAGCACTATTATGCCGTTAAATTAAATCATCATCCCGAGGTTGTTAAAAGGGTTTTAAGGCACGGTTTTAAGTTGGATGTTTCCAGCGCCAAAGAGTTGGAGTTGGGTCTGTCGCTGGGCGCGACCAAATTTGTTTTTAGCGGGCCGGCTAAAACCGTGGCTGACTTAAGCTTGGCCATAAAAAATCGTTCAAAAGTAACGGTAAATTTAGACAGTTTTTCGGAGCTACAGCGGTTGGGCAAACTGACTAACAAACATAAAAAATCCATCAGAGCCGGCGTGCGTATTTTTACCAAGTATCATGGGGCTTGGAATAAGTTCGGTATTGATTTAAAAGATTTGGCTTTATTTTTTAAACAGGCCAAAAAATACCCCCTGGTTAATCTGACCGGAATCCAGTTTCATATCAGCTGGAATGAAAGCGCCTTGCCTTACCAGCGGGTTATTGCCGAGCTAGCCGGTTATTTAAAAAAACATTTCAGCCAGAGTGATTTGAGTAAGTTGGAATTTATTGATTTAGGCGGTGGTTTTAGGCCGTTTCAAAGTGAGGGATATTACCCCTGGCGCTTGCCCCAAGGCCGGATTATCAAGGAAACCTGCGAATTTAACAACCAAGAACCCAAATTTAGCCAAAAATATTATGTGGCCCACGCGGTCACGATTGATGAATACGCCTCAGGCATAGCCAGCGCCATTAAAAAATATTTACAGCCTTTGGTTAATTGCGTTTACTATACCGAGCCGGGCCGTTATTTGGCTAATAATTCCCTGCATATTTTAACCAGCCTGATTGATGTTAAGGGTCCTCAATACGGCGTGGTAGACGCGGGCATTAACGCCATTGGCTGGGAAAGGTTTTATTACGAATATTTTCCGTTGATTAATTTAACCCACCCTTCTTTGCAGGAAAAAGATTTTATCGTTTACGGGTCGCTGTGCATGGCCGATGATTTATGGGGCTATTATTGCCACGCCCAAAAAATGCAGGAAGGGGATTTAATCTTGGTTCCTTACCAAGGTGCGTTGACTTATTCCTTAGCCCAGGAATTTATTAAGCCCATCCCGCCGGTTTATTTGTTAAAATAATTGTTTCAATGAAACTAACATATAATTTTCAAAAATTCAGCGCCAAGGATTACCTTAAGGAATATTATCCTAAGTTTGAAAAATTGGACCGTGATTATTTGGATTTTATGCATGGCTTTTACAAGCGACTTAACCTTAAATCAGCCAGAATGTTGGAAATCGGTGGTGGCCCGACCATTGACCAGTTAATCAGCGCCAGCGGCAAAGTTAAGAAAATTATTTTTAGCGAATATTTGCCGGATAATTTAAGGGAAGTGCGTGGTTTTGTTAAAAATACGCCAAACGGTTTTAACTGGGATAAGCATTTTGCCTATGTTGCCAAGTTAGAAAATAAAGGGCAAGACACGGAAGAGCTTAAACAAAGGGTTAGGAATAAAATTAAAAAAATCATCAGTTGCGATTTAAATAAAAAAATTCCCGTTAAAGTTTCCGGTCGGTTTGACGTTGTTTCGGTAAATTTTTGCCCGGAATCCATTACCGATCAAGAGGCTAAGTATCTGGACTATTTGCGTAAAATCTTTGATTATATAAAATCCGGCGGATGGCTGGTAATGTGTTTGCTTAGGCAGTCAACCGCTTATGATGTTAAGGGTTTTTATTTTCCGGCTTTTCCGGTCAGCAGGCCGTATATCACCAATGTTTTGCGTACTAACGGTTTTATTAATCTTAAAATTAAGGAAGTGGTTTTTAGGGGTAAACACAATAAAGGTATGTTCAGGTTATTTGCCCAAAAGAAAAAATAACTTAAATTAAGGACTTTACTTTGAAAAATAAAAGTGCTAGTTTTAAATCAATCATTACCAAATCAATAAAAAATCTATGTTTAATGAAAATCCAGAGTCAGTTCTAAAACAGTCAATTCAGCCAAGTTTTGAGGAGGCTGGTACGCCGGAAGCGGAAAGGCCAAGGGTTATTGACCAACTGCGCGCTTTAAAAAGCGCTGAACTGACAGAATTAAAGATAAAAGGCCTAGAAGATTACGATGTTTTAAGATTGGATATAACCGATAAAGAACTATGGGAAAGCCCGGATGAGGCGCGCAAGTTAGTGCCGGCCTTTGGCAAGATGGCATATGAAGTATACGGCTCTCAAGGTAAAAGAGCGCCTTATGATCCCTCTAACCAAGAAATGGTTGAGGCTAGCTTGCAAGATGATATTGTGGATGGCGATATCAGCTTGGCCGATAAAATGTTTATTGTGGCCAAGGGCGATAAGGTGGCCGGTTTTTTAGTGTTAAGTTTTGAAGAACTTAATGAAACCGAAAAAACCGCTTATGTACCCTTGACCATAGTTGACCCGGAACACAGGGGTGAAAAATTATCCAAAGAATTATACAGAATGGCTTTTGCCGTGGAAGGCATTAGCGCCTTTACCGGTTTTTCCGCTCGGCCGGAAGCAGTTAAGAACAGGCTGGAGATTGGTAAAGAATTTGGTTTTACCGGCTTTTACGCCGGTTATAAAGATGGTCAATTTGGCGAAATGGGTACGCCAGAAGAGCAGGCTAAGGTTAAGGAATTAACCGACCTGGCTATGGGAGAAGCTGAAACAGCCAAGGAAAAGAAAAGAAGAAAAGAAACGCCTTATGGTTATGTTGTTTATGATAAAAGCGTTAATCCAATTGCGCCGATCACTGAAAGCGATCTTAAATTTGAAGCAGGAGATCCGCTAGGTAGAACCTTTAGAGAAGGTTTATTACCTGTTCAGGAAAAATTTTCACCTCATACGGTTTATGGTGCTTTAATAAATATTAAAAATCCAGAACAAAGTTAAGCTTAAAGTTGGGTTTGATCCGGCGCTAACCCGCTAATTGAGCCGATTTTAGCAGGGTTGACAAGAAAAATCAGCAATGGTATCATATCTTACATTATTAATAATGCCCTCAAGGCTCTAAAAAGCGTGCCTTGACCAGGCAGAGAAAGAATAAAATCATGTTTGATGACGAACAAAACGACATGAATGGCGGTGAAGCGGAAGAAACCGCCGGTGATGATGAGCTGGATACCGATGGAGATGATGACGCGGATGATGAGGATGATGAAGATGAGGAAGAAACCGAAGAAGAAAACTAGTTTATTAAAAGCCGTTCTAAATTGAGCGGCTTTTATCTAATCGCGATAAAACTAAAAACCCAGTCCATTTAGGGCTGGGTTTTTGAGCAGTTGTTTTTAAAAGCTTCTGCGGTCCGGCCGATCCTGCTTTCTTTGCCTATGGCAATCTTTACAGTAAATCGGGCGGTCGCCGTCGGGGGCAAAAGGCAATTCTTTGATCTCTGCTCCGCATTGGGAACACGACCAGTTGCCTTGCACCATTGGTCCGCGGCTAAAGTTTCCTTGGTCCATGTTAGGTAACTCTTTAGGGATGTGATAAAACCAATTAAAGTGAAGTTTAAGGCCTCTCAATATTGAATTTATCAATCACTTAATGATTAACTATCTACATTATAGCATATAATAAAGGGTTTGTCAATGATAAGATATTATGATATGATTGTTTTGTGAAAATTAAATTTGTTCATCTTAATGTTTGGGGCAACGGAGTTATTTTTAATAAAGCCGTCAATTTTTTGGTTAAGCAACGCGCCGATATTGTTAATTTGCAGGAAGTTTATGATGGTCATGATCCTAAGTTAAGCCCGGGTTTTAGGGGGTTGGATATTTTTAGAAAACGCCTGGGTTTGGATTATTTTTTTTACGCTCCCACGGTTAACGTTAAAAGAGAGGGTGCCTGGGTGTTAGAGGGTACTGCTATTTTTTCCCGCTGGCCCATTGTTTGTTCGGTCACAAGCTTTTACGCCAAACCTTATGATAATCAATACCCCGGCGGATTCAAAAATCTGCCCAACAAGCCCAGGGCTTTACAGCAGGCAATTGTGGATTTGGGTAAGAATAAATTACTTAATGTTTTTAACACTCATGGGGTGTGGGGTTTAGACGGCCAAGACAATGCCAACCGTTTACGGATGAGCCAATTTATCATCAGTCAAATTAAAGGCCAAAAGAAGGTAATTTTATCCGGCGATTTTAACGTTAATGAAGGCACTAGGTCAATCAACAACATCAACAAACATCTGGTTAATGTTTTTAAAGGCGAAAGGCAAAGTTCCTTTAACATGAAAAGAAAGCCGGTTGATTCCGGTTATAAAAGCGCGGTGGTTGATTTTGTGTTTACCGGTAAAGATATCAAGGTATTAAAGCATCAAATGCCCGATGTGGATGTTTCCGATCATTATCCTTTGGTTTGCGTTTTTGACGTTTAAATCTCATGCTAAAAAAAATTATATATTTGGACCATGCCGCCACCACCTATTTGGATCCCAAGGTGGAGCGGGCCATGAAGCCGTTTGGGTCAAAAAACTTCGGCAACCCGTCTTCTTTGTATTCTTTAGGGCGCCAAGCTAAGGCGGCTTTAAATGAAGCGCGGACAGCGATCGCTCAAATTTTGAATTGTCAGGCGAGTGAAATTATTTTTGAGGGCTCGGGCACCGAATCAGTCAATCACGCGCTTATCGGCGCGGCTCTGGCTAATCGCGCCCGCGGTAATCATATTATTACTGGCGCGATTGAACATCACGCCGTTTTGCATGCTTGCGAGTTTTTGGAAAGCCAGGGTTTTGAAGTCACTTATCTGCCGGTTGATCAAGAAGGCCTTGTCCGCCTTGATTTATTAAAGGAGTCAATTCGTCCGGAAACAATTTTGGTTTCCATAATGTCGGCTAATAATGAAATCGGCACCATTCAGCCAGTTAAGGATATTTCTGAATTAATAAAATCAGTTAGTCCGTCAATATTATTTCATACCGATGCTTGCCAGGCCGCCGGATATTTGTCATTAGACGTTCAGGCATTAGGCGTTGATCTGCTGTCCATTAACGGCAGTAAAATTTACGGACCCAAAGGCACGGGCTTGCTGTATGTTAAGGCGGGGACTGCCATTCAGCCGATTATTCATGGCGGCGAGCAGGAAAATAGCCAACGCGCCGGCACGGAAAACGTGGCCGGCATCATCGGTCTGGCCACTGCTTTACAATTGGTTCAGCAAAACAAGTCAGCCGAAGGCCGGCGCTTAATCAAGTTAAGGGATAAATTAATTGACGGTCTGTTAAAAATTGCCGGCATCAGTTTAAACGGCAGTAAAACTCATCGACTCCCTAACAACGTCAACGTAACGGTTGCAGGCGTATCGGGCGAAAAATTGGTGCTGGAACTTGATAAATTAGGCATCTGCTGTTCCACCGGTTCGGCCTGCACTTCCGGCCGGGTTGATCCTTCGCACGTGATTGTGGCTTTAGGCAATGGCTATGAACAAGCCAGGGGATCGTTAAGATTAACTCTTGGTCATTTAAATAGTGACAAAGAAGTTAGTTATGTCTTAAAAGTTTTACCGGAGGTTATTAAGCGTTTGCGTCAGCTTGTTTAAAAGTTCATTTTAGGTCCCGATGTTCGCCAAAGGCGAAAACGGGATCCCGACTTTACGTCGGGATTTCAATTGTTTGCGCGAATCTTGCGCGAAGCTCGCGCTATAAAAAGATTTCGGAAAATTAGTTAATAAAAAAAGCGCCTAGATGTTAATCAGTCAGGCGCATGATTTCAAGAAACGATTTAGCCGTTATCCAGGTACCTAGCGGACCGCCTGATCTGTTAGGCGGCATGTAAATGTGCCGGGTTCGGTAGTTGTTACCGATTGTTTGAATGAATCTGCCGAATTTTGCCAGCGCTATGCCCAAGAGTATGGCGACAAAATAATAGTCCGCGGATTTACCGGAGACAGAGAACAGGCCATTATAGGCAATGATCTCGGTCTCGAGTCCTGGTCCAAATTTACCGAGCCAGTCAATATCCACGAATAGACCAATCCACGGCAAGGCGGTTGCCAGCCAAGCGAGTACCATTAGTCGGCCAGCTTCTTCGATTAATCCCCAGTACCACATACCTGTGGTTGGATTACAGACGTTCCAAAGGAAACTCCGATACCAGTTCATTACGCGCTCCTATGATTTTTTGTACAATTTGACATTTGTGTATATACCTTAGAGTAAGATAACTCGTCTGTCAATAGTCATTAATTATTAAGGTATTATCTTATGCGGTATCAAAATTTAACCATCAAACATTTTGCTCATGATTGTTTTCAAATCATTAGTAACGGAAAGGTGATTTATATTGATCCTTATAAACTGGCTGAAGATCAAATTCAGCCGGCAAATTATGTTTTTATCACGCACGGACATTTTGATCATTGTTCGCCGGAAGATCTTAAAAAAATCGTGTCGGATCAGACAATCG
>JAUYIT010000001.1 GCA_030688315.1 Candidatus Komeilibacteria bacterium | reverse complement strand
CAGCGTCATTTGGATCCGTACGCCTTCACGACGTCTATCCGCCCTAGGCGCAAAAGCACCCGCGACTGGACCAGCCATAGCCATTAAAACGACTCAGGCCATACCAGAACCGAATCGTCGAAAAAATTCACGACGCTCTGCTTGTTCGATCAAGGTTACCTCCCTCAGAATGAAAGTGAAAAGGAACGAAAAGCCCCTCGGTAAAACGAGGGGCTTTATCTGTTTATCGTCCGTAAGAACTTAATGGTTTTAATGACTCATCACAGACGATGAATCAACCGTTAAATCCTTACAACCGATAAACAAAGGCCGCCTCTCTTTCTTACGCGAAGAGAAACTAGCTTATATGTACTCATATGAAAGTTTTATTCAGTTTTCTGGCTCCCTGAACCCAATACGGTTCATGGTTACAGTAGCGCGACTGCTAAGGACTCATCAAGCTTAGCTCGATTTCACCTTATTGCCCGAATAAAACTGTTTTCAAATTGCTTCAACTTATCTTATTTTTTTATTTTTTGGTTTTGCCAATTTCTTGACTTCTTTTTTAACTTCTTTAATATGCCTTTCTGCCGGCAAATTTTCCGGCGTTGTGCCGCCTATATCCTTGATAGTCTGCCTAACCTTGCCACCGACCATAAAATGAGTTTGCGAAGCGTCATCATCTCCACGAATATTATCCTTTTTTAATTTTTCGTCCGTTTGAGTAATGCGAAAAAGATTGGCTGCCAGTTCGGTTGAACCGGCCCTATCCAGTAATTCGCCTTTTTTAATGCCTTTCTTATTTTCAACCTCGGTTAATGGCATTCCGTAAAGACCTCTGTAACCGGCATCATTAAATGAACCGAATTTAGTAACTCCTAACTGTTTAGCCGTGCCAAATAATTTTTTATTATAATCCGAAACTTCGCCCCGAACAAACAATCTTTTTTCATTATCAGATAATTGCTGAAAAATTTCCTGCTTTCTGGTTTGAATGGCGAAGTAGGTTTGCGCCAAGGAAATCTCTCGTTTATTAGGGTCGCCATTTTGGGCAATCAAATAACAGGCATATCTATCCAATTTATAATCTTTTACCTTTCTGACCGTATTTAGCCCAATTTTTACCATTTTCCCCGTTTGGTGAAAATGGTTATCCACAGCCTGTCCGCTATTAATACAAGCTCTGGCTGCTCTAGCAATTACTTCTTCGGCTTTTTCCCATTTGCTATAACCTAAAATCGTTAACAATTGACGGGCTTCCCAATATTCAACACCGTTTTCATCAATTTTTTTAAGGCTCTCAAAATCTTTGTTAAGAGCTGATGGTATTATTTCATTAACCATAATCGCTTTTCTAATTAATTTTAATCGCTAGTATAGCTTATACTATTTATAAGCCCTGTCAAATTTAGCTACACCCACTGGAACCGCCGCAATTCATACACTTGTAGCAAGCGCCCGAGCGAATCATCATGGATCCACAATTATCGCACACCGGCGCGTCGGACTGCATGTCAAAAGTCATTTTATCGTCCGCGCCCTTTTCCAAATCCAGAGCGGTTTGCTGGTAAACAACCTCGTCTTCGGCTTCGGCCGTGTGCTGATCGTGCTTTTGCGCCTGAACGTCGGCCAGTTTGGTCAGTTTTTCCAAGGGGCTTTTGCCGTTGCCGTTAATGGCGGCTTCCACATCGTTGATGCCCACGAACATTAATTCTTCCGGAGATAAAAACTTAAGGGCCAGGTAGCGGAAAATATAATCCACCACCGATTTGGCGATTCTGATGTTGGGATTGTTGGTAAAACCGGACGGTTCAAAGCGGGAATGAACAAACTTGTTGACCAACACGTTTAAAGGCACGCCGTACTGCAAAGCAATGGAAATGGAGGTAGCGAATGAGTTCATTAAACCCGAAATTACACTGCCTTCCTTGGCCATAACGATGAACAGTTCGCCGGGCAAACCGTCATCATACAAACCAACGGTTAAATAGCCCTCATGATTGGCAATGGAAAACTTATGGGTAATGGAAGCGCGCTCATCCGAAAGCTTGCGGCGCTTAGGGCGCAAAACTTCCGCTTTGCCCGCGTAGGCGGCGGCGTTGGCCGTGGGAATGGTTTTATCTTTGCTGGAAACTTCTTTGAGGGAAGTGGTTAAGGGTTGGCTGCGCTTGGAATTTTCGCGATAAATAGCAATGGCTTTAAGCCCCAGTTTCCAGCCCTCGGAATAAACCAAAGCGATCTCGTCGGCGGTGGCGTTTTCGGGCATGTTCACGGTTTTAGAAATAGCGCCGGACAAAAACGGTTGAACCGCGCCCATCATTTTTACGTGACCCATGTAATGGATAAAACGCTTGCCCTTTTTGGCTTTAAAAGCGCAGTCAAAAACCGAGAGGTGTTCGTCTTTAAGCAGGGGCGCGCCTTCAATAGTATCGTTTTTATCAATGTAATCCAAAATGGCGTCGGCTTCGGCTTGGGAATAGCCCAAAGTTTTTAAAGCCAAGGGTACGGTGGAGTTAACAATCTTCATCATGCCGCCGCCCACCAGCCACTTGTATTTAACCAAAGCGATATCCGGTTCCACGCCGGTGGTATCGCAATCCATTAAAAAGCCGATGGTGCCGGTAGGCGCCAACACGGTGGCCTGGGCGTTTTTGTAACCGTTCAGTTCGCCCAAGGCGCAGGTCTCGTCCCAAATTTCGCGAGCGGCGGTTAACAGCGGTCCAAACACGCCGGCCGGTTTTATTTTATGGGCGGCCTCTTGGTGCATGCGCATCACGTTTAACATGGGCGCGCGGTTCATTTCAAAACCCTTAAACGTCCCTTGCACGCCGGCAATCATGGCTGATTGCAAATTAGCTCGGCCGTGCATTAAGGAAGTAACGGCGCCGGCAAAATTGCGGCCCTCGTCGGAATCGTAAGCCAAGCCGTTGCTCATTAACAAAGCGCCTAAATTAGCGTAACCAAGGCCGAGCGGACGGTAATCGTGGCTGTTCTGTTCAATGGCCGGCGTGGGATAGCTGGAATTAGGCACCAAAATTTCCATGGCCGTGCTCATTACGCCCACAGTGTGTTTGAAGGCCTCAATATCAAAACCGCCTTCATCCAAGCGGTACTTCATTAAATTAATGGAAGCCAAATTGCAGGCCGAATCATTTAAAAACATGTATTCACTGCAGGGGTTGGAAGCGTAAATGCGATCGGTGTTAGGGCAAGTATGCCAGCGGTTGATGGTAGTATCGTACTGCATACCCGGGTCGCCGCAGATCCAGGCGGCTTCGGCAATCTGCTTCATTAAATCGCGGGCCTGATAGGTGTCGGCCGCTTCCTTGGTTTTAACGTATTTAGTTGACCATTTACCGTCCTCTTCCACGGCTTTCATAAACTCATCGTTTACGCGCACGCTGTTGTTGGCGTTTTGGAAAAAAATGGAGCCGTAGGCCTCGCCGTTTAAGGAACCGTCATAACCCATTTCAATCAAGGCCCAGGCCTTTTTTTCTTCATTGGCTTTGCAGTTGATAAATTCCACAATGTCCGGATGATCAATATCCAAAATCACCATTTTGGCGGCACGGCGGGTTTTGCCGCCGGATTTGATGACGCCGGCAAAGGCGTCAAAACCCTTCATAAAGGAAACCGGACCGCTGGCCTTGCCATTGGATTGAGCCAGCTGCTCTTTGGAAGAACGCAAAATAGAGAGGTTGGTACCGGTGCCGGAACCGAATTTAAACAGCATACCTTCGGTAACGGCCAAGTTTAAAATTGAACGCATGTCGTCCTGCACGGAATTAATAAAGCAGGCACTGCACTGCGGCCGGGCTTCCACGCCCACGTTGTACCAAACCGGGCTGTTAAAAGCCGCGTGCTGGTTGATTAAAATGTAAGTAAGTTCATTTTCAAAAATATCGGCGTCAGCGGCGGTTTTAAAATAACCCTGCTCCCTGCCCCAATTAGAAATGGTTTTGGCTACGCGGTCAATCATTTGCTTGGCGCTAACCTCGCGGCCGGCCGTGCCGATCCGCCCCCTAAAGTAATGGGAGACGGCAATGTTGGTGGCGGTTTGCGACCAGCCCTTGGGAATTTCCACACCCTTTTGCGCAAAGACCACTTCACCCTTATCACTGGTAATTACCGCGTCACGGCTTTGCCAGCTGATTTCTTCGTACGGATGCACGCCTTCCTTAGTATAGCGCCGTCTGAATTCCAAGCCACCGGTGTCGGTTTTTTTAAAATAAAAAGAAGACCGGTCGCTGGCGGGTTGGCTGGAATTAAAATCCAGGTCGCTAGTTCTGGTCTTGGCGCTTTCGGGGGAGGTGGGCATGGAGCTGGTCATATGATTTATGGTTACAAATTATAAATTTTGAAAGGATTTTTAGAGAGAAAAAAATATAACTAAGAAAACTAGTTACTTTTTGACCCTTTTAGGTCAGCCGCGATGGATTGTTGGATAGAGCCGGCTGAAGAGCTAACTACTACATCTAGTAGCGCATAGCTAATTGTAACACAAGATGTAGTATTTTTCTACAATTCCTGTGGATAAGTAATAAAATACCTTAAGCTAGCTCAAATTAGGTTACGCAAAATGTTTTAGCGCCTTGTCAAGACAACAGTCCGGTCAAAAAACGACGCGGTTTTTTAACTTAAGCTGTGCAAAAACCCCGACTTAGGCCGTTGACGCGTGACCATTATTTTACCGTCGACCAGAGCTAACCAGATTTTTACTTTTGCCACTCAAATAACTCTTAATATTTTCAATGGTGGTATTAACTATTCTGGCCACGGCCTCGCGGCTGTTAAAAGCGATGTGAGGCGTAACAATCACGTTGGGCTGTTTAATTAACAGGCGGTTTTCCATAATTAAGCGCAGATCTTGTTTGGATAAAGAGGTGGCCTGATTTTTAAGCGCCTGCTCGCCTTCCACGGCATCCAAACCCACGCCTGCCAAAATGCCTGTTTTTAATCCGGCTAAAACGGCAGTGGTGTCCATCAGCTCGCCCCGGGCGGTATTGATCAGCAAACTACCTTTTTTCATCTGCTTGATGGCGCTGGCGTTAATCATGCCGGAAGTCGGAGCGCATAAGGGGCAATGCAGGGTAACGATATCCGATTGAGCGAGTAATTTTTTTAATTCCACCTTGGTAGCGCCCAATTTTTTAACCTCGGCAGAAGTTACACTAGGATCGGCTACCAAAACTTTCATTTCAAAACCCAAAGCCATTTTAATCACGTGCCGGCCAATATTGCCCGCGCCGATAATACCGATGGTTTTGCCTTTTAAATCAAAGCCCATTAAACCGCCTATGGTAAAATCCCCGGCCCTGGTCCGATCAATGGCTTGAGTGATCTTTCTGGATAAATTCAAGATCAAACCAAAGGCATGTTCGGCTACTGTATTTTCTCCATAAGTTGGCACGTTGGCAACTTTGATGCCGCGCTCTTGGCAGGCCTTAAGATCAATGTGATCAAAACCGGTGGAGCGGGTGGCGATAAATTTTAAGTTAGGCAATTTTTGAATCGCCTCTTTACTAACTTTAGTATTAACAAAAACCGAAATAATTTCCGCGTCTTTAATTTTTTCAAATTGCCCAAGCTTTTCCAAAAAAGTCAGGCGGTAACTTGGAAAACTGCGCATAAGCAGATTCCGATCCCATTTTTCCCGATCCACAAACACCAAATGTTTTTTCATAAATGTTCTGTCATTACAATGACAAATTAAATAATTTCAACTTTAATTCCCAATTGTTCGGCTAGTTGTTTAAATTTTTCCGCGTCAGCTAAAGTTCCAACAATACTGCCGTAATGCATAGGGATGGCGATTTTGGGCTGAATGACTTTAGCGGCCGCGGCCGCTTCTGTTGGCGTCATCACGTATGTGCCGGAAACGGGTAATAAAGCAATGTGGATATTTTCCAAGTCGGCCATTTCGGGAATGTTATCCGTATCGCCGGCATGATAGATTCTGACGCCGTTGATTTGGATAATATAACCGAGTTCGTCTCCGCCGGGCAAATGGAAGGGCACGCCCGGTTCCCTGAATTTGTTTATATTATAGGCCTGAACGGCGTTAATCCGCAAGTTGGCAATACCCAGGTTTTCCCCCGGCTTAAGATAATGGATTTGTTTGACCGTAAGACCGGCTAAATCTTTTTGGCATTCGGCGCTGGCAATAACGATTGTCTGATCCGACACGATTTTTTTAAGATCTTCCGGCGAACAATGATCAAAATGTCCGTGCGTGATAAAAACATAATTTGCCGGCTGAATTTGATCTTCAGCCAGTTTATAAGGATCAATATAAATCA
>JAUYIT010000041.1 GCA_030688315.1 Candidatus Komeilibacteria bacterium | reverse complement strand
GAGTTATTTGGCATGGACACCTTTAAAGCATCGTAAATTTTGGGCAACTGGTCGGGGAAATCAACGTCCACCACCGCGCCAATGATTTGTTTTACTTTTCCTTTATTTTCGCTCATATAGTTTTTTTATCTTGACAATAATTATTGATTAATATATTAAATTCAACACCTCGGGATTCCAAAGGGGCGGAGCCCCTTTGGTCAAGCCGAGCTAAGCTCGGCGCGAAGTCTGCCGGGGTCCCCACGAGCAGGCGAGCGTAGCGAGCGGGTCGTGGGGTGATCTTATTCTAGGGCCGCGCGGCCGCCGGAAATATCGGCCAACTCCGCGGTAATGGAACCCTGCCGGGCTTTGTTAAATATCAATGTCAAATCGCTAATCATATCTTTAGCCGCGTCCGTGGCGTTTTGCATGGCTACCATGCGGCTGGAATGTTCGGAAGCGTCGGATTCCAAAATCGCCTGATACATTTTGGTTTCCAGCATCCGGGGCAGTAAATCGCGCAATACCTTGTCGGCCGTGGGTTCAAACAAATATTCGGCTTCGGCCATGACCTGCTTAACTTCAGCTTGGTCATGCTTGGCTTGGCCCAAATATTTATCATCGTCTTGGCTTTGCAAAGGCAACAACTGCAAGATTCTGGGTTTTTGCGCCAAAGTGGAAATAAAATCGGTATAGGCAATCATTACTTTATCCAGTTTGCCCGTTAAATAATCACTGATTAACAGCTTGACCAAGGGTCGGATTTCTTCAATGGCCGTAGTCACATCCAATTTTTCAAAATCGGCAATAATGTTTTGCCCGGATTTAACCATGACGTCGCGGCCCTTTTTACCCATCACCACTAGATCAGCTTCAACGCCTAAATCTGCTTGCTGTTGCCGAACAAATTTAATAGCGGTATTAATGATGGCATTGTTAAAGCCGCCGCACAAGCCGCGATTGGAAGTAATTAGCACCAAACCGATTTTTTTAATTTGCGGACGCGTGGCCAGCAAAGGATGGTATTTGGCGTTGGTCCGTTCGGCCAGTTTTTTAACCAGTTCCCAGGCCAGTACCGCATAACTGCGAGACGCCAAAACATTAGCCACCGCTTTACGCATCTTGGCGGCCGCCACCATTTGCATGGCCTTGGTGACTTTTTTGGTATTAGTCACCGACTTGATTCTTCTTTTAATGTCTCGTGTTGCTTGTGGCATATCAATTCAAATTCCAAATGACAAATCCCAATTTCCAAAATTTGCTACTTGTAATTTGGAGTTTATTTGGAAATTGGTGTTTGGAAATTGTAAATTAACTTATAAACTGCTTTTTAAAATCTTCAATCGTAGCTTTTAACTTGGCTTCCACTTCGGGCGTTAAATCCTTAACTTCCTTAATTTTATTAAGGGCCTCTTTGCCCGCGCCGTCCAAATATTTATGGAATTCACTTTCAAACTTGGCAATTTGATCGGCCGGCACGCTATCCAAATAACCGTTCATAGCCGCGTACAAAATAGCCACCTGCTGTTCCACGCTCATTGGTTCATATTGACCCTGTTTTAAGATTTCGGTCAAACGTTTGCCCAAGTTCAATTGCTTCTGCGTGGCTTCATCCAAATCCGAACCGAATTGAGCAAAGGCCTCCAGTTCGCGGTATTGGGCCATGGAAAGCTTGAGTTTGCCGGCCACTTTTTTCATGGCCTTGATTTGCGCGGCACTACCCACGCGGGAAACGGAAATACCGGTGTTTAAAGCCGGACGCACGCCTTTGTAAAACAAATCCGATTCCAAAAAGATCTGGCCGTCGGTAATGGAAATAACGTTAGTGGGAATATAAGCGGAAACGTCGCCGGCCTGGGTTTCAATAATTGGCAATGCGGTCAAAGATCCGCCGCCCTTGGCCTTGCTCATTTTAGCCGCTCTTTCCAATAAACGGGAATGCAGATAAAAAATATCGCCCGGGTAGGCCTCGCGGCCCGGCGGACGCCTGAGCAACAAAGAAATTTCACGGTAAGCCACGGCGTGTTTGGATAAGTCATCATAAATAATCAACACGTCTTCGCCCTTATCCATAAAATATTCGCCCATAGCGCTGCCTGAGTAAGGAGCGATATATGATAATGAAGCCGGATCCGAAGCACCAGCCAACACCACAGTGGTGTACTTCATCGCGCCCGCCTCTTCCAGCTTAGCCACGATTTTGGCGATCTTAGAGGCCTTTTGGCCGATGGCCACATAAATACATTTTACATTTTGGCCCTGCTGATTGATGATGGTATCAATAGCCACGGCGGTTTTACCGGTTTGCCGATCGCCAATAATCAATTCGCGCTGTCCGCGGCCGATGGGAATCATGGAGTCAATGGCTTTAATACCGGTTTGCAAAGGTGTATTAACGGATTCGCGGTCAATTACGCGCGGCGCGATTTTTTCCACCGGATAAAACTTGTCGGTTTTAATTTCTCCCTTGCCGTCCAAGGGCTGGCCCAAAGAATTCAGCACCCGTCCAATCACGGCTTCGCCCACCGGTACTTCCAAAATTCTGCCGGTCAGTTTAACCTGATCGCCCTCTTTAATAGCCAAATAATCGCCCAAAATAATGGCGCCCACGGCTTCTTCTTCCAAGTTTAAAGCCACGCCGAACTGGCCGCCGGAAAATTCCAACATTTCCTGAGACATGCATTCCGAGAGCCCGGAAATTCTGGCAATGCCGTCGCCCACTTCCACCACCGTGCCCACTTTTTCCATGGTCACCTGGCCTTTAAAGTTGGCAATGCGCTGTTTAAGCTGATCAATAATCTGGTCTTTGGTAGTCATATGTTATTTTGGTTGATTATGAATTTTAATTGGTTAATTGTTTATGTAAATTGGCTAACTGGGTTTTTAAACTGGCGTCCAAAATCAAATCATCGTATTTGATTACCACACCGCCCAGCAGAGCCTGATCGATATTATATTTTACTTCAACTTTTTTTCCAGTAAACTGATCCAGCCAGCTCTGCAAATGATTTTTTAATTTTGAAGATAAATCCGTAGACGAAATTATTTGAGCATCAGCCAGACCTTCTTTATCCTGATAAATTTTTTCAAAACTGGTCAGAATCTTGGATAAATTTTTCCAATCCTTATTAGCCCAAACAAACGCCAAAAAATTATCAAAAATCTTTTCAATCTTATCTGACGGCTGATCTTTGAAGCTGGCGTATAACGCGCCGGCGTATTGTTTTGGCGTAATCTTTTTCATAAACGACGTAGGGCGAGTGAAATACAAAAGTTTTGCTTTTGTATTTCCGAGCCGAGGAGTTTATATGTAATCATATAATCTGTCATTCTGGAGCCGGCCGACCCGCCGATTCGGTGGGGAGGCCGCGCGATAGAATCTCTAATTAATCTTCTTCAAACTGTTTTCAATCATTTTAGAATCTAAATTTTCATCCAAAACTTCAGTCAGCACTTTTTTAGTGGTCAACACCACTAATTGACTGACCTCTGTTTTGATTTCCTTAATCATGCGGTCTTTTTCATTGGCAATCTGTTCTTTGGCCGCGGCAATCACGGTTTGCACTTCGCGCTTGGCGGATTCAATAATTTCCTGACCCTGCTGTTTGCCCTGATTCCTGGAAGTTTCGATAATCTCCTGCGCTTCCTTTTTGGCCGCCAAAATCCGTTCTTCGCGCTCTTTTTCGCTTTTGGCCAAATTGGCTTCAATGGCTCGGGCATCCTCCAAACTTTTGGCAATTTCCTTACCGCGCTTGTCCATTACTTTGTTAAGCGGTTTAAGCGCGAACTTCCAAATAACTAATAAAACAATGCCAAAATTAACCAGCTGGGCAATCAGCAGTTTCCAATCAATGTGAAATGTTTTAATTAATTCTTCCATAGTTTTAAAAATCTCAAATTACAAATTACAATCTCCAAAAAAATTACAATCTCCAATATCCAAACACGTTTAATTTGGAATTTGGAATTTATTTGTAAATTGGATCTTGGAACTTGGAACTTATAAATTATCACTTAACTCCAGACGGTTTAAATCAACCGTCTGACTGTTACTTGACAATTACTTAATCGAAAAGGCAATTACCAAAGCGTAAATAGCAATGGCTTCCGCAAAAGCGGCGGCCAGCAACATGGGGACCAAGATTTTACCGGCAGCTTCGGGATTACGGCCGATTGATTCCATGGCTTTGGCACCAATTTTACCGATGGCTAAAGCCGGTCCGATTGAACCGATGCCAATGGCCAGGGCCTTGGCTAGCGTTACTAATTCCATATGCGTGTCCTTTCTTTATTCCCGCTCGCGTCGACTGGTTTTATTTTTTAAAGTCGCGTGTTTGGGATTGATTAATTAGATTAGTGCTCCTCGGCAGTCGAAGCGATAGTAAAATACACTAACGTTAACATCGCAAAAATCAGCGCCTGAATCAGACCCACTACTACTTCCAAAAACATGAATGGCACCGGTAAAATAAAGGCAAAAATCACGGCCATGGCCGCCAGCAGAACTTCGCCGGCAAAAATGTTACCGAACAACCTAAATGACAATGAAGCCACCTTGGCCGCTTCGCCGATAATTTCAATAATACCCACAAAGGCCTTGATTGGATTAACAAAAATTATGGTCGGTTCTTTTTTGATTTTCATGGGAATTTCGGCAAAGGCCTTGAGGTTGACGAACTTGTTAAAGTGCTTCCAAATGCCCACCATAAAAATGCCAAAAATGTTGGAACCAAACACCGCGAATAAGGCCAAAGCCAAAGTGGTATTTAAATCGGCGGTGGCGCCTCTAAATAAAGGCACAAAAATCGCCTCGCCGTGCCCCTCTTCAATAAAGCCGATGGAACCGATGCCGGGCAACAGGCCCAGCCAGTTATTCAGTAAAATAAACAAAAAAATCGCGAACACGATCGGGAAAATTTTTTGGCTTTTTTGCCTATCGCCGGTCACCGAATCGGCCATGTTTAAAGCGCCTTCAATAATCACTTCGGCAAAACTTTGCAACCGGCCCGGAATTTTGGCGATCTTCTTTTTTAAAATTAAAGCCAGTACGGTTAAGGCCAGCACCGCGGTCCAGGAATTAAGCAATGAGTTGGTAACCGTAAAGTTGCCCACGTGAAAAATCGGTTCGGCAAACAGCGTGATCTCATGGGAAACTTCGGTTGTTTCCTTGGAGGCGGCGCATGGCAAACTGGTTTCGGGACAGGTTCCCAAAATATCCTCTTGATTATTCTCTTGTTGTTCCAGTTGAGTCATGGTTATCTTTTTTCTCTTTAGCTTCCTGATCTATTTTTTTAATGTAATCCAAAGTGATTTTAACAATGCCGTAGGAAGAAATCAGAAAGGCCAAACCGATGCAGGCCAAAAACAGCCACGGCTCGCTGTTGTATTTTTTGTCCAGCCATTTGCCTAAAAACAAGGCCGCGATGATGGGGCCGGCAATCCAGCCGCTGACCGACACAAAAACCTCAATTCCTTGGGCGTACCATTTTTTATCTTGAGACGGCCTATTTTCTTCCATATTATAATTATTAAGAAAGAACGGCTAATCTTCGGGGTCCCCACGAGCTGGCGAGCGTAGCGAGCGGGTCGTGGGGTATTATTTTTCCACAAAATCCTGATTTTGCGCCGTTATTATAGATTAATTAGCCGAAAGTTTCAAGTACCT
Source organism: Candidatus Komeilibacteria bacterium (assembly GCA_030688315.1). Lineage (GTDB taxonomy): Bacteria > Patescibacteriota > Patescibacteriia > UBA1558 > UBA10009 > JAUYIT01. The sequence goes on along the minus strand of JAUYIT010000041.1, from coordinate 34,539 downwards.
TAAAATTTTAACAAAAAAATTTGGCCAAAGCTAGCCAAATTATCCTTAAAATTAATAATCCTTATTCTTTAGGTGTAAGGTTAAATATTCTAAAATCTCCAGAAATCCCTCTAATCTAGGAGCCCAGTTATTGGGATTTTCAGTTAATTCAAGAATAATCTGATCAACTTTAAGCCATTTTACTTCCTGAACTTCGTTATCCTTAAATGATAAATCGCCTAACTCGCCGGTAAACTTATAATAATACACCTGCGAAAATTCTTTGTTGGTTTTTTTATTACTGATGCGCGCCAAACCATTAATCAAAGAACTGAGATTAACCTCAATACCTACTTCGTCCTTGATCTCCCCGATTGCGGCTTGCTCATAGGTTTCGCCCGCCTTAAGATGACCGCCAAAACGGGTGTCCCAATTGTTAGGAGCTGAGTCAACATTTTTTGATCGCAGGTGAACTAAAAATTCCAACTGCTTATTTGTTTGCCTAAAAAAGTAAACGTGAACTGTGCGATGCCACAAGCCCAAAGTATGAGCTTCAGAGCGCAACCTGATTTCGCCGGTCGGCTGATTTTTCTCGTCAACAATATCAAAATATTCTTCCATAGCTATTCGCCTAATTTTGGCTTAGAAATCTCCAACGGCTCTATTTTTGATTCACCGCCAGCGATTTTAATCACGTCTTTATCAATCTTTTTAAACTCGCCGTAAGCGGAATTGTACGCGTTAACGGTGGTACTTAAATTGTTTCCGAGCTTTAGCAGGTAGGCATCGTAGCTCAACATATGCTTGCTTAACAATTCCACTCGCTTGCGGATTTCTTTGGCTGATTCTTCAATCTGCATGGCCCTTAAACCCTGCAGAACGGTTTGCAAATACGCCAAAAATGAAGTTGGCGAAACAATAATCACTTTGTATTTGTTAGCGGCGCGCTGAATCAGATTTTCGGTATCTTCGGTGACCGCTCCGATTTTATTAATCAACAAATCATAATAAATGGCTTCATGGGGAATAAACATGAAAGCAAAATCCATGGTGCCTTTGTTGGGCTGGATGTATTTGGAAGTTTCCAAAATCCTCATTTTTAAATCGCCCACAAACAATTTTTCCAAACGGTCTTTTTCGGCTTCGTTGCGTTCTACAACCAACCGATTGTAATTTTCCAAAGAAAATTTGGAATCAATGGGAATAATTTTATCTTTAACCCTAACAATGGCGTCGACGATTAATTTATTGCCTTTTTCGTCTTCGCCCAAATCATACTGCATCTGATAACTGCCGGGTGGCATCACGTTTTTTAATAAGGTTTCCAAATAGTATTCCCCCACTACCCCGCGCTGTTTGGGGTTTTTGAGAATATCCTGCAAGCTTTTGAGTTGGTCTGCGAAGCCGACGACCTGCTTATTGGTTTCATCCAGTTTGGTTAAGCGTTCCGTAACATCGCGGATAATGTTGGCCGACTGCGAAAACTGCTGTTGCATGACCTGCGAAGATTGATGAAGCTTGCTATCCAAAGTTTTATTCAATTCGTTAAGCTGATTTTGCAGCATTAACATGGATTGATCGTTGTTATTGGATTCAACCGGTTTTTTATTTAAAATAAAAAATACCATAACGCCTAGGCCTAAAACAATAGCTATGAGGACGACTAGTAATAAAATCTCCATAAGTTTTATTTAGCTTTAGTTTCTATAACCGCCCCGGCGAGGCCGTGCCGGGGTGGGAAGTGCAGAAGGGAGGGGCGGGCTTTGGAACTCCGAGCCCCTCCCTTCTGCAAAAAATTAAATCTTAAATAATTTTTTAGCGTTTTGCCAGGTCTGCTCAATAACTTCTTCTTTTGATAAACCTTTTAATTCAGCGACTTTGGCGGCAATAAACTCAACGTAAATTGATTCATTGCGCTCGCCCCGATGAGGTTCGGGCGTTAAATATGGCGCGTCGGTTTCCAAAACGATATTTTCCAATGGAATTTCTTTGGCGATCTGTTGAAGTTCTTCGCTCTTTTTTTTGAAAGTCAGCGGACCATCAATGCCGATTAAATAACCGGCCTCGGCGATTTGTTGAGCCATAGCGAGCGTGCCGCCGTAGCAATGAAAAACGGCGCGTTCCACTTTTTCCTGTTTGAGGATTTCCAGCATTTCAGCGTAAACATCACGGCCTTCCAAACCGTTTCTGCCATGAAGCATTAAAGCCAGATTATGCTGTTGGGCAAAGGCGATATGTTTAAGAAAAATCTCTTTCTGTTTGGCAATAACTTGTTCAATAGTGGGCAGATTTTTTTCGCAGGCAATAACGTCTTCATTAATGTTGACCAACAGTTCCGGCAATTTATCCAAATTGAAATGCCAGGCATCCTTGATGGACTTAACTTTAGTGTTGAGTTTATCAGCCAACTTTTGACCGTGCTCGGCGGATACCACTTCATCATTACTGGAACTGTAAACGTTGAAATTTTTGCAGACCGTATTAATATGTTGCCAGTCAAAATTGGTTTTAAAAAAATCTTTCAGTTCCGGATAATCCATGTGGGTGGAAGGCGTGCCCAGTAAATACGATCCGGCAATGGCCGCGTCTTCATCCAGTCCTTCTAAAAATCTTAAAATGGAAACACCGCCCAAAGAAAAACCGACCAGTAAGGTTTTGCCGTTAACATAACCGACCTGTTTATGGATTTCCTTAAGCCACTGCTCCTGATTGGGGCTGTCGGTTTCGGGAAAGTTAAACCGCAACACGGTGTGGCCGAGTTTGGTCAATTCTTCATCCAGCCAAACAAAAAACCGTTCGTCTTTACTGCCGCCCCAGCCATGCAGTAACACGATTTTATAGGGCTCTTTAAGGTATTTAAACCACCAGTAATCCAAACCGCATTCGCCGATGCCGACGACCTTAGGGTTTAACAATGATTCATACGCGGCCGCGTCAAAGGGTTCGTCAAAAGCATGAATAGGATGCAGACCCACAGTGGCGTAAAAATTTTCATTCTTTAACGCCAGCGCGGCCGCGCTCTTGCTGGTTTCGTATTGCGCGCCAACGTTAACCACCGCCATGCCTTTTTGGGCACAACGCTTTATTACCTCTTCCCTATCATTATCATACGCCCTAAAATTCAAATGGGCGTGAGTATCTATTAACATAATTATTCTTCGTCACTACCTAATTTCAAATCATTTAACTTTTGCGGAAGATCAAAGGGTAGTTTAGGTGTACCCAAAGTCCAATCGCCCAGATAATCCGGAATAAACGGATCCGCGATTTTACCCACGGTTTCCAAAATACCGGCAAATCTGGACTGCTCCACCTTTTGGCCAAACCCTTGGGTAAACGGAATTAAGGATAAAAAGAAAACGATAATGCCGATAAAAATCACGCCTTCAATGAGCCCAAAAATTCCGCCCAGCAAATGATTGAAAGTCCTTAAAAACGGAATGATGGCGATTAAATTGAAAATTTTGCCGATAATCCAAAAGAGCAAAGCGATGCCTCGGTTAACCACAATAAAAACCAAAATAAAACCCAGCACGTTGGCTAAAATCTGCGAGCCGAACAACACGCCCGAGAGCATGTCGCCGACCTGTTGGTAATAACGGCCGGCCATGTAGGCGCCCACAAACAAGCCCAAAATACCGCCGATGGATTCAATCAAACCCAGTTTAACGCCTTTGTAAACAAACAGGGCTAAAATGACGAGAATGATTATGTCGATTGCTGACATATGATTAATGGTTAATGATGATTAAATTCTGGGGAATAATGATTCGCCTTTGACAATCTTGGCGGCCGTAAACTGGGCGATTATTTTTTCCGCCGTGGCCGGTAAAAACGGTTTTAAGGCAACGGCAATTGAGACAATTTTATTAGCGACGTCAGTTAAAACCTCTTCCGCTTTATTAGTATCCGTTTTAACTAATTCCCAGGGCTTTTCCCTGTCAATCATTTGATCGGCAACGGTAATTTGCTCCTGGATCAGCTTTAACGCCGAATCAAACCGGTATTCCTTGATAAAACCATCCGTATTGGTTTTTAATTTTACACTCTTGGTTTTAATTTTGCCGTCAAAATTCTTCTCAATCAAGTTAGATGTTCTAGAAATTAAATTACCCAGCCCGTTGGCCAAATCCGCGTTATATACTTCTTCAAATTTTTCCACGGTAAAATCGGAATCTTCCACCGGATGAACCTGCTTTAACAAATAATACCTGACCGCGTCGGTGCCGTATTGCTGAACCAGTTCAAAAGGATCAATTACGTTACCAAGAGACTTGCTCATTTTTTCACCGCCTACATTAATGTAGCCGTGGACAAACAATTCTTTAGGAAGTTCCAGGCCGGCGGAGAGGAGCATGGCGGGCCAGTAAACGGCGTGGAACCGTATTACGCCCTTGCCCACAACATGAACGTCAGCCGGCCAAAATTGGTTGAATAATTTTTGCTCACCGGCATAATCCAAGGCGGTAATATAGTTTGACAGCGCGTCAAACCAAACATACATAATTTGCGATTCGTCACCCGGCACCGGCACGCCCCAGCCATGGGCCCGTTCCGTGGAGCGGGAAATGCTAAAATCCTCCAAACCCATTTTAATAAAACTGGTGATCTCATTCTTTTTGGTTTCCGGCACCACCTGATATTTATCCGATTCAATCAGCTTTAATAACTCATCCTGATAATTGGAAAGTTTAAAAAAATAGTTTTCTTCTTCAATCAAATCCGGCTTGGTTTTATGTTCCGGACACAAACCGTCCGTCAAATCTTTTTCTGCGTAAAACGCCTCACAGCCCACGCAATAAAATCCTTTGTACTTCTTTTTGTAAATATCTTCCTTTTTGCAAGTTGACCATAATTTTTGCGCGCCCAAAATATGCCGTTCTTCCGTGGTTCTGATAAATGAATCAAATGACAGGTTCAACGCGTTTTTTAAATCGAAAAAAATCGCGGCGTTGCGGTCACACAACGCCTGCGTGGCAATATCCTCTTTGGCCGCGGCCTGGACGTTTTTTAAGCTGTTTTCATCCGTGCCCGTCAAAAACAAAACTTCATCCCCCGCCTCGCGGTGATAACGCGCCAGCGCGTCCGCCTGAACAATTTCCAAAGCAAAACCAATATGCGGTTTGGCATTAACGTACGGAATGGCGGTTGTGATATAGAATTTTTTACTCATGTTTGTGAATTATTACAACGAACTCACCCTTAACCTCAGTTGGCTTTAACTGACTTTTAACTTCCTCAACCGATCCTCTGTAAACCGTTTCAAACTTTTTGGTCAACTCACGGCCAACCACCAACTGATAATCCTGCTTGTCCGCCGAAGCTTGAGCGAAGGCGGGACCTGACAACTCGTTCAACAGCTTGCCGATGCGATGAACTGACTCATATAACACCACCGGATATTCCGACTCGGCAATTTTTTTTAACAAGGTTTGCCGGCCTTTTTTATGAGGCAAAAAACCCAGAAACAAAAACTTTTCCATGGGCAAACCGGAAATCGCGATGGCCGCGGTTAAAGCCGAGGGACCGGGAATAGTTTCAATCTTGACCTCACTGCCGTCAGCCAGAGGCTGATCGGCCTCTGGCCGAAATTGCTTGACGGCTTCGGCCACTAAAACTCCGCCCGGATCTGATACGCCCGGCGTGCCGGCATCGGTTACCAAAGCCAGATTCTTCCCCTCTTTGATTAGATTAATCAGTTTATCAATTTCCAAACCGGTTGAATGCTGATGAAAAGACAAGGTCGGCGTGGCAATTTGATAATGAGCCAGCAGATTTTTAGTGACCCGCGTATCTTCGCACAAAACAAAATCAACTTCCTTAAGAATTCTAATTGCTCTTAAAGTAATATCTTCCAAATTACCGATCGGCGTGGAAACAATGTATAACGTACTCATTAGAATTAGGCCAGTTTATTCTCCCCTTCAATTCTTTTTTCAATCAAATCCTTTAAAAACTCATTAAGGCCGGTGGCCACCGGTACAGCCAGCAAAGCGCCCACAATACCGCCCAGCTTGGCACCGACCAAAATAACCAGGATAACTACCAAAGCATTCATGCCCACGGCCTTACTCATTATTTTAGGCACAATCAAATGATTTTCCAGTTCCTGAATTACAAAGTAAAGGATAATGACCGAGACGCCCATAAACGGCGACTGCAAAAAGGCAAAAAAGATGGCCGGAATGGAAGCCAACAGCGGGCCGATAAACGGCACAATTTCAAACAGACCGGCTATAAATGCCAAAATCAAAGCGTAAGGCACGCCCAAAATGGTCAGGCCAATGAATGTTAAAACAAATATAACGAGCGACAAAATAATCTGACCGCGCAGCCATAAACCCATTTTAAGCTGAATCCGGCCGTACAAACGCATTAAATAGGGCTGCAGCTTGTCGGGCGCCAAAGATTGGATAAAGGTTTTCATGGCTTCTTCCTGAACCGTCAGGTAAAAAGTGATCACCAGCACCAACAGCACCGAAAAAATGCCGCCAAAAATGTCAAAAATCGTGGACACCAAACTGGAAATGGTTTGCGGCAAATTGTTGCCCAACGATTTTAAGCTATCCTGCACCTGCTGTTGGGCAGAGCCGGTTTGGACCGAAGCAAAGCTCTGCAAACCGTTCATCACTTTTTCATAATACAAAGGAAAATTTTCCGAAAGCTGGCCCACTTCCTTGGTTATGGGCGGCACAATTAAAATCACGGCCAAGCTGACAAAGGAGAATAAAATAATGTAAATGATCACAATGCCTAGGCCTCTGGGGATGCGGCGTTTTTGCAACCAGTCCACCCACGGGTCAAGGGCCGCGGCCATAATTAAGGCCACGAAAATGATAAAAATCACTTCCTTGATTAAATATAAAAACGCCAGCACGGCCGCAAACACGAGCACTTTGACAATAGCGGCGGTGGAAATATTAACGGTTATTTGTTTATCCATATTATTATAATTGCGAGCGACCGCAGGGAGCGAAGCAATCCCGTCGAGATTGCTTCGTCGCTTCGCTCCTCGCAACTCTATTATTTTTTATTAAAGAAGCTTTAAAAAATTATCCCGGTCCTTAAATGGACCGATCAAAGCTAAATTGGTTTTAGAAAAATCCAGCACCTGTCCGGCAACGTTTTTAACATCGGCCAATGTGACGGCCATGATTTTTTTCAATTTTTGTTCGGGTGTGGAAATTTTGCCGGTCAATAATTGCTGTTCGGCGATCCAGCCGATTAAATTTGCCGAATCTTCCAGTTGTAACACAAACTTGCCTTTTAAAAATTCCTTGGCCCTAGCCAGTTCGGCGGATGTTACGCCAGTGGTTTTGACTTTTTTAAGTTCGGCTAAGATAGTGGTAATGGCCTTGGGCACGCTGTTTAATTCCAGACCCGCCTGAACAATCAGCGAACCAGTGTCTTCATAACTTTCACTGCCGGCTTTGACAAAATAGGCCAAACCGCGTTTTTCACGGATTTCGGTAAACAAACGCGAACTCATATTCCCGCCCAAAATAATGGCCAACAATGACAGCGCGTAAGCGCGCGGATCGGTATTTTTAAATGAAGGGAAACCCAAAGCCAGCTGAACTTGTTCCGTATCTTTATAATGCAGATTAATTCTGGGTGATTTTTGTTTGGAAGAAAACCTGGCAAACGGACGTTTGGCTTGCTTAACCTGTTTGTTGGAAAAATAACCGGCCACTATTTGCTTGACGGCGCTTTGATTAAAATTACCGGCCACGCCCACAATGATCTGATTGCGGTAATAATAATCCTTGTAAAATTTAACCAGTTTTTCCCGGCTCACTTTTTGAATCACTTCCTTGGGGCCGCTGATTTTTCGGCCCAAAGGATGGCCTTCATAAATAGCGGTTTCAAAAATATCGCCGATCAGCATTAACGGATTATCGCTGTACATGTTAATCTCTTCCACAATCACGCCCCGTTCTTTATCCATTTCCTTGGGGTCAAACAGCGAATTAAAAAACATGTCGGATAATACATCCAAAGCCAAAGTTAAATGTTCAGCCGCGGCTTTAACGTAGTAGCCGGTATGATCCTTGCCGGTAAAAGCGTTGTATTCGGCGCCGATACCGTCTAACAGCCGACTTAAATGCTGGCTGGAAGGCCGCTTAGCCGTACCTTTAAATAAAAGATGTTCAATAAAATGCGAAACGCCGTTTAGTTCCACCGGTTCATATCTTGAGCCCACTTTAACTAAAACCAACACCGTCACCGCTTGGGTATCGGCGCGATGCGCGGTAATCAATTGAATGCCATTGGACAGTGTTTCTTGTTTGAACATAGTTTTATTCAAGGAAAAGTTTTGCCTTAACCGTCATTGCGAGCCCCGAAGGGGCGCGGCAATCCCGTTGTACTTGGTATAACATCGGGATTGCTTCGTCGCTTGAGCTCCTCGCAATGACCATTAGCAAAACTTTTCCGTTAAGTAATCCTTTAACTCTGAAATGGCGATTCGTTCCTGCGCCATGGTATCGCGGTCGCGAACAGTTACTTTTTTATCTTCCACTGAATCAAAATCAAAGGTTACGCAATAAGGCGTGCCGATTTCATCCTGCCGACGGTAGCGTTTTCCGATACTACCGGCATCATCATACTGACACATGTATGATTTTCTTATTTCTTCGTACAACGGCATAGCATCTTTTTCCAGCTTTTTAGATAAAGGCAAAATGGCCACTTTAATGGGCGCCAAACGCTTATCTAATTTTAACACCACTTCCGTTTCATGCTTAGCATCTTCATCCCCTGACCGAGTATCAACTTCAGTGTAAGCATTAAGCAAAAACATCAAGGTACAGCGATCCACACCGCCGGAAGTTTCAATAATATAAGGCGTAAACTTTTCCTTGTTTTCTTGATCCTGATACTGCAAATCCTTGCCGGAAAATTTTTGGTGGCGCGATAAATCCCATTCGCCGCGGTTATGAATGCCTTCCAATTCGCGCTGATCAAAAGGAAAATCGTATTCCACGTCCATGGCGGCTTTGGCGTAATGAGCCAGTTCATCGGAGGCGTGTTTTCTAAATTTCAATTTATCCTTGTTAACCCCCAAATCCAAATACCAGTTTAGCCGCTGTTCCTGCCAGTATTCAAACCACTTATCGGCTTCTTTGGGATTAACAAAGAACTGCATTTCCATTTGTTCAAATTCGCGCATGCGAAAAGTAAAGTTGCCCGGAGTAATTTCATTTCTAAAGGCCTTGCCGATTTGAGCAATGCCAAAGGGTAGTTTTTGGCGGGAAGAATTTAACACATTAGGAAAATTAACGTAAATTCCCTGCGCCGTTTCGGGGCGCAAATAGATTTCGGCCGATGATTCTTCCAAAGCGCCCATAAAGGTTTTAAACATCAAGTTAAAATCGCGCACATTGGTCAGCTCCCCGCCGCATTCCGGACAATCAATTCCCTCTTCCGAAAAACTGGCCGGCCTAAAATCGGGCTTTAAACCCTTGGCTTCCAATAAATGATCGGCCCTAAATCTTCTTTTGCATTTTTTGCAGTCAACCAGCGGATCGGTAAACCCGGCCAAGTGGCCGCTGGCTTCCCAGATTTTAGGATGCATTAAAATGCCGGAATCCAGGCCTTCCACGTTATTACGCATCTGCACCATAGCCTTCCACCATTCTTTTTTAACGTTGTTTTTGAGCTCCACGCCCAACGGGCCGTAATCGTAAATGGAATTAATGCCACCGTAAATTTCGGAAGATTGAAAAATAAAGCCCCGCCTTTTGGCCAGGGAAACGATTTTTTCCATCAGCGGGTTAACCTTTGACTCACTGGGTTTATCTGACTGGTCTTTTTTGGACATAATTTAAAAACTAATCTGTTTAAGATTAGCTTTATTATAATAAAAAGCCGTGGTTTAAGCAATACTTGACTTTTTGGATTTAATATGGTTGGATAATAGTGTTCGGAACACAATTGACTCAAATAAAGGAGAAAAAATGAGTCGCAAATCCAAGGCCATTCTGGCCACGTCAATTTTGACGGTAGCGGTTGTAATTACTTTCATTTACAATCGACCAGAAAATAAGCTCTACCGAAATTTAGTTGATGCTTATGAATCTTATCAATTCTATACGCAACAGGATGGAATCTACCAAGCTCAAGCCAGCGCATTGGCAAGAAGCGGTGGCTACAATTCCTCCATGCGAGATGAATCCGATGTCATGGATGTTCATCAGAACGGGAGTGAATATTACAGACTCCACCATGAAGCAACTCGGAACAGGAGCGAGGCATTTAGCGCGGCATCAACTTACAACGGATTAATTGCCTCATATAAACCAGGTTTTTTCCACAGAAAGCTACCAGCAAAACTGTGAAAAATCTTTAGGGCCAACCGAATAATCGGCACCCTCTTTTTTTATTCAAATTTTACTTTTTCCTTAAGCAAGGTGGCAACAAATTTAGCAGGCGGCAGATTTTGGTAAAAAACTTTGTAAACAGCATCGCAGATCGGCATTTTAACTTTATATTTTTTCATCAGAAGTTTGACGGCCTTAAGAGTGGGCAGGCCTTCAGCGGCTTGAGAAAGCTTTCGTTCTTTAACCCACAACTCCCCGGCCTGATGATTATAGCTGAAGCCGGAAAAAACCGTGGCCCCAAAATCACCAAGATTAGAAAGGCCAAAAGCCGTTTGATATTGCCCGCCCATGGCTTTGATTAAATTGCCCACTTCCACCGGCCCGCGGGCCAGCAAAAAACTTTTGCATGACGGCATGCCTAAACCGGCTAACAAGCCGGCCGCTAAACCCATCACGTTTTTTATGGCCGCCCCAACTTCAACGCCCAGCAAGTCATTATTCGGAATAATCTTTATCAAAGAGGTCTGACAGGTTTTAACAGCCAAAGCCAGATCTTTTTTAGCCAAGGTAGCGCAAGTCATGATAGTGGGTATATTTTTGAAAATTTCCTGGGGATGGCCCGGTCCGGCCAGCACGCCCACGCCGTTGGAAGAATGAAAATATTCAAAAAATATCTGCGACAAGCGTTTGCCGGTTTTTTCTTCCAAACCCTTCATAGCTAAAATAAACAGCTTGTGTTTGGGATGATGGGCCTTGATTTGCCCGCATAAATCCCTAAAATGTTGGGCGCGCACCGACACAAAAATCACTTTGTTCTTGAGGGCTTCGCTTAAATCCGACGTAATGGTAACTTTTTTAGGCAATGACAAATACTTATTTTTACGGGTACGCAACCATTGATCCAGCATTTCATCCTGCCGGTTCCACAAAGTTACCTCTCGGCCCTCGTTGTTTTGCAGCCAGGCCAGGGTTGAACCCCACCTGCCCGCGCCTAAAATTGAAACTTTCATTATAACTGGTTATTTTTTATTGCTTGTCTGACTCTTGCCATTAATTGTAGATAAAATTCCACATTATTTAAAGTGGACAACTGCAGGGCCAGCGGCTCCTCCACGCTGAATAAATGACGTAGGTAGGCCTTGGTATAGGTTCGCAATTCAGGGATTTTTGAATCGGCGTTGATGGCTGAAAAATCTTGGGCGAATTTTTGGGACTTAATGTTATAAGTTTTATAGAAACCAACTGTCATTGCGAGCGACTCCGACTTGCGCGCAGCAACGTCGGAGGAGCGAAGCAATCTTGATGAGTTTGACCAGGCATACAATCTTCCATGCCGGGCTTCACGTGTGGGGATCACGCAATCAAACATATCTATGCCCCGTTTGACCGCTTCCACAATCTGTTCCGGATACCCCACGCCCATTAAATACCGCGGTTTATCGGCCGGCAATTCCGGCGCAACATAATCCAACACCCCGTACATTTCTTCCGTCGTTTCACCCACTGCCAAACCGCCCAAAGCGTATCCGTCAAAATTTAATTTTTTTAATTCCGTAATGGATTTTAATCGCAAATCCTTATATAAGGCACCCTGAATAATACCAAATAATAAATATTTCGATTTTGCTAGAGACACATGATTATGTGTCTCTAGCCTGGCGGTTTGGCTGGATTTTGCCCATCTCAACGTGATTTCTAAATCCTTCTCCGCCTGTTCGTGGCTGCACTTTGACGGCGAACAAACATCCAGCACCATCCTAATATCGGAGCCGATGGTTGCCTGAATCTGTAAAACTTTTTTGGGCGTAAACAGATGTTTGGAGCCGTCGTAAACCGAATTAAATTGCACGCCGGCCGGAGTAATTTTAACCAGATTTTTATGCGACCCGCCAAAATCCTTATGGTCAGCCAAAGAAAAAACCTGATACCCGCCCGAATCGGTTAAAATGGGGCCAGGCCAATTCATAAATTTATGAAGCCCGCCCGCCTTTTGCAAAACTTTAAGGCCGGGTTTGAAAAACAAATGATAAGTGTTGCCTAAAACAATTTCCGCGCCCAAATTTTTAATATCGCTGGCACGCAGAGTTTTAACCGCTCCCCTCGTGGCAATGGGCATAAAAAACGGCGTCTGGATTTTGCCATGCGCTGTTTGTAAAACACCCAACCTAGCTTGAGATTTTTTACTGGTTTTTAAAAGATTAAACATAGAAAATTTTTGACTTTAGCGACGGTTTTACCAATCCTACCAAAAAATCAACTAATGATCTATAATTCTTCTGCCTTGATATTTTTCACAATTACATTTTTAACCGTCCTTAAAGTGACCTCCGTTACAGTAAGTTTTAAATTATTATGGTTCGCCACATCGCCTTCTTGGGGAAAGCGACCTAAGCGGTCTAAAATAAACCCTGAAACGGTGCTGTAATCCTCATCTTCCGGCAGATCAGTTTTAAAGTATTTATTAAAGTCAACAACAGAAACATTTCCTGCCACAATAAAATCATCGCCTTCCGGTCTTATGCCTTCATCCGCTTCATCAGTTTCATCGGTAATATCACCCACAATCTCCTCCAAAATATCTTCCATGGTTATCAACCCTTCTATCTCGCCATGCTCATTAGTCACCAAAGCCATATGAGCTTTTTTTCTTTGAAGCCTTTGCAGGACTTCGCTGATTTTCATGGTATCGGGCACAAAGTAAGGCGGGACTAAAAATTCCTGCATGTTAAGATTCTGACTGCCTTCATCAAATTTAGAAAGAAGTTTTTTTGTGTAAAGCACGCCCGTTATATTGTTTATACTTCCCTGATACACAGGGATTCTGGAATAACCGGACTCAATGGCCTGAAGCGCGACCTCTCTAGCCGGTAGGTTAACATCTAACGCAAACATCCGCGCGCGGGGAACCATTATCTTATCAACGCTTAAATCCGAAAAATCAAAAACATTTTGGATAATGTTATTCTCATGAGCATCTATGGCCCCGCCTTTGTGTCCTTCCAAGATCATATTCCTAATCTCTTCTTCGGAAAGCCTGCTCTCGGTAAAGGTAGTTGTGTCATTAAACAATTTTAAAAATGCATTGGAAGTTGCGCTGAACAGTTTAATCAACCAGCCGCTGATTTTAGACAGCCACCAAATCGGGTAAGCCGCCAGCAAGGCCATGGGTTCTGAGTAACGAAGACCTAAGGACTTAGGAATAAGCTCGCCGATTGTAATGCTGACATACGACAGTAATGCCACCACGATTGTAAAACTTATGGCGTAGGAATGTTCAGCGATAAAGGAAATACCCGCCTTGTTAAATAAGCCGGCTAAATCTTCGGCAATACTGGCGCCGGCAAAAGCCGAAGCGGCAATGGTGATAACCGAAATACCGATTTGAATTGTGGCAAACAGGCCTTCCGGGTTTTGCTGGAGGTTCTGAATAACCTTGGCGCGGCCGTTGCCTTGCTTAGCCAAAGCCGCAATATGAGTTTTCCTCACCGTAATAAGGGCAATTTCGCTCATGGAAAAAAAACCATTCAGTATGGTCAGTATAAAAACAATAACAATTTCCCAAAGCATTTTTATTTAGTGTTAAGAGGGCGATAACTGATTTTTCAAATTACCGCCAAAGCGGCGGGCTCGCAATGACCATTTAAAGCAAGGCCTTTACTTTACCATCACTCTACCCTTGCCTTGAGCAACGGGATCGCCGGTTAAATCGGAAGTTAACAGATTAGCCGTTTTAGAAACAATATCGTTGGTTTGTTTTTCGGAAGCGTTGAGCAAAGTAGGATTGGTCAAAATCAACAACTGGTTAACCTGATTTTCGGCCGGCGTCACGCTTAAATCAAAAACGGCCATCAGCGCGGTGTTAGGCGCCACATCAGCTATTTCCCAAACCAGTTCGCGGCTGGTGGCGTCAAAACTTAAAGGCGTGCCTAAAGTGGGTTCACCAATCGGCCCGACAAAATTAATATATGCCGGCAAACTGGTTTTGACCTTAACATTGGTTAAGCCCTTGGAACCGGTAAACAGTTTCCAATAAATTCGATATTTGGTTTCCTGGCCGATTTGCGGCGGCAATGGGCCGCTGCCCACTTTGGTACCGGCGTCCAAATAATATCTGGCTTCGGTTTGCAAGCGGGCCTGGCTGACTACGGGCAGTTCCAATTTTTCACTCTCAAACACTTTGTCGGTATTGTTAAACCTGATTTGCGCCGAAGCCGCCGCGTTAATCATCAATTCTTCCAGCGAAAGTTGGGTCAAATCGGCCGGCTCGTTAACTAAGGGCACGCTGACCGTTAGTTCGCCTTTATCACCCGGCGCCAGCACGGCCAGTTTGGCCGTGCTTTGACCGCTGGTGGAAAGCCAGATTAAGGTATTGCCGTCTTTAGTGGCGCCCGAGGAGTTATTAAATTTAGCCCAATCAATATATTTATTAAAGGCCAGTTTTAACACCGCCTGCTTAACTTCCAATTTGCCCAAATTTTCGTAAGTGATTTTTAAATCAATTGTTTCGCCCCAGTTGATTTTTTGTTCGGGGTTAACCAGCTCCAAACCAACCTTGATTTGCGGCGCTAAAATTTCAACATTGCCGGATTGCTGATAAATTATCCTGTCCTGATCCTTATCGTTATGCTTAACGGTTTGCCAAACCTTAAAATACCAAGGGAAAGGATTGGCTTTGGTGGAATCCACTTTTCCGGAAACCAGTAGTTCCTTTTTTTGCTTAGCGGCCAGTTCGGCCAACTGCCATTGGTAGCTGATAGTGGTGCTGGGAGAAAGCGTCAGCGGGCTAAAGGCCTCGCCCAAATCAAAGCTCCAGCGCAAAGCCGCGTAGGGATTTTTATCCTCGTTTTCCAAACTGCCTTTGAATTCCAGGGTTTGGCCGTCTTCCATTTTTTCCGGCGCCGCCAAATTGATCACTAATAACTCATCATTGATTTTAACCTTTTGCGTCAGGGTTTCCCTAAAATCGGAATTAAAGTTGGCCGGGTTGTATCTAAAAATGACGGTGAATTCCTTGTCATCGCCCTTTTGACCGAACAGCTGGCCGTAAATCTGCAAAGTTTCTTTTTTACCCACGCCCAGTTCCGGCAAATCCCAGATGTTTTCTTCCTGATTGGCCGGCATAACGCTGGAAGTATTGAAATAAAAACCTTCGGGATATTCCAGCACCGCCTGCAAGCCGGTTAAAGCCACTTTATCCAGATTAGTGTAACCGATTTCCAACGCCACTTCCTCGCCCGCGGCCGCGGCTTCGGTAACGGCTAACGTGAGGCGCAACGATTTGCCGCCCGTGCCTTTATTAAAGATGAAAAAACTGGCAATGGCCGCGGCCGCCAAAATCAGCAATAACAATATTACCCACGGCAGCCACGAACCGGATTTTTTAATTGCTTTCTTTTTAGGCCCGCCGAATCGGGGGGTGGGCCGATGCCAATCAGCGCTGGGTCCGCTGGACAAAAAATCAGCGGGCAAGGTTTTTTTAACCGGCGCTTGAGGTCTGGCTCCTGGCTTGACCGCTCCGGTTGAATTCAGCTTTCTTAAATCAACCACTCCTTTACCTGTTTTGCTTGCCCCGCGCGCGGGAAAATTTGTAGAAGCATTCATAATTTGAGATTCTATCGCTTCCCCCGCCTCTCGCGAGAGGCGGGGTTGCTCCAGAATGACAGTTAAAAATTTATAGCGAATGACAAACTTCTTAAATCTCTTTCTAAAATGTGACGCAGATAATTATAGGTCAACCCCTCTAACTTTTGTAACAAATTATGGCTGACTTGTAAAGGCCGGGGCAAATCAGTCAAACAATTTTTAAGCAATTCCGTCAAAGCCGAATCGGAACGGTCGTATTTGGCAACAGGCAAAAAATCCAAATTATCTTGCTGATGGCTAAAGCCGGCTAAATTTAAAAATTGCCAAATAAAACGCATGGTTAAAAATCGGCAGGTAGCACCATTGGCCTGCTGTTTTTCCAAAGCAAGCAAATAATCATACAATTGGCTAAACAACAGCGGTTCCCTCACCCCCTCTTTAACCATTTTTAAAAAGATTTCCCTCACCAAACCGCTTTGGCCAAAAACCGACAGGTCGGCGCAATTAAAGCGCTTAAGCAACTGGACGCCGGCAATGGTTTCCCAGCGCGGACCGCGTGCGATCATTACTTTAACAAACGACAAAGGTTCCAAACTGCCGGCTAGTTTGCTGGACGCGCTGGCCGCCGATTTAACGCGCGCCTCTATTTTACCATGCTCCGGCGTGTATAAAATATATAACCGGTCCGCTTCCCTAAGCGTTACTTTGGCCAGCACAATAGCTTCGGTGTTAATGTATGACATGCCGATTACTTAAGTGATATTGTAACCTTCTCTCCATTGATTTCAACTTCTTTACTGATCAAGCTATTATCCAATCCACCTTCCAGAACCGACTTACTTAAAGTGTTCTTAAGTAATTCATTTTTGAATAGATTAATAACTTTATTAACCATAGCTGACTGGCTCTGATAATAAATTTCCACCTTATCATTAATGGTCAACCCGGCCTCTTTGCGCAGTTGATTGACGGTTCTTACCAGTTCTCGGAACAGGCCTTCTGCCTTTAACTCGTCAGTCAAAGTTGTGTCCAATTCAACTAAAACTGACTCGCCCTTTTTGTATACAACTTCTTTGATATTGACTTCGTCTTTTATTAAATCTGAAAATTCATCAGTCAGTTTAGCGCCTTTAACTTTAAGCTCGGCTAAAATCTGACGGACCTTGATCCCCGCTTCATCCCTTTTGGCTAAAGCCAGCTCCACAATCTTCCGGACGATTTCCATATTAGATAAAATCTTTTCATCAAATTTTGTAGAACTCGCCGGCCAATCTTCCAAATGAACGGATTCTTTTTGTCCGCCAAGCTGTTGATACAATTCTTCAGCCACAAACGGAGTAAAGGGTGCCATTACTTTAGCCACGGTCAACAAAACAAAACCCAAAGTATCAATGGCCGCCTGTTTATCTTGTTCATCATCCGATTTAAACCGGTCACGGCTACGGCGCAAATACCACGTTGAAAGTTCATTAATAAATTCACTGATTGATCGGCCAGCCGAAAATATATTATACTGTTCCAAATTTTCAGTCACACTAACTAATAGTTGATTCAACTTTGCTATAATCCATTGATCCAAAACATTTTTTGATTGCGAGGATTTTTCCGGTAACTGACCAGTAGTAGCGTAGGTTTTATAAAAAGTTAAAACATTAAAAAGAATCAAAAAATTCTTTTTTACCACTTCGGCCACGTTTTTAATGTCAAAATTTTTGGATTCACCGGGCTGGTTGACTGTGTACAAATGGAATCTTAAAGCGTCCGCGCCCCATTGATTGATAACTTCCCACGGATCAACGATGTTGCCCTTTGACTTGCTCATCTTTTGACCCTGGGCGTCATTGATGTGACCCAAACAAATGACGTTTTTATAAGGCGCGCCTTTGGCCATCAAAACTCCGACGGCCAACAACGTGTAAAACCAACCGCGGGTTTGGTCTATGGCTTCACAAATATAATCGGCCGGGTAATAGCTGTGGCTGTCGACTTTTTCCTTATTCTCAAAAGGATAATGAAATTGCGCCAAAGGCATGGAACCGGAATCAAACCAGCAATCAGCCACTTCCTTAACCCTGCTCATTTGGCCGCCACAGGAACATTTTAATTTATACTCGTCGATATAAGGCTTGTGCGGGTCAAAATCTTTTTCTGTTGGCTTACTTAAACCTGTCGCCTCAGCTAATTCCTGATAACTGCCGATGACTTTTATGGTTTGGCAGTCGGCGCAAACCCAAATGGGCAAGGGTGTGCCCCAATAGCGTTCGCGCGATATTGCCCAATCCTTAACACCGGCTAACCATTCGCCAAAACGCCCATTTTTAATATGCTCGGGAATCCAGTTAATCGCCTGATTTTCCTTGATCAAATCTTGCGACAAGGCGGACATTTTAATAAACCAGGAATTTTTGGCGTAATATAATAAAGGCGTTGAACAGCGCCAACAAAAAGGATAATCATGAGTGTAATCAACCGAAGAGAAAAATAAGCCGTTTTGTTTAAGATGGTTGATGACGGTTTCTTCCGCTTCTTTATTTTTAACAAATTTTCCGGTCAAGCCGGGAAAATCAATAATGAATTTACCTGCCTCATCAACCGTATGATGTTTAGGTAAGCTTACGGCCGTGCCCAAATTATAGTCATCTTCACCGTACATCACGGCCGTATGCACAACGCCGGTGCCGTCTGAAGTTGTCACAAAGTCCGCCGGGTAAACTTTAAAAGCATTTTGATAATTTTCGGTTTCCACTGGAATCGCGCCTGGAAACAATGGTTCGTATTCTAAACCAATTAAATCCCTACCTTTAAATTCTGAAACTATCTTATAATCACCTAAGACTTGCTGGGCTAAACTTTTTGCTAGAATATAATAATTATCAGAAAGAATTTGCATTTTAACAGACGAAGCAGAGAGTTTTTCACTAGCCTCTGCGCCCTCCCCAGGAACATAAACTTTAACATAATCAATTTTTTCGCCCACGGCCAGCGCCACATTTCCCGGCAAAGTCCAGGGCGTAGTTGTCCACGACAAAATATAATCCCCTTTTTTAACAAAACTATTACCTGTTTTAACTTTAAACTTAACGTAAACCGACGGTTCAGTAACTTCCTTATAACCCTGCGCTACTTCGTGCGAAGAAAGCGCCGTGCCGCAACGCGGGCAATGAGGCACCACCTTGTGGCCTTGATATAATAGACCACGCTCGTAAATTTTTTTAAAAATATACCAAAGTGATTCAATGTAATCTTTATGGTAAGTTACGTAAGGATTTTCCAGATCCAGCCAAAAGCCGATCCTTTGCGTCAGCTTTTCCCATTCTTCCTGATACTGCCACACGCTTTGCTTGCATTGCTTGTTAAATTCTTCCACGCCGTATTTTTCTATTTCCGGCTTGCCCGAAATTTTTAAGGCCTTTTCTACCTGCAGTTCCACCGGCAAGCCGTGAGTATCCCAACCGGCTTTGCGCTCCACCAAAAAACCCTGCATGGTTTTAAAACGCGGAATCAAATCCTTAAAAGCCCTGGCCAGCACATGATGAATGCCGGGTTTGCCATTGGCTGTGGGAGGACCTTCATAAAACGTAAAAGGACCCCTGGGCGATTCCTTTTTCAAGGTTTTTTTGAAAATATCCTGTTGTTTCCAGAAGTCGAGGATCTCTTCTTCCAGTTTAGGGAAATTCAGCATACGATTGCATATACTATAATAAAAAAAACCGCCAAAAGCAAGGGCGAACGGGCTATTGACATAAAATTTAGTTTTGCTATGATTAATATAGAAAAAGGCTTTCGGCCCGTGGTTTATACACCACACTTAGCGGAAAGCTTTTTTCTGTTTATAAGAATGTTCGGCATCTTTTAAGGCTATTGACATAAAATTTAGTTTTGCTATGATTAATCTAGAAAAAGACCTTTGGCCGTGGTTTATATACCACACCTAGCTGAAGGCCTTTTTCTGTTACTCGTCTTCCGGAAAAAATGAAATCAGCCATTTTTGACCTTTGCGTTTATCCTCTTTGATTTGAACATAAAATTGATGATTGTCTCCGGTAATGCCCGCGAATCTATGTAGAATTTCCTCTCGTTTATTTGGGTTTTCTTTGGAGATAGGATCAAAGCGGGTATTTCTAATTAGCTCAATCGCGGCCGGAAAAAATTTCAATCTACGGGTCCTGTCGCGCCAGTTTTCCTTAATAAACAAATGTTCCCAAAATAAATTAATAAAAACCTTGTCTTTATTAAAGTAAACCGATCTAACATAAGGCCTTCTTTTGGTCTTATTTTTTATTTCTCTATAAAACTGCGTCGCTTTTTTATTGACAATGCTAAACTTGGAACCTTGCAATTTTTTCGTTTTAATTTTGAAAGCTTTCATATAAACAGTAATAGCAGTTAGTAAATAAAAAGGGCCAAAATGCCCTGGTTATGCCAGAATTTTTTGACCCTTATATTCAATTATTTACAGTATAGTGCTGACTTCCAATTTCGTCAAGCGTAAAATATTACCGATCCAAACGGATGTCACTTATCTTGTTAAAGCATGGAATCACAAGATAAGTAAAATCCGACCGGGCCGGGATTTAAAACAGCATGGCGCGAATGGACTGCCACCAGGTCCTCTTTTGTTCCCTGGAATGAGTAGCCCTGGGCCAGCCTACCACTTTGGTTAAGTGACGGCTATCCAGTTTAGCGCGGTAAATTTTAGTTGCCTCCTTTTTCATTTTATTTGACTTGCTTTTTTATTTCTTCAATCGTTAACCTTTTTTCTTCCTGCAATCTTTGAATCTTTTTAATTTGGCTGACGGCGTATGCGGGCTCATACAAACGGTAACCGCCTTGAGACCGGTTGGCCGCTTTTAAAAGACCTTGGTTGGTATAAAAATTGATGGTAGACGGCAAAACATCAACCTGCCTGGCCAGCTCGCCGATTTTTAAAAAACCTTTCATTTTACTGTTTATTTTTGTTTTAGTCAGGGAAAGCATAGTTATTTATCCACATCGAGCTGAGCTCGACACACACTTCCCTAATACTATACATTATACTCTTAAAACTGTAAAGTAACAAGTGCCACTTTATACTTTATGGTTTAGTTTTAAAACAAAAAAGCCCCGGCTCTTAACCGAGGCCTTTTAATTGTCTGAAACTTTGTTTACAGCGCCTGATCTTCCTTATACCTTACAATGGCGTCCACCACTTTGGAATCGGCTTTTAATTCTTCGGTAAACAGCACTTGGGCCATGTTTATTTTCATAGCATCCTTAGGTCCATGCAGTTCGTTGCCTAACTTAACCAAAGACAGGTTTTGCTCGGATTGCTGGCCTTCCGGAGTCGGCTGGGGCGATTGAGCCACCTGCAAATAGTAAATATCCTCCAAAACAATCGTGTCATTGTTTTCTTTAGCCACCTTGCCAAAATAAACCTGGCCGTTGGTTAAAAACACGGCCTGCCAGCCGGTAGCACCAGCAGCTTCCTTGTTGACGTTTAAGATGTTCCAGGAAGTATACTTGGAAACCAGAAACAAACCGATTAAAATGACTACGATCACCACGATCACGGCCACAATTTTACTGGTCATTCCGCTTTTTTTTGGCATCATGGGCGGCTGGGCCATATACTGCGGCTGGCCCTGCTCCATCCCCTGATCGCCCATATTCATGCCTCCCATGGGCATAGTTCGTTTGATATCGGACATATGTTTTTTAATTAGATTATATTAATTATTTTAATATTTTAACACTTATCGACCGAGTGTCAAGTTGTTGATAAATAAGATAGATTTCACGGATTACGAACTGGATTACACGGATGTTTTTATTTTTCATTATCCAGGGCAAGTTTAAGCAAAAATATCGTTTCGGGCAGTAACTTTGCCTTAGCCCAATCCTTTTGCGGTTGGGAAAGTATTTCTCCCAAACCAGTAAGAATATGACGATTATCCATTTTTTCTAAAAGACGCACGCATTCAGCCAAAAATTTTTTATACGGCATTTTAGCTCTATCTTCCACTAGCTGTTTATTTATCGGCCAATTGTTCTTGAAAAAAAAGTAGACATCGTAAATATCCCGGCTGGTTTTATGGACCCGCTCAAACATAGCCATTAATTTATTGGCAAACATATCTTCCTTAACCATTACCAGCATGGAAATGCCAAGATAGGTTTTTACTTCGTATTGGGAACCAAAAGAACGGCGATTAACTTCAATCTTAATATTTTGGGACTTTAAATCGTAGGAAACAACAGTAACCAGATTAAATCTTTTAATTCTGGAATCCATTATTTTACCGTAATTTTCCGCCATGGTTTGAATTTTCTCAAACACCTCTTGTTCCTTGCTTTCATCCAACAAATCAAAATCCAAATCAACCGAATCGCGGGTTAAACCATAAAACATTAAAGCGGCCGTACCGCCTTTAAAGCCAAGATACGGAGCCAATAAGGTATCGGAAAAAATATCCTTTAATATTTGTAATAAAATATTTTTATGTTTTGGATAATCCAAGGCCATACTTTATTTTTAGCCTATTTATTTTCTTGATAGTATTTAAAATATTTGGCAACTTTTTTATTCATCGTCTTATTACGGTAAATCGGCAAAATTGAAAAAACCTTATCCCAATTTAAAACATCCAAGTTGTCAAAATGATAATCCCAGCTAACGTAAATCCGATCTAAAAACGCCCGTTCAGGCGTGGCCATGGCCACATCGCCGTCGTGCTCAATCCCGGTGGTATCGGTTAAAACATAATCCTTCATTCTGATAAATGATATTCTATTGCCGTCGGTTTCTATCTCGCGAGTAACATATGAAGCAACAAAAATATTGCCGTAATACTGAAAAGTAACGCCAGCCGAACCAAGCACTGTTTCAAAACTGATATATGAAGGCGTATAAATTTTAGTCGCCAACTCCAAAGGGTTATAATTTTTATCTTTAGCGTAAATGCCGTGGCAAACTCTAATCAACTTACCTGCCTTAAAATATTTATTTAATCTGCTAGTTACCGTTTGCCTGCCGGCTTCTTGCCATAGCAAAGACGCGTCTTTGCTGGAAAAAATAGTCCGAGGAGATCGTAATAAAACTTCTAAATATTCGCCTTTAACGGGTTTTTTAGACATATATGAACTGAAACACACTATTAAGGTTAGTTTCAGTACAATTATACCTTAATATGAAAATTAACGCAAGGTGGATAATTCACCAGTTGTTAGTTTAAAACTCACTTGCAGTACACATTTACCACCCACTGCCTGCCTTTGACATTTTTATTTTAACACCGACAAATAATTTTTAAGCGTAAAAATACAATCGGCTTTTAGATGATTTTTAATCCAGTTTTTTTCTTTTTCGCCATCTACCAACTCGCCCAATCCGCGCAACATCTGATTGTCTTTTACTTTTTCTATAAAATCAAGGCAATCGGCTAAGTATTCTTTGGCGGTTTTGCCGGTTATGGCCTGAATTGTTCGCGCGTTGATGTCCCAATTATTTTTGCCGAAATAATGGATATCATAAATATCCCTGGCGGCAATTTCTTTCCTTAAAGTTAAAGCCGCCAGTTTGCCGGCAAACAAATAATCTTTTTTAGCAGCCAGCATGGAAATGCCCAGATATTCTTTCATCTCGTAGAGGTCTTTTATATCCTCTGTCAGCTTTCGGACACTGATCTCAACTTTGACATTGTGATCCTCGCCGCCATAGGAGAGTAAGGCGAAGACTGTAAACCTTTTGACTTGCTGATCTTTGATTGTTCCGTACTTGCTTAAAATGGCAACAATCTTTTTAAGAACCAACTTTTGGTTTTCCTCGGTTACTTCCAGTAAATCAAAATCCAAATCCACTGAAAATCTGGGCAGGCCATAAAAGAAATAAGCGCAAGTGCCGCCCTTTAATCCCAAGAGCGGGCTAATGGAAACATCCGCGTAGATATCTTTTAAAATCCGACCCATTATTAATTGATGTTTTTCGCGATTAAGCATAATTTTTACGATATCTATCCAATCGTTTTATTAATTGCTTGTTATTATAAATTCTTGCCAGCTCCGCGCACGCTTCCCAATTGATTGATTTTAAATTATCAAAATAGTAATTTGGGAATAAATAAATCATATCCAAAAAAGCCCTTTCCGGCGTAGCAATGCTGTAATTATCTTTATTGATTATTCCGGCGGAATTAAATAAAACAATATCTTTTAATTTCCTGAAAGTAAAAACGCGCTTATCTATGATTAAGGTTTTTGGCCATTTGGCAACCGCAAAAATCGCGTTGTAATGCTGAAAAATTACGCCGGCCTCGCGCAAAACCGTTTCAAAACTTATGTAAGATGGGATGTAAATGCTGGTTGCCAATTCTTTTGGATTGTAGTTATTATTTTTAGCAAATACCCCTCTGGTTAATCTGATTAAAGCTTTTTGTTTTACATAATAGGCGGTTTTGGCGTTAAGGTTATTTTTATTGTTTTCCTGCCAAAGCAAAGCTAGATCCTTGTTGGTTAGGATAGTTTTGGAAGATTGGTATAATTTGGCGATTAAATTGTCCATATTAATAATATTTGCTGGAATTGATACTTTTTCTTATTTCCATTATACATTGTTGATAAATAGCAGTCAAATTGATTCTACTTATAACTTTGATACAGCTGGGTTATTTCGCTAATGGAAAGAGAGCGGTTGTAAATACGAACATCGGAAATACGACCGTCCCAAGGTCTTAAACCATCTGCTTTTCCAGTTGATCCAATTCTGCCTTTAGCATTTGTTTCCGAAGTACCCAGAGTGGCGGGATTTGTGGCAGTTTGCGTATCTTTTAACTCACCATCCAAATAAATTTTTAAACCGGTAGACCCGTCATACACCGCTGTAACAAAATACCAAGTATTTATACTAATTATTCCAGCACTCGCTTGTTCGGAATTAGTCCCATCACTAACATTTACCACCAGCTCGCCTGAAGCATTAACCGTTCTTACCATAAATTGTCCAGCATCTCCTATATCAAGACGCTCTTGCTGAAAAACTCTACCGCCTACCGCTGGAAAACTATCGGCTCTTATCCAAGCAGTTAGAGTAATTTTAGTGGCGGAATTAAAAATATTGCGCAAAGATGTTCCAAAATCAACATAACTTGAAGAAAAGTCATAAGCGCTGGCAGAAACGCCCCGTTGATCAGCTACAAAGCCGGCCGAAGCGCCAGCGGTAATTGTGCCCTGATAATTATTCGGGGTTTTATCGGCTATAACGGTAGCGGATTTTAAATCTTCCTGCGCTAAGCTCCAATTCCCTACTAAACCTTTTTCGGTATCGGAGATAACCACAGCCGGGTTATAAGAACCATACAGCTGGGTTATTTCAGTAGTGGAAAGAACGCGGTTGTAAATACGGACATCGCTGATAGCGCCGTTAAAAGTTCTGTCTACTGCGTCTGAACGATTACCAATTGTTAATGGTCTGGGTGTTATATTATTTGCTAAAGCTCCGGATGCCTCTGGAGTTCCAGAAACTGCACCGTTGATGTAATGAGTAACAGTAGCGTTGGAAGCAACGGTAACAAGAACGTGAGTCCAAACATTAAAAGATATAGCTGATCCATTTAAAATTCCTGCGCCATTTCCAGTCGCAAGAGATAATTTACCGCCAGTGCCAAAAGTATAAGAAAATCCATCAGCGCTACCTGCTCCAGCTTTATCAACTATTCTTCCAAAATTATTTTCTCCCACGCTAACAGGCTTAATCCAAGCGCTGATAGTAAAACCGCTTGTAAAAGGAGCGTTGGAAGTAAGGGTGGTTGGTATAGTAGTATCAGCCCCGTCAAAATCATAAGCCCTGGCCGAAGCGCCTCGTTGGTCAGCCACAAAGCCGTCCCCACCGCCGGCCGATATTGTGCCCTCGTAGTTATTTGGCGTTTTATCGGCTATAACGGTAGCGGATTTTAAATCTTCTTGAGCCAAACTCCAATGGGCAACTAAGCCTTTTTCGGTATCAGGGATAACCACAGCCGGGTTATATGAGCCATACAGCTGGGTTATTTCGCTAATAGAAAGAACACGCTTGTAAATACGGA
Organism: Candidatus Komeilibacteria bacterium; assembly: GCA_030688315.1. Classification (GTDB taxonomy): domain Bacteria; phylum Patescibacteriota; class Patescibacteriia; order UBA1558; family UBA10009; genus JAUYIT01. Next base: position 8,600 of record JAUYIT010000041.1, on the reverse strand, counting down.
CATCACTGATTGCGCCGTTAAAAGTTCTGTCTGTTAAGCCTGAACGATTACCTATTGTTAAAGGATTAGCGGTTGTGATACCCGATAACGCACTTGTTGCTCCAGGTGTTCCTGAAACTACTCCGTTAATGTAATGAGTAACAATAGCATTGGAAGCGACAGTAACAAGAACGTGAGTCCAAACACCGTTAGGAACAGAATTATTTGCAGAAGTTGGTGCTTCTCCAGCATTTACATTGAGACCAATACTATTATTACTAATCATAGTATAAGAAAGTCCATTAGAGCCACTTGTAGCTTTCTCTACTATTCTTCCAAAATTACCTTCTCCCGTATTATCAGGCTTAATCCAAGCGCTAATAGTAAAACCGCTTGTAAAAGGAGCGTTGGAAGTAAGGGTGGTTGGTATAGTAGTATCAGCCCCGTCAAAATCATAAGCTCTGGCAGAAGTGCCACGCTGGTCTGCCACAAAGCCGGCGGAAGCGCCGGCGGTAATTGTGCCCTGATAATTATTTGGCGTTTTATCGGCAATAACGGTAGCGGATTTTAAATCTTCTTGAGCCAAACTCCAATGGGCAATTAGTCCTTTGTCCAAATCCACATTGCCGGCAGATTGGCCGGAACCGCCAAAAAATAAACCGCGGGCAGTATCGTTAAAGCCAATCACAAAAATTAAAGCCACAAAAACCGCGGCCGGTATGTACCAATATTTATTTATTTTTTGGCGGATGGTCATGTTTTAGCGGATAAATTGATGACGTTTGGCATAAATCATTTATATATAAACTTATTCCTCTAATTTAGCATAAGTCCAACAGCCACTGACGCAGAGTTACATAACGAATTTTTTTATTGCCGAATTTTTCTTCGCCCTCATAATCTTCGGTGATAATCAATCCTCTGTTTAGCTTAAACGCGGTTAAGGCCTTTAACAGCGCTTTGGTTTCCCGCTGTTTGGTTTTTAAATTTCCCAGATCCCAGCACACCTGAATCAATTCTTTAACCGCAACTCCCTCTTTAACCACAAAATCAACTTCCTCTTGGGCCAAATTTTTCCAATAATATATTTCTAAACGAGGATTAAAAAAGGCCCGCCTTTTAAGCTCCAAAAAAACCAAATTTTCCGCCGTTCTGCCTAAATTTTCACTAAACTGCGAACCAACGGCTTTAGCCAGCCCGACATCAATGGCATATACTTTTCTGGGGCTTTTTTCCACTTCCCTAATCTTAAATGAAAACCGCTTCAGAAAAAAAAGCAGGTATGAGGCCTCCAAATAGGCGGAAAATCTTTCTACCGACTGGGCGGATAAATTAAGAAATTTACCGGCTGAAGAAAAAGTAATGGAGGAAGATATATTGCTTAAATAAAATTTAACCAGACCTTTTATCTCTTCTGTTTTTCTGATTTTATAGCGCTTGATTAAATCCTTGCTGACCAAATCGTCAAAATATGAAAGTAAAATCCTGTCTTTTTCCGCTCCTAAAACCACCAAAGGAAAAGAGCCGAATTGGGAAAATTCCGCTAAAAACGATTTTAATTTTATCTCATTGTTTAGTAAATCTTTTTTATTATTAACGGTCAAACCCTTAAAATCCAAAAATTCTTTAAAAGACAGGGGCAAAACAGTTAGTGCCAAATGCCGGCCGGTCAGCGTGGTGGCCAATTCGCCGCTTAACAGCCTGGCGTTAGAACCGGAAATAACCAAATTGGCCTTATTTAATTCCTGCGCGGTTCTGACCCATTTTTCCCAAGCGGGAATTTCCTGCACCTCATCCAAAAAAACATATATTTTCCCTCGTGGCTGTTGTTGCTCTAAATAAACATCAAACGCCTGTTGCAGCAGCTGAACGCTTAAAGCCGTAAATCTTGGGTCCTCAAAATTAACAAACAAAATATTTTTTCTGTTCACGCCTTGTTGTTCCATCAGCCATTTGGCCAACTGTCTCATGATATAGGATTTACCGCTACGCCTGGCGCCGGTAATAACCTTGATTTGTTCGCTGGGCATCATTTTTTCCAACTCCCACAAATAAAGGCCTCTAAACACGCCCACGCTTAAATCCTTGGACCAAAAGTTCCAATCATTGAGTATTTTTATTATTTCATTTTTATCCATTATATTTAGCATATGTTATAAAATGTTATTATTTTATAACATATATACTAGATTAAATAAAGAAAAAAGTCAAAACTTTATAAAGTTAATACCATAAGCTAGCGGTTATCATAAACAAACTCTATGGTTATGGTTACATTGGTTACGCCTTCGGTGGAGGAAACAACATCAACGTACATGCCGTCATCGGGTGTTAGGTGGTATTCCAAATCGTTTTCTTCAACCTTGTAGAACCCGCCGCAAGAGAAGCCGTTGAGGTTGGCAATGGTATTACCGGTTTTATCTTTAAGAACCAATTGAAGAGTACCCTCTTCGGCGCAGGCATACTGCATTTTGGCGCCCAAAATGGTAATGTTTTCGGCCGGGCTCCACGAATTGTTGCCATCGCCCCAAACCTTATCACCGCTAACAGGAGCGGACAGGTAGGCCGACATAGTGTCGCGGCGGACGTTTTCTTTGAAATTGTAAACCACGCCGTCAACGTTTAAGTTGATGGTGTCGCCGGGAGCACCAACATTAAGTTCGGCGCCGGCGGACGATAACACCACCGGAATACCGGATGTAGCCGAGGTCAAAATCATATTACCGACCACGCGCAAGGCCGTGCCGGCGCCGCTATTGATAACGGTTAGGGTAGAAGAAGCAGTGGCCGAAGTAATCATCACGCTATCCCCTGTGGTATTCTGCGGGTTAATGGCAATAGTGCCGGAAGCGGTAACGTTGAATAAGTTAAAACCGGCGTTTTGGATATTGAATAAGGAAGCGGCCGTGTTGCTGTTATTTCTAAAGTAATCATTCTGCCTAAATTCGCCTTCGCCTTGATATTTAAGATAGGTATCGTGGGCGGAAGAAATAATTGTGCCTTCAGCAATGTCAAAGTTAGTGCCGCTACCGGCCAAAGTATTGTACGAGGAAATAATATGTGCCGGTAGGGGCGCAAAATTTTGCGCCCGTACAGTATTGTCATCGCATTCCTGGCCGGTAGCGGCGTCAATACACACCGTTCTAATATCCGCCACGGTCGTTGAAATATTGGAATACGAAATGGCAACGGTTGAGGTAGCCGAACCGTCATTGATGACATTTGATGTTAAGCCGTAAGCCACGCCCAAGGCATTCAAACGGTTGACGGTTACGTTACCCGCGCCATTAATAGCAACGGCCGTGCCGTTAACGCCTTCATTGCCGGACCAGGCAATGTTAACGTCTTCCAAAGTCAGATTAAGATCGGCAAGATCAACCACGGCCTGGCCCCTGGTATCGCCGGCCAGCGACAATTTAACATTAGAAATCTTGGAATCACCTATTGCCGGTGTTGAGGTGGCGCCGGCCGGTAGGGGCGCAAAATTTTGCGCCCGTACATCGGAAATTATTGCCGGTTTATTAATCGCCATAATAGTGGTATTGTCCCGGCCGGCGCCAATAATATCCACGTATGGCTTTAATTCAACCTGTTCATTGTAAATGCCGGGTTCAACTTTAATGGTCCAATGATTGTTTTCTGAAGCCGAAACAATGCTATCTAAAGCGCCGGAAATGGTTCTGTACTGTCCGCCTTGTTTGGCCACGGTAATTTCATTGGAACGCTCATTAATAATGTTAGTAATGGCGTTCAAATCGGTCTGGACTGTGGCGATCAGGATGCTAGGCTGGCTTATTAAGGCAGTAGAGGTGGCGGTTACTTCGCCTTGATCAGTCATAAGGAGATAAGTGGTTGAAGAAGCTGACACGGCAATATCATTAACTTCAGCAGTATTAACTTTAACGCCGTTGATATAACCTTCGCCAGCGGAAACTTTAATGTTTAAGGCCTGACCAGTGGTTTCTTCCACTAACCAACCATAGTCAATGTAGTCGCTATCAACTTTACCCTGGTTGGTTTTATCCAGGAAGATACCGGCGTTACTAACTTGAGCATATTGATCGCTAACTGATTCAAAGCGGACACCAGCGGCAACCGCGATATCGCCAAAAATGCCATCGTAATTGTTAAAGTAGGATTTAATAACACCGTTCCCGGCCACCATAGCCGTGCCGTTAATGGCCGAAAGATCAGAATGCATAATGGATACGGTGGTTGAAGCCAAGTTAACGATGGCCTGGGAATAATTGCTGTCAAAATCCAATTTGTTGAGCGAAACCTGAACAGGTTCACCTGTGATATTGATACCAACGGCTTGATTGGCGGAAGCGGCTTCAAAATTCAAGTTTTGTAGAACCGGACTGCCAGCGCTGATGCTGACCAAAACCGGCTCATCGTCAACGGAAACCGATTTAACGGTTACGCCTTCCAAACGGCTGACGGACGAAGCGATAACAACCGGCGATTCGTCGCTTTGAATGGTAACCAAATTGTTGCCCTCGCCAACAACATCAACATAATCTTTCATTTCAAATTGTTCCTCATATAAACCGGGGCCGACTTTGATGATGTAGCGGTTCTGGGCGGAATTATCGCTGATAGAATCCAAAGCTCGGGTAATTGTTCTATAGTCAGCGCCGGAAGAAGCCACGGTAATAACTTTGGCCACAGGCGCGTAGTAGGTTCCCAAATCAACCAACACCCTAATTTGGCTTTGACCTTCGGCCAATTCTTCCAAAGCCATACCTAATAAACCAGCGCCCGGACGGGTGGCCAACATGGCGTAACCCGCGGTTTCCGATGTCGTCAATTTATCACCTTTATGGATGGGGCCGTTTTCGGCGGAAACCTTGACAACCGCGACACCGGATACGACCACCGGTAGAGACGCGCAATTGCGCGTCTCTACGGCGTTTTCACAATCGCCGTCATTTGCATTGGCGCCGAAAACGGCCCCGGAAGATGTGCCTACGACACCCAATATGGCGAAAGAGTTAGCTTGATTAGAAATGATGGCCTGTGAGGTGCCTGATGCATTTACGACAACCACATCGCCACCCCGAGCGGAGCGAGGGGTCCCGTTGGCAATAATTTCGTCAATGGACATCATTTGGGCAATTCCCTCTTTAGCAAATTCAATCGCTCCGCTCACACGGATTCCACCGACAACATACAGATCTCCGCCAACGCCCAAATCATCATTGACAAACAGGTCGCCGCCGTCCATCACAAAATTCGGATATATCGGCAATTGTACGGGCAATTCATGAATTGCCCCTACGATAATATTATCACCAAAAAACGCGTTGCCCGATGATGCCGCCAAATACAAACCGTAATCATCAATATTATAATCCTGCATGGCGGACAAATCGGCGGCGACCACAATCTTGGAAGAATTCAATTGTTTGGTGTACACGTTGGCCGCGGCCGCCTCTTCGCTTCCTATATTATATAGCCCGTCAATGGCAAACTTGATGTCGGAACCGAACTTGGCGTTAAACACCACCAGATCCGCGGTGTTGGCGTCCGCGCCAAAGATATAGTTACCACGGAAAGTTTGCGTATCGCCTTGCAGTAAAGCGATTTCCACGGGCAAAGCGGTTAAAGCGATTTTACCGGCCGTTCTAATGGTGCCTAATTTAAGATCCGAAATAGCGGCATTAGTGGCAATTTGCCCATCGGTAATGTTGCCAAAATCGGCAGACGCAAAAGCGCTGCGGTAATCGGGATTGATAAACATGGAAATCAAACCGGTAACCTCGCCAACGCCGTCAAATGATTCCAGGGCGGTACCAATCACTTTACTAGTATCCCCTTCATTTAATTTCATGGCATAACCGGCCACAGGAGCCACGGTTAAGGAATCGCCCGGCCTAATAACGCCGTTTAAGCCCGTTACTTTGGTGGGAATTCTTCCAACCAAAGCAATTGGATAACCCTCAACCTCAACACCCAAAATAATACCGGGCTGTTGAGAAACAACGCCGATAACGTTATTATCATATTCGCCGGTAGTTTTAACCACATAACCTTCGTTATTAATATCGGCCATAACCAAATCACCGGCTTCCAATTCTTCCACGGAAGGATATTTTTCAGCTACGTCGGAAGCCGCGGTGGTAATAGTAGGAGCGTTAATAGTACCGATGGTAGCCACACAAGTACCGTCGCTATCCACGCACAAACCGCTTCTGGGAGCCATAATTTGGCCACCAGCTAAAATTTGAAACAAGGCCTGGCCAGTAGTGGAAGCAATGGTAAATAATTTAGTTGAGGCGGCAGCGGAAGAAAGCGTGGAAACCGATAAAACTGATTTTGGAGTGCTAGTGCCAACGCCAACTCTGGAGTTTTGAATTCCGCCAGAGCCGTTGGATTCCGCGTAAACCGTTAAAATGGCATTATTATCTATAGAGAAAGATGGACCAACGGCAGTGCCAATTGCTAAAGCGGAACTAACCGGTTGATTATACAAAGTATGCCTGCCTAAATCCTGGGCTGTAACAATATTACCCATATTAACCGGCACGTTAGCGGTAATGGCCGTAGAACTGGCGCTCCAAACTGTGGAACCGCCTACGCTAATAGTATATTTGGGCGTTGTACCGGTTACCGCCAAAGTGGCGTTACCGGCAGAACTTACGGTAACCGAAAGATAGTTACTGGAATTATAAGCCAATCTGGCTTGTTCGGTAGTAGAAACAACATGCAATTTAGCGGAAGGAGAGGCAACGCCTATACCCACCCGTCCATTGGCGTTAACTTGAAACAAACTAGCGCCGGTGGTGGAGGCAACGGTAAATAATTTAGTGGTGGGGGCGGCTTGGGCAAGGGTGGAAACTGATAAGCGCGAAGCCGGCGTCGTAGTTCCAATTCCAACCAATCCCCCGTCAATCACCGACATTATTTCACTGGCGCCGTCAAACAAATTCAAAATATCGCCTGTTGAATCCTGCCGTACTGCCAAAGCCGTAGCCGTGGTATTGGCTTGAGCGTGCAAAAATGCGGTTGGGGTGGTAGTGCCAATGCCAACTCTTTGGTTTTGCACTCCGCCACTTCCGTTGGATTCGGCATATAGAGTAAGAAGATCAGAGTTATCATGAGCAAAAGTCATGATAGTGGAAGAACCGGCAGCCAAGGCAGAAGTAACGTTTAAGTTAACTAATCTAATAGCTTGGGTATTTTCTGTAACATTTAAAGTGTTAACTTCCAAACCGGGGTTGTATTGTTCGTATAAACTAGCTCTTTCAGAAGCACTTAAAACACGGTTGTAAATCCTGACATCACTAATCCCGCCGTTAACAGGCCTGTCTATTGACATTGAACGATTGCCGATAGTTAGAGGGTTGGCAGTTGTTATCTCCGATAAAGTATTGCTTACTTGAGGTGTGCCTGACAGAACACCGTTGATATAATGAGTAACATAACCCTCGCCACCAACATTAGCGACAGTAGTAAGAATATGTTGCCATTGGTTTAGAGCCATATCACCACTTGCAGAAGTTATAAGTACCCCATCGTTAATATTAATCCCAACTCTACCACTCGAAAGTATTCTGGCGTAAAATCCATTATTCGCGTCGGCATCCGAAGATTTATCAAATAATCGTTCGTCGCTGATACCCCCTCCAAAGTTCCTCAGCTTAACCCAAACACTAATAGTAAAGCCATTAAGGAAATCAGCGTTGGAAGTTAAGGTGGTGACAATTTTAGTATTAACTCCGTTAAAATCATAAGCTCTGTTGGCCTGGCCTTTTTGATCCGTCACAAAACCAACGCCATTGGAAATAGTGCCATCATGCTGGAAACCGGATTTGTCGGCCATAATGGTGGAAGATTTAAGGTCGGTTTGCGCCATGCTCCACTGGCCAATTAAGCCCTTGGTAATATCAAACTTCATTTTGGCTCCGCCAATTACTTCATCGCTGGCAGAGGCCTTAAAAATGTTAATTTCATTATTAGCAATAGTAGTGGAAGCGCCAATAGTTTTAAACCATTTGTTGTTAGCCATTTTAAGATCGCCCTTGGCGGCTACCTGGAACAATAACGCGCCGGTGGTGGAAGCAACTCTAAATAAAGGAGTTGAACTTTGAGCGGCGGCGGAAACTGCTAAGCGGGCAGTAGGAGTGGAAGTACCGATACCGACTAAGCCACTAGAATCAATTACCAATCTGTCGTTAGTACCCAAACCGGTGGTTGAGATTTTAAATTTATCAGAGTCAGAGTCATCAACACCCATGGTAAACACGTTAGTGCCTTCTGTTACCTGGAAGCCGATTTGGGTATCGTAATCGGAAGCATTGGTATTGGTAATGGTTATTTGCGTATTTACTGCTCTGGAAGAAAGAATGTCCAATGCGGTATCAGGGGTGGCATCGCCAAGGCCAACTAGGCCGTTGGCGTTAACTTGGAATAATGAAGCGCCGGTGGTGGAAGCAACGGTAAAGAGTTTAGTGGTAGGCGCGGCTTGAGCCAGAGTAGAAACGGACAAACGTGATTTAGGAGTGGTGGTGCCCAGCCCGAATAACCCGCCATCGGCAAATGTGCCAACTTCATTATTACCGTCTTTCCAAATTTGAATGTTGCCTGTTCCGCCTTGCCTTACTGTTAACACAGGATTG
>JAUYIT010000029.1 GCA_030688315.1 Candidatus Komeilibacteria bacterium | reverse complement strand
CAAAGAAACCATTGGCGACCCCGCCGACTTTTTAAAGGAAGGCGTAACCGTGGATGTGTTGATTTTTGAAGGCCGGCCGGTCAGCGTTAAACTGCCTACCAAAGTGGAATTGCTGATTACCGAAACTCCGCCCGGCGTTATGGGCGATACCGCCGGATCAGCCATGAAAACCGCCACGTTGGAAACCGGCAAAGAAATTAGAGTCCCCTTGTTTATTAATCAGGGCGAACTGATCAGAGTTAACACCGAAACGGAAGAATACGTGGAACGAGTGAGTTAATTAAATTTAAGATTATAAAAACGGATTACTTTACTAAGTAATCCGTTTTGTTTTCCTTAATATCCTCTACCTTAATTTGTCATATTCCTCAACAGTCAATCTAATGTCGTTTAGTATTTTTCTTAACAAACCCTTGCTGATTTCATCATTATGGATCGGCACGACGGTTGTTCTGCCGTCCAGATGAGAAAATAATACGTGAGACCCTTCGGCATCACGTTGCGTAAAACCAAGCCCTAAAATAATTTTAACCAGGTTTTTTGGTTTGATCGGCACTAATCTAGGCATAAGAAATTTCTAAATTTTGGATGCCGACAAATTTAGTGCTCTCAAAATGATTGCCGTTAAGGTTTCTTAAACAAAGACGTAAAACCTCTTGCAAATTATTTAACATTTCTTCCTGGGTTTTACCCTGCGCGTAACAGCTGGGTATAGTAGGAATAGAGCCGATAAAAACACCGTCTTCATCCCTTTCAATATAAACTGTAAAATTTAAATTTTTCATACGTTATTATTACATTTTCATCCTACCAAAATTTTAAAAATAAGGCAAGTTTATTAGTAAAATTGGCTTATTTAAACCTTAATTTTCCATTTTCGCCCATTACCTCTCGCCATTTAAAAGCGCCGGTTTTTAAATCGCCATAGGCAAAAGTCATAAAATCCTTTTGTCCGCTTTGACCTAATGCTCTAGCTAAATGCAAACCGACTACCGCCGATTGTTCAGCCGACAATTTAAGTTTGCCCGAGAGTAAATATTGTAAAAATAAACCCAAAACTTCCGGAGTTAAGCGATTCAGTTCATCCTTAAAACCCTGACCAACATGCGCTTCCACAAAAATGCTAAAATCGGCAATAAAGTTCCTGCTTTTAATAAGCTGGGAAACGGCCTTAAGAATAATCAAATTTTCCAAGTTGCCAATCACCGCCGCCGTATCCTTGAGCGCGAGGTTATTGTTAAGCTGATCCAAAATCACTTCCGGAATATGGCTCTCGCCCTTAGTCGCAACCGCGCCATTGGGCAGCAGCTGGCCTAAAATTTGTTGATAGCGCTGTTGCAGATTCTGATAAGCTTGAGATTTGGCCGTCGCGGCCGCCTGCCTGCCAGCAGACATGGCACCCTGGCTTTGTTCGGCTTGATCAATAAAGTATTGCAACACCTCAATATCACCCTTATCCAAAGCAGGTACATCCGTAATCCGTCCAAACTCCAAAATTTTTAACTTACCATCCTCCTCTATGGTAATCGAATCATCCAACCCTTCGCGCGTTTGCGATGAATACCAACAATATTTGTAGGCGGAAATAACGTTTTTTAAAAACTCCTGATCTTCTAATTTAAGTTTAATAAAATTCTGATCTTTTATATAATACTCATTCTCTTTTAGATTATCAAAAACACCCTGACCAACTTGAGCGGTAATGTTTCTTAGCCAATCACCAATCGTTTTAACTGGTGTTTTCTCGTCTAAAACTTCATGATTACTCAAAAGTGCTTCTCTAATTTTGAGCTTTAACACATCACGGTCTTCATAATTAATAATGCCAATTAAATAACCCCTAAAAACTTCAGGCAAATGAAATACTTCCAACGAAAATTCCTTGGTAATCAGTAAATGTTTTTCCAAGAGTTCCAATAATTCAGACGATTGCAAAAACGACCAAGCGACCCATTTAAGTTTTAACATGATCCCCGGAAATTCCTCTTGAAAAATTTTTTTTGCCTTTGGAGTTAAGCTTTTTTGCATTTCCGAAAGGTTTTTAAAAGCCGAAATACATTTATTTACGTCAAAAAAATAAATAGCCGAATTTAAAAATTGCTTTAAATTTTCTTTAAGCTTAAGATCAATTAAAAAATTTTCCAATCTATTCATAATTTTAATACCTTCCTTTCAGGGTTGCTATTGAATCGTTAAGTTCTTCAACTTCGGAGCTTGTTGATCCGACTTTTTTCTTTAACTGTCTAACAATCTCCACTACCAAAGGCAAACCGTTATGCATTTTTCCGGCCAGGGCCTTGGTTAATTCTCCGTATTTTAATTCCGCGCTAAGAAGCTTAATGGCTAAATTAGGATTCATTTGTTCATTGACTAACCTGTCATTGCCCGCCCAGTTAGACGTAATTTGCCGCAACGTGACCGCCCCGCCTAAATCTATATGAAAATTGCCGGCCGAATCTTCTCCGCCAAACGCCAAACGATTGTGCCTACTGGCAATATCCCTGGAGCCTTTTTTAAGAATTTGAGCTACTCTAATTTGCGCGTGTTCGGCTTCGGAAAGCCATTCCCAAACTCCGTTTTTCATTTTTGAAGATCGACTCATCCCATAATGGCCGTTTCTAAGTTCATTAATAAAAGATACATCGCTCGCTAACGATATAGTTGCTTGCTCGTCTACCCCCGCCACTCCATGAACCTGTTCCTTAAAAAATCTCTGATTACCCTTAAAATCAGCAGTATAGCCATAAGCATTAATAATTTCATTAAAATTACCATCATTAGCCAATTTTTTTAAGACGGCCGCTAAGCGGTTATGATTTTTAGTCGCCTGCGCCTCACGCGCCATACTAATCAACTCTTCGTCGCTTTCTACATTTTCTACCTTTTTATATTCTTCCGCTACACCCGCCCGTTGAGCACGCTGGGCTTCAAAACCAACGGTTGGACGATATTGAGCCGATTTTTTATATACTTCCTCTTGTTTTTTTCTTAACTCTTTAACTTTTTCTTCTTGAGTTTTTTTATCCTCGTCAGTTAAATAAGTCGGCGCGCTTAACTGTGTTTCTAATACAATTTTTTCCTTTTCTAATTTTTCTTTATCTTCGGTGCTAATTTTTGGATCCTTTAATTTTTTTTCAATTTCTCCAATTTTTTCCGTATGGTATTTACTTGACATTGACGTTACTTCGGTTGTACGCGTATTCATCGCTTGCGTTCGTATCACATCTAGTTTACCAACATCCATTGTAGTTACGCCATCATAATTAGTAAGTCCATACTTAGACCGGGCACTGACGGTAGAAGAAATTTCTTTTTGCTTTTCTGCCTGTTTTAGTGTTTTCTCTTTTATCTGCTCGTCCAGTTCTTTTTTTCTTGCTATGTCTGCTGGAGTAAAACTTAAAGCAATATTATTTCTTTCCGATTGTAGTGTAGCCAAATCGGTATTTAAATCTGCAGCTTCTTTTAATGCTTTTTGATAATCGTCATTAAACTTTTTTATTTGTTGATGTAATAGGTCCATCCCCTTGCTTTGTTCAGCGCTTTCTTCCGGCGTTAAAGGTCTGGTTTTTGATAATTTCTCCAATTCATCTAATCTTTGAAAATCAAAGCCAACTACACTTAAATGAACTTTTAAATCCACCTTCTCTTGTTGTAAATTTGTTAAATCAGTCTTTAAGCTTTGCAGTTCAGTGCTTTCTTCCGGCGTTAAAGCTCTGTTTTTTGATAATTCCTCCAATTCATCATGGCGCGATTGTTTGGGATTTATTTCTTCATCAATGTTTTTAGAACGATCTTCTAAATATCTACTACTGCTGCCGCCATCTTTAATTAGACCCTCTCGCTCTCTTATCTCTTCGGCTATTCGTTCACCTTCTTTAACTTCCGCGTCGCTGGCCTCTTGACCTTTTTTTCCTACTTTACCTAAACCGGGAACAAGCTTGCCAATGCCCTTCCACATGCCATATCTTGTATAATGATCGGTCATTCCGCCGGTAGCCATAGCCATCCTGGCGGTCAACCAATTACCCTCTTGGATAGATTTTTCTGCTCTCTGCTCGCCTTTTTGTAGTTGGGTATGTTTTCGACTTGCCCGTGCGTTTTTTATTCTTTCCCAGTTTCTTTTCATATTTAAATCAATGGGAGTTTTTTCGTATAACTTATCAATGCCTTCATTTAACCCGAATTTAGCTGCCTTATATGGTAGTTTAGCCGCCGCAACACCTAATTCCGAAAGCTTACCGCTAACTTTACCGGCAAAAGAACCGGCAAAACCGCCGGCTTTTTGGGCGTACTGCAGGGCTAACAGCAATAAAGCCACGGCGATGATAAAGGTGTATAAGCGTTCCCACTGCACATCGGAGGAAATGTTGTCCGAGCCGTAAACTGCCCCTCTTTCATTGGCCGAACCGGCGGCGCCCGAAGTATTGCCCAACAGACCCTTGGCCACCGGTCCTTGGCTTTCCACGCTGTAACCGGACGCCAAAATGCTAAACGAAAGCCACATAAAAAAGGCCAAAATAACGCCGGTAGTAAGCTGTTCAACAAACTTGGACCAGATTTCGGAAGCGTATTTTTGACCGGACGGAAAAGCGGACATTAAAAACGCCACGGGCGACAAAATAATCAGCACCCAAAGCGAGATTACGCGCCACAACAGCACGGCCGCGTACGCCAGCATCAAGCCGACCGCGATCACCAGTAAAATAACACCCAATAACGACACCCCCACCACTTCCCAATTGTTAAAATTGTCGCCGTTAAGATCCAGCTTAAGCATGTCGCGGATGCCAAAAGCGTGGATTAAATTGACGGCGGCCGCGTCGCGGAACGAATTGACAAAAGTGAGCATAATCACCTGCGCAAAATCAATGGCAAAACCCATGATGGTTTTGGAAAAATTAATCAGGATCGCCATTAATAAAAGTTTGGGCAGGGTGGATTTATAGCTGTAGTTGGGAATGTTTAAAATGGTGCCGAAAGCGATGAACAACAAAATGACCACAAAAAACATGTTGCACAAATCGCGCACCAAAGGCCAGCCGATAATGACCGCGTTATTATCCAAAAAACTGTTGTAGCTTAAAATCCAGACAACAAAATTGATGAGCGGCAGTAAAATAAGCGAACCCAGCAGATTGATAATGCCTAAAGCCAGATGGCCCAAAGCGGAAGTAATGTAATCGGCAATATCAATAGCGGCCAGCGCGACTTGAGGCAGTAGCGCGATTGCCATAACAAAAACCAGCGCGCCCAACAGGCCAAGGTATTTTTTTCCGCTGAATTTTTTAAGCAGGTTTTTCATTATTCAATAATCACGCTTTTATCGGCCGGCGTGCCGTTGGCAGGATCACAGTCCGCTTCATCAACCCATTGGCTGACCTGCCCCTGGCCGCGAAACGGCCCGGTATTGGAGCACCAGCCCCAATGGTTTTTAACGTTGACCAAAGGAGTGCCGTAATCACACTGTCCGTTGACGGCCGGGCTGTTAGTACAGGCCACGCACTGGTTGCCTTGTTCATTGGTATAACAGGTATAAACATGGTAGGCCTTGTAAGGCAGAGCTAAATTGGGTTTATAGCCAAACGGTCCTTTAAAGTATTCCACGTTACCATCCTGCCAGTCAATCCAGATGCCATCCAAGGGCAGTTGGTCGGCCGAACCATTGACCGTAAAATTAAGCTCCACCTTGCCGCCCGGAACAGCCAAAATATTGCCGCCCAAAACAGTGACATCATCCACGCTAGCGGAATTATCCCTGCCTGTTCCGCTTATATCGGCGGTAAAATCATCGCCTAAATTACAATTGATTGACCCGTTTTCATAAGCGTCGCACAGCTCATACTTGCCGTCGGCATTACTCCACTTCCACACCCCGTAAACCTTGGCAAACAATTGCTGTAATCTGTCAATCGCAACACCGGGGGTAGTGGCAAAAGGACTTTCTTCTGTTTCTTTAGGGTAAGAGCAGGTAAAATCGTTAGGGTTAGGGCAATCGCCGGAGCCCTTACAGGCCGTGCCGTTGCTAATACCTTGCTGGTTATAACAGAACTTGCCCACGCCCGAACAAACGCCGCCTTGGCAATCCGAGGAAGTCTTGCATTCTTTGCCTAAAATAGAACTGTTGGTTGAAGAAACGCAAACTCTTCCCGGAGCTTGAGGGGTAATAGCGGAGCCAACCGGCACTGACCACGGCGTGCCGGCGCTTGGGCCAAAGTCAAAGGAACCGCCGCTGTAAACATACAAGGGAGCATCCTTACGGTCATTAGGTCCGGGTTTGCTCCAGTATTCGGGCGTGGAACTTTTGGGCGGATAAAAACTGCCGTAGGGCTGTTCCGACGTCTGCTTGCCAAAACCAAGAATATTATTAGAAACCCAGTTGGAAAGCCGACCCAGCCACGATTTTTCCTTAACCACCCC
>JAUYIT010000015.1 GCA_030688315.1 Candidatus Komeilibacteria bacterium | reverse complement strand
ACGTTTTGCGAGCCCAAAATATTGGTTTGCACCGCTTCAAAGGGATTGTATTCCAAAATAGGAATATGCTTTAAAGCAGCCGCGTGCACCACAATATCCACGCCCTTAAATGCCCTTTGTAATCTGGGTAAATCGCGCACGTCGCCCAAAAAGAAACGCAAACGCTTATCCTGCAATTCCCGTTGCATGTCAAACTGCTTGCGCTCGTCACGGCTGAAAATAATCAGCTTTTTAACGTCGTAATTTTTTAAAATGTATCTGGCAAATTACTGCCAAACGAACCGGTGCCGCCGGTAATCAAAACGGTTTTTTGTTCCAACATAATGATAAAATTTAGTAATTTAATCTAATTAATTAAAATGATAATCGCTTTTTAACTCCTTGTCTATGCTCTCAACTATATTCTTTAAGCTTTGCTCTTCAGTAATATCCGAATTTTTTTTAAAACCGGCCAAAAACCTGGAATCCCTTAAACTTGCTTCATCAAAACTTTTTAAAAAATTAATCCTGTCCTGATCGGTTATATTTACTCCCTGCTTAATTATGGCAATTGCCCTACGGCACGAATCCACATCACTGACCTTAAAAACATACGGAAAATCCTCATACCAAGCGGCCGCGCCAAAACCAATAACCGGTTTTAATTTCATAATCGCTTCCCAGCCCACGGTACCGGCAATAGCCACCACGGCCCGAGCGTGATCGGTCAAATCAAAAGTGCTCGTTGTTATGGGAACCAAACGGACATTTTTAAGGCGGGCGATTCTTTGATAGTAGCCCTTGTATCTGACGCCGGAATAATTAAGGCCGGTGGGCAGCCATTGCACCGGATGCTCTTTAACATATAACAACCAGTCCTTAGGCAGGGCATTACTGAGGGTTTCGGCCATTAATATCTGATCGTCAAACACATCGCCCTGCGGACAGGTGGTTCGTTCGGGCTGAAAATGCAAGGGCAAATAAACGTACGGCTGATTAAAATCGGGTTCCTGCTGTAATTTTAAATATTCCTTTTTAATGTTTTCAACAAACAGCTTGTAAAAATAGTTGCCTGATTTTTTAAAAATGCTTAAATCGGCAAAACTTTGGCCGATGATTTTTATTTTGCCGAAAATTTTGTTGATCACGGAAAAACGGTTTTTCCAATCAAGCATATAATCGGGCGTGCGGTCAAAGCCCGGACTTGTGTATTGCTGATAATAATTTTTTATATCCGGGCTTAAATCATTAAGAGAAAAATTCTGACCGGTATTTTTTGTCTGCGCCTGTTTCATTAAGGCACTGCCCTGCCAAAAATTTTGGTAAACCATTACCCGGTCGCTGACCACGGTTTCCTGAAAACTAACGGTTTTAATGCCCAACAATAAAGCCAGCTCATGGATGATAAATTGGTAGGATTTATGGGGAATAATGGGAAAAACCACCGCGTCGGGCTTAAACTTGGTTAGAGCGCCGTGCCAATAACCCAGTTTATTGTAATAATAATGTTTGCGCTCGTTAACGTTGGCGTTTTTACTTCTTTTGTTCATCATGCTTAAAACAATAGCTTCGGTTTTATACATCTGGACGATTAATTCCTTGGAGGCCGGCGGATACTTAAAAGCGCCTTCATAATATAAATTAAGATCGTCCCAGGCCTCAAAGTGGCCTTCAAAAACCGTGTTGGGAAATTCTTGTTGCGGCGCGTAACCATCAGGGCCCACGCAATAAACTACTTCGTGGCCACGGCTAATCAGACCGGCTAAGATTTTAGTCAAAGTTTGTTCAGTGCTGGATTTTCCCCAAATTACAAATAAGCGCATAATGGTTATGTTCTGATGTTATAAGCCTTGGAAAAATAAGTTTCTTTATCTTTAAGCAGTTCGGCTGGCCGACCCTGCTCCACTATCTTCCCGCCGGCTAACACCAAAAGTTTATCGGAATTTAAAACAGTGGAGAGGCGGTGAGCAATCACAAACACGGTCAGCTTGCCTTTTAATCCGTCAATCACTTCTTGAATCTTGACTTCGGATTCATTATCCAAAGCCGAAGTGGCTTCATCCAAAATCAATAACTGTGGCTTGCGAGCCAGCACGCGGGCAATAATAATCCTTTGCCTTTGACCGCCGGACAGAAAAGTTCCGCGCTCGCCCACGATGGTGTTGTATTTTTCCGGCAAACCCTGAATGAATTCATCAATGTTAGCCATTTTAGCCGCTTCATGGATTTGAGCGTCCGAAACATCTTCATTATAAAATTTAATGTTGGAGGCAATAGTATCATTAACCAAAAAAATATCTTGCGAAACATAGCCGATATTAAACCGCCAATCTTTTAGTTTGATTTCTTCGGCGTTGATGCCGTCCAGTAAAACAGCGCCGGCCGAAGGGTTAAACAAACGGAGCAGTAAATCGGAAATAGTGGTTTTACCTGAACCCGAGGCGCCGATTAAGCCCACCATTTCCCCTTTGTTAACGCTAAAATCAAGCTGATCCAAAACGGGCGCGGCCGGATTGTAAAAAAAACTAACGCCTTTAAATTCCAAGGATTTCTCAAACTTAAAAGCATGTTCGCCGCCCGGCTCCTCGCGGTTATCGTCCGCTTTTTGTTGATAGTTTAAAACGCTTTTTAAATAAGGGATGGATTCGCTTAAATGATGCATGGCCGTTTGCAGTTGTTGGATATACTGGAACATTTTTTGGATCAGATACACCACGGCAATCATAGCCGCGAAATTAAAATCAGGCGATCGGTACGAAAAAGCAAACACCGCGCAAATAAAAATCAAACTAATTGGTTGCATCAGCGAACCGGTAATACTGCGGGTCATGTACACACTAATGTTAAGCTCCTTCATCCGCTTAAAATAAGCGGCCGCGGCCGCGGAAACATTGTTATCAACTAAAAACGACTTAATGGTTTTAAGGCCTAAAATATTTTCGTTGATATGATGCGAAGTTTCCTTATTAAGCTCGGATTTTTCATGAGCCGCCTTTCTGGTGCGATAGGTAAATGGTTTTAAAACCAGAAATAAAACCGCGCCCAAAGTGAGAGTGATTAATGTAATAGTGACCGAGATATTAAAAGCGATCAGCATATACATCAACAGGCCGGTTAAAATCATGATAATACTGCCCAATTGCTGTAATAATGAAGAGCTGTAGGCCACGTCGGTCATTAAGACCTTTTCTAAATAGCCGATCTTTTGTTTTAATAAATAAGGCCAGTGGGATTTTAGGGTTTGCTTGAATAAGGCGGTCTGGGTGTTATGTTCATAATCAGCCGTGATTTTGATTTTAATGTAATTGAACCAGATTATCACCAGCGCCTTAAGTATAAACAAAGTGATGATAAAAATCAGCAAATACTTTAAGCTGAATGACAGATTAAACCGCGCGAACAGCTCCATGATGGTTCTGGTAACCAAATCATCACCGCTGGAGCCCACGTCAGCCGCCAAGGAAAACAGAGGTATGAGCGCGTTAACACCAATACCTTCCAAAAAACCGCTGACCAAGCCCAGAGCCGTTAAGGAAAGGATCTGCCATTTGTATTTAAAAAACGCCTTTCTGGATAAGCCGATCACTGCTCTGATTCTGTTTTCTTTGGGAATAATGGACATTTGTTAACAAAAAAAATCAGAAAATTATTACCACTTTCTGATTTTGGTTAAAACCTTCTTTTTTAATTCCAAATACTGTTTGACCGCCTTTTTTTCCACTGTCGGCGAAATTAGACGCAGGATTTCTCTGCCTAAAATGCGATACTGACC
Organism: Candidatus Komeilibacteria bacterium; assembly: GCA_030688315.1. Taxonomy (GTDB): domain Bacteria; phylum Patescibacteriota; class Patescibacteriia; order UBA1558; family UBA10009; genus JAUYIT01. The sequence goes on along the minus strand of JAUYIT010000015.1, from coordinate 4,195 downwards.
GCCTACCTTATTGGCTCTAAGTAAACCCTTTTTAAGCATGCGCTTAATGGTACTGTTGGATATTTTTAACAGCTTTTCGGTTTCATCGGTGGTATAAACCGCGTTTGGCTTGATTTCTTCATTATTTGGCATGTGCTCATTATACCTCAAAGTGTCAAAAGGTGTCAACGGGTATCAAAATATACTAATTTTTTCCAAAAACCCTTATTTTATAAAGTTTACAATCTTAGCCGCTCTTTTGGCCCAGGTATAGTTATCAACATCTTTAAGGGCCTGTTGAACTAGCTTTTCCCCTATTTCTTGGCTGTTCAAAAGCTTATTTATCCCCGCTGCTAAATCCACCGGATCATCGGGTTTAACCAAAACGGCATTAGTTTCGTTAAGCGCTTCCCTGATGGAAGGTAAATTTGAAGCCACAATGGGCCGGCCCGAAGCCATATATTCAAACATTTTTAGAGGCGACATATAGTAGGCATAGTGCTCGGAAAACGGAAAAGGCATTAATAATACATCGGCGGCCTTTTGCCACACGGCCACTTGGGCGGGCTTGGTTCTGGGTTGCCAGTCAACCAGTCCTTCAACTTTAAGTTCTTGCGCCAGCTGATCATATCTTTTAATTTCCTTATCGCTGCCGCCCACGGCAACAAATAGCAACGAATCATTGTTTTGTTTGAGCAAAGCCAATGATTTTAAAATATCATTAAGGCCTTTATCCTGCCCCATGGTAGTTAAACTGCCGGTGTAGAGCAAAATGGTTTTATTTTGAGACAAAGCCAGTTTAATTCTGGCCTGCTCTTTGGTCAGATTAAGATTAAAAACTTCCAAATCCACGGCATCGGGCATAATAGCGAGTTTTTCCTCTGAAAAACCGGCTTGGACAAATAATTCTTTGAGTTTTTGGGTTAAAACCAAAATTTTGGCCGCCCGCCTAACCAAGCGATGATGCCAGCCGGCTTTGGATTGCGGCCACTTGTGGGCTTCATAAATTGTTTGATATCCTCTGCTCGCGAACAGCCAGACAATTTCTGGCTGGCGGCTAAAGATGATTGTTTGACGGTCAATTTTTTGACCGGCCAAAGTAATTAAAAAAACCAGCGCCTGCAACCAAAAACAGAATTTGCCTAAATACTTTTTATAAACAATAAAATCCGGACAATCCAGATAGCGGCAGGTAAAATTTTTGGGCAGGCCGTAAAATTCAAACAGATTATCGGTAATGGGATTTTTCCTGGTTGGCAGCCATAATTCCACCGCCAGCCCCGCCGAAGCAAATTCCTGGCACATCTTGCTGATTTGGTAGCCGTTGGCTTTTTCGGTGGGGATCCGGCCGTTAACAATGTAGATTAGCTTTTTCATGATTGGATGAATGTTTTGATTTGATCGGCAATAGCCTGAGGATTATGATTGGCATCAACTTTAAGAATCGGGCCAGGCAATTGATTGACTAATTCCTTAAATACCAGATTATTATGGTTGATAACCTCTTGCCAAGCCAGCAACTGCGCCGGATTAAGCCATTCCCGGGCAAAATAGCCCCGGGCCTTAATCCTCTGAGCTAAAACCTCCGGCGTGGTTTCAAAAAAAACCAATTTATCGGGGTACATAATAAACTTTAGATACCGAGCCATGACGGGCAAACTGACTTTGTTTTCAAAAACCGACATGACGCTGTGCAAATAACCCTGATCAATAATGGCCGTTCCGGTTTGAAGAAGAGCTTTTTGATGTTTGGCGTTAACGTTTAAAAACAAATTCATGAACTTAAAATAAAACATTTTTAAGCTCAAAGAATTGCCGAACACGTAACCCAGACGGCCAAAAAATTTAACCGGGTGACTGAATAAAAATAACAAATTCCAACCGGCCAAACGCGCTTTGCTTTTAACTTTAACCAACGGCCAGTTGTTTTGCTCCGCCAACAGGCGCGCTACCGTGGTTTTACCACTGCCGGCCTGGCCGAAAAATTCCACAATCATGATTTTTTAAATTTAACCAAATACGATTCGGATAAAAACTGGCTGATAAAATTAAGCGGCAGACGGTAAAAAAGAGAATGGCAAAATTTATTTAAACCGGCTGATTTAAACAACGGAAAACTAAAGGCCACCGGAAACATTTTTATTTCCTTAAACCCGGCCGCGGCCAATAAGGCGTGTAATTTAGTCGGAGCAATCTGACCGTTGTGCAAAGGATTGATTTTTCTACCCAGCAAACGATTAAAAAAATACTTGGGCGTTTTGGTAATTAACCAGCCCATTCCCCCGCTTGGCAGTAGTTCAGCAATTTTGGCCGCGGCCGCGGGCTGATCGGGTAAATATTCAAACACGCGGGAGGAAAAAAAGGCCTGATATTTTTTGTCAGCGGAAAAATCCAAAAAATCATTTTCAAAATAATTAATTCCAGAAAAACCGGATAAATTCTTTTTAGCCTGATTAAGCATACTGGACGAAAGATCAACTAAATCCGCTTCCAAACCCGGCCTGGCAATTAAAATCACCTTAGTCCAAGTACCGGCGCCCGGCCCTAATTCCAAATATGCGCCACCTTGAGGTAAATCAGGCAAAACATGGACTTTAATGGACTTTAAAGACATTTCATAACCGGCTAGTTTGATAGGATTTTTAAACCAGCGTTCGTATTCGTAATTAGCTTCCGGCTTTTGACTGTTATACACGCTTTTAACCTGATTAACGTCCATATTTTATTTATTGATTATAGCGATTAATTCCCGGCCCAAAATAACCGGCCGCAGTTTATTTTGATACAATTGGTAGCCGTTGGCGGAAATTTTTTGCCGTAAGGCCGGATCATTTTTTAACCAAACAATTTTATCTGCCAAATCTTGCGCACTATTCATTTGGCAAAATAAAATATTTTCCTCGTTAGTCATCAGTTCTTTGGCGGCCATTGATTCACCGGTAATAATCGGCTTAGCCATGGCCAGCGACTCATAAACTTTAATGGGAATCACTCGGCTGGCCTTTTCAGTTTTGCCAAAAACTCCCAAACAAATATCGGCTTGCGACGCCGAACGGCTGATTTCCGCCTGTTGCTGATAGCCGGTAAAATTAACATTAGTCAGTTTCAGTTCGTCCGCCAATTCCCTCATGGCCGGATATAACTGGCCTTTGCCGATGATATTAAATTTAATCGGCTGATCCCGTAAAATATTGGCTGCCTGCAAAATATATTCAATCCCCTGCAAGGCAATAAATGAGCCGTGAAAATGAACCGTAAAAACCTCGTTTTGATGATCGGATTTGACGGGAAAAAAAGTCTGCTCGTCGGCGCTGATAAACACTCGGTAAAATTTGGCGCGCTTCAACTTAAACTGACTCACAAAATAATCAATATGATCATTGGTGTCCAGCAGAATTTTATTTGCCAGCTTGCAGGCCAGCCAATTTAACAACCAGTAATACAAGGCGCCTAAACTTTTGGGACCAACCAGTTTTCTATCCAACACCGTGGAATCGTAAATGGAATTAAAAGCATCAAAAATTATGGGCTTGTTGGTTAATAATTTGGCCAACAACATGCTTTGATAGCCGGGAAAGGCCACCAATAAAACATCATATTGATTTTTAATCCGCCGGTGAAGGCGAATGAGTTCAAAATACTTTTTCAGGCCGCGAGCGCGGCTGTTGCATTCAATAATATTGACGCCATTCTGCCTTAAACCGTCCATTAACACCTTATTGCGGCAATAATCTGGCAAATAAATGCCGAAAAAACAGACGGTCATAAACAATGTTAAATCAATTTATCTTTCCAGGTTTTAGGCATGTTAGGCGAATCCAACTCCAACTGATCAAGATACTTGGGTTTTTCGTAACCGATCTGCCTGGCCCAGGCAATCATCTGCTTTAAACCGTCTTTTAAGGCGGTTTTAGGTTGATAATTTAATAGCTGTTTGGCTTTTTGATTGGAAGAAAAAGCGTTTTTTACTTCCTGCGGCCGTTCGGCTAAATGAATCGGAGCAAATTTTTTCCTGTCAGCCGGATCAGGGAAAAATTCTTCCAAAACAATATCCGAAAGTTCCTTGATTGTTATTTCCTCTTCCGGACCCACGTTAATTATTTCGCCGTTAAGTTGATCCAAAAAAGCGGCTTCGGCCATGGGCGGCACGCAATCATCTATATAAGTAAAGGACCGGCGCTGAAGCCCATCGCCGTAAATAAAATATTGCTTGCCT
>JAUYIT010000027.1 GCA_030688315.1 Candidatus Komeilibacteria bacterium | reverse complement strand
ATTAGTGATTATTGGATTGATTTTAAAGACGGAGATTTAACAATCGAGATAGATAAAAAAATTGCGGATAAAATTAATTTTACCAGTAATGGAGGGAGTTCAAAACCGGCGTCGCAGGAAAAACTAAAGCAGTACGCTACGCTTTTTTATCAGAAAACCGAGCGTTACTTTAAAAAAACAAATCAGGTGATGCTTGGCGATAGCATTATCACAAAAATCATTAGGCTGACAGCCGATAAATTAAATCCAAAGGAACAAATCCTGCTGAATAAATCAACCCTGCTTTCGTGCGAGCTTGATGATTTGTTAAAATAAGAAACTAAGCCAATATGTCAAAAGAAACCACTAAATACGCCTTTATCTTAGGTCATGTGCCGGATTTGTCGGTCGCCGAGATTATCTGCCTTTTAAAAAAACAAACTGTTGATTTTGAAGAAATTTTGCAGAGTAAAGAAGCTTTAATAATTGAAGCCAATCAGGAATTGGATGTTTTGGCTTTACAAAATAGATTGGGCGGCGTCATCAAAATTATCGCTATTTTAAGCAAGACCTCAAAAGAAAATTTGTCGGAAAATATTGAAGAAATTGTGAAAGCCTCCGCCTATGCTAAAGCTTCGGCGGATAAACAAAAATTTCAGTTCGGCTTTAGTTTATACGGCAAAACGGTGGTTAAAGAATTTCAACAGCTCGGCCTGACCATTAAAAGAGAGTTAAAGGAACAGGGCACCCTCTGTCGGTTTGTGGTCAGCAAAGAAAAAAGTTTGTCAGCCGTCATCATTAAAAAAGAGCATTTGTTGGGTCAGGGTTTGGATTTGGTGGTTATTGAAAACCAAGGTGAATATTATTTAGGTGAAACTTTGGCTATTCAGGATTTTGAGGCCTACTCGGCCCGCGATTACGGCCGGCCAAGCCGTGATGACAAATCCGGCATGTTGCCGCCCAAACTGGCTCAAATCATGATTAACTTGGCAGGCGCGAAGCCGGCCGACGTTTTACTTGACTCATTCTGTGGTTCCGGGACTGTTCTTCAAGAGGCCTTGATGCTGGGATATAAAAATATCATCGGCTCCGATATTTCCGCCAAAGCCATTGCCGATTGCCGTAATAACATCAGTTGGTTAAAAACCAAATACAATTTTAAGATTGACGGAGTTAAAATGTATGAACTGGACGTTAGGAATTTAGTGCATAAAGTGGCGCTGGCAACCGTTGACGCCATTGTTACCGAGCCATATTTAGGCGAGCCGGATAAATCAAAATTAAAAACCCAAAAGTTTGAGGATTTGGAAAATTTATACCTGGATTCTTTTAAGCAATTTTACAAGGTGTTAAAATCGGGCGGCAAGGCGGTGATGATTCTGCCTATTATCAATGGCCAAAAAATGGAAATTTTGGACGCAGTCCAAAAAATCGGTTTCATTATTGATAAATTAGGTCAAAGCGAGAGAGGGTCAATTATTTATGGCCGCGAGGGTCAGATGGTGGAAAGGGAGATTTTTGTTTTTGTTAAAAATTAGCTTTAAAATCAGGGGATTATAAACTGTTGCTAACTATAAGCGACGGTTTTTTGATTTACTAGACTACTTTAATTAGTTTAGGGGATAAACTATTGTTGAAAATGCCATTTTTGTGTTATAATTAGTAAGAATTTTCCTTATGAAAGAGTTGATTTTACCGTTTGCCAGAATAAATAAAAAAAGCGTTAAGATTGCCGGGGGCAAAGGAGCTTCTTTGGGGGAAATGACGGCCGCTAAACTGCCCGTACCGCCCGGATTTGTGGTTTTGGCTTCAACTTTTGACCAATTTTTGAATAATACACCGCCGCCAACGGGGTCAGGCCAAGATTTGAACGTTTTTATTGAAGCGGAGCTTAAAAAAGTCAATCATCAGGATGTCAGCTCTGTTGATCGAACTTCGCACGTTATTCAGGATTTGATTCACCGCGCGGTTATGCCTAAGGCGATGGCTGATGCCATCTTGTCAGAGTTCAAAAAATTGAAAACCAAGTGGGTGGCAGTGCGGTCATCGGCCACGGCCGAGGATTCCTCAATTGCTTCCTGGGCAGGGGAACTAGACACCTTTTTGTTCATTGATGAGAAACATTTGGTTGAAACAGTCAAAAAATGCTGGGCGTCATTATTCACTCCGCGGGCTATTTTCTACCGTTTTGAAAAAAAGTTGCATAAAACTCCGGTCAGCGTGGCCGTGGTGGTTCAGCAAATGGTGGATTCGCAAATTTCGGGTGTGGCCTTTAGCGTGCATCCGGTATCCAAGGATAGAAATCAGTTGATTATTGAAGCGGGCTATGGATTAGGCGAAGCCATTGTTTCCGGTACTATTACGCCTGATAGCTACGTAGTTCATAAAAAAGAAGGCACGATTTTGGATATCAATATTAGTAAGCAGGAAAAGCAGATTATTTTGAAAGCGGGCGGAGGATCGGTTTTGAAGCCGGTCGCTAAATCAATTCAGGAAAAACAGAAACTTACTGGCAAGCAGATTATTGAGCTTGCAGAAATCGTTAAAAAAATCGAAAAGCATTACAACAAACCACAGGATATTGAATGGGCAATTTACAAAAATAAGTTTTATATTTTACAGTCGCGTCCGATTACTACATTGTAACCCCTCCCTACCCTCCCCTTAGAAAAGGGGAGGAGGGTGATAAAAATGACAGCAGATCAATTACAAACAACCGATGAAGAAATTCTGGTCATGGACGAAACCGGCCAGTTTAAGGTTTTAAAGGGCGGTCAGTTGCAGTCATTGAATGATTTTTCCGGTCAGTCGTTGCCGACTTCAGCGACGGCTGGGGTGGAAGATAACGAGGAAGCCAATTTAAAGCCGATATTGCCGATTGATACGGGCTACGAGGAAAAAATGCTCCAGCCGCCGCCTCCGGCTTTATATAAGCAAACTTCCAGTTTTTATTTTCATCCGGCCGATGAAGAAGAAGCGGCTAAGCATCAAGGAACACATGCGGGCGCGGATGGCCGCAAAAAATATTCTTTGGATAAAATCGCGGTTAAAACGGCGGAAAACTATCAGCTTACCGCCAATCAGGAAATATTTACCAAGTTGCGTTCCGCTATTTTCAGTTTTTTGCGTGACCGGCGTTCGGCCGTGGATACCAAGGATCTATTGGTTAGAACGGCCAAGGACGGCGGACTGGATTTAAAGGCCGAGTTAGCCGATAATTTGCTGGAATTTTTGCGTGAAATCAAGGTTAAAATCGAGGCGCAAGCCGGCGTGGTGGTGGATGAAAAGGAAGAAGTCAATCTTAATCCTGCGCCCGTCAAATTTTCTGAACCGGTCGCGGAACCAGCTAAAACTGTTAAGCCGGAAACTCCCGTAACGCCAGTTCGTCCAATTCCTCCGGTTATAAAACCTCAACCGCTTGAGACCATTTCCGCTTTACCTAACCGACCAATGACAGCGCCGTTACGAGTTGCTCAAATTAGAACCCCCTTGCCCGATTTGCCAACCATGAAAGCTAGAACGCCCATGCCCGCCAGCGGTCCGGGTATGCCCAGTATGGCCAGATTTCAGCGGCCCCTTAAAGAAGGCGCCCCGCGTTTATCCGATGTTAAAAAGGATTATAAACTGGTCGGACCAATGGAAGAATTATCGTTGCTGACTTTGGAAACATTTCGGCGGTTGGGCGAAACACCAGCGGAACGAGCGCAAAAAATCGGCGCTAAAATCAATTTGCTGGCCAAAGAATCGTTGGCCAAAAAGGCCCTGGGTTTAAATGCTTGGCGGCAAAGTCCGCTGTATAAATTGTACGTTACTTTGGGCCAGGCCAGCATGGAGCACGGTTTGGATTTGGCGGCCGTGATTAACGAATATTCCGGTCAGGGCAATGAGATTTTAACTTTGGACGAGTTTAACGCGATCACGGATATTAATAAACAGTTAAGGTTTTAAATAATGCGGCAATTCACCGTACCACAATTTATTGACGTGGAAGATAAAATCATCGGCCCCATTACGGTCAGGCAGTTTGTTATTATGATTGTAGCCGGCCTGCTCCTGTTTTTGGAATACAAGCTTTCCGATTTAACTTTTTTTCTGTTTATCGGCATTCCCACGGCTTTGGTTTTTTTAGTGGTCGCTTTTGTTAAAATCAACGGCATGCCTTTTCATTATTTTATCTTGAATTTTACGCAAACAATCAAAAAACCGGCCTTGCGTGTTTGGCAAAGGCAGGCCGGTTTAACAGTTAAAAAAGATAATGCCGATCAGGGTGCTCCGGCAACAGTTGCTCCCATAACCCATCGTCCCATTAACCGTTCCCATTTGGCCGAGCTGACCCTGTTGATTGATACCGGCGGGGTTTATCACGGCGAAGAACGGGAAAAAGACGTTTCATTTAAATTATAATATGCCTGAAAAAAACAAATTAGCCGGTTCAAAACCAAGCCAATCAACGCAACGATATTTGGACATTGCCGAAATCAAAGACGACACGGTGGTGTTGCGCGATGGCGGCACGCGCGCGGTTCTGCTGGTTTCTTCCATTAACTTCGCGCTTAAAGGCGAAGACGAGCAAAACGCTATTATTCAAGCGTACGTCAGTTTTTTAAATTCTTTATCATTCCCTTTGCAAATCGTGATTCAATCCCGCAATCTTAATATTGACGGCTATTTAACCAAGCTGGAAAATTTGGAAAAAGAACAGACCAATGAATTGTTGCGTTTGCAGATTGCCGATTACCGCGCCTTTTTGCGCGACCTGCTGGATTTGGGCGAAATTATGACCAAAAAGTTTTACGTGGCCGTGCCTTACAGCGGCGCCAACCATGAAAAAAAGAAGTTTTGGGAGCGGACCATGGACGCAATTTCGCCGGCTCGGGCCATTAACTTGAGTCAGAAAAAATTTAACCGTTCCCGCGATGAATTAATGAAAAGGGTGGATTTTGTGATTTCCGGCCTTTCGTCCATTGGCCTAAAATCGGTGCCCTTGGATACGCAGAGTTTGATTGAATTGTTTTACAATACCTATAATCCCGAAGTGGCGGACGCGCAAAAACTGGCGGATATAAATAAATTAAGAGTTGAATAACAAATCAACATGGCATTTAAAATAAAACCGGAACAAGAAATAAAAAAGAGCCAGGCCAAGGTTAGTTCAACCGAAGCCCGGGAGTTGTTGGAGGCGGAAAAAATTTACCGCGAGGGCGTAACTTCGGTTAAGGATATTATCGCCCCGGCCAGCATGAAAGTGGATCCGCGGTCGGTAGAGCTTAACGGCAAATTTTTAACCACTTTGTTTGCCATTAACTATCCGCGTTACATCAACGTGGGCTGGTTTTCGCCCATTATCAATTACAGCTCGCCCTTGGATGTGGCCATGTTTTTTTACCCAGTTAAAACGGAAATTATTTTAAAACAACTTAAGAACAAGGTCGGCGCGGTGCAGGCCCAGCTGATGGCCGACGCCGAAAAAGGCGCGCCTCGCGACCCGTTGCGTGAAACGGCCTTAAGGGATATTGAAACTTTGCGCGACGATTTAACTCAGGGCACGGAAAAGTTTTTTCAGTTCGCTTTGTATGTTACCATTTACGCCGATACCAAAGAAAAACTGGAATTGATGGTGGAAAAAATCGAATCCTTGTTTGGCTCCAAACTTGTTTATTCCAAACGCGCTTTGTACCAGTCGGAGCAGGCCTTTAATTCCTGTTTGCCCTTGGCTAATGATGAATTGCAGATTTCGTTTAACATGAATTCTTCGCCCGTGGCTTCTTCGTTCCCTTTTATTTCTTCCGAACTAACGGGTAATGACGGCATTTTATACGGCATTAACCGCCACAATAACAGTTTGATAATTTTTGACCGTTTTAGTTTGCAAAACCCCAACTCGGTAGTATTTGCCACTTCCGGCGCGGGCAAAAGCTACGCCATTAAGCTGGAGGTTTTACGCAGTATGATGATGGGTATTGAAGTGATGATTATTGATCCGGAAAACGAATACAAATATCTGGCCGACGCGGTGGGCGGAGCGTACATCAATATTTCCCTTAATTCCGAAACCAAGCTCAATCCGTTTGATTTGCCCAAGGGCATCGGTGAAGATAGTAAACCGGCCGATATTATCCGCAGCGCGGTTATTACTTTAAAGGGTTTGGTGCGCTTAATGCTCGGGGAGCTTTCCCATGAAGAGGACTCTTTGGTGGACCGGGCCTTGCTGGAAACTTACGCAAAAAAGGATATTACGCCCGAAAGCGATTTAAGCAACGTGGAAGCCCCGCTGATGAGGGATTTTGAAGAAGTGCTGGGCGGCATGGCCGGCGGCGAATCTTTGGTGATGCGCTTAAAAAAATATACCACCGGAACTTTTGCCGGTTTGTTTAACAGCCCCACCAACATTGACGTTAAAAATCAAATGATCTGTTTTTCGGTGCGCGATTTGGAAGACGAGCTTAAGCCCATTGCTATTTACTCTATTGTTAATTACATCTGGACAATTGTGCGCAGCGAGCTAAAAAAGAGAATTTTAGTGATTGATGAGGCCTGGTGGCTGATGCAAAGGGAAGATAGCGCCAAATTCATTTTCGCCTTGGTCAAGCGCTGCCGCAAGTATTATTTGGGCGTAACCACCATTACCCAAGATGTGACGGATTTTTTGAGTTCGCCTTATGGCAAGGCCATCGTGACCAACTCGTCGCTCCAGCTGTTGTTAAAGCAGTCGCCGGCCGGCATTAATATGATTAAGGATACCTTTATGCTTACGGAGGGCGAAAAGTATTTACTGTTGGAAGGCAACGTGGGCGAAGGCATCTTTTTCGCGGGCGATAAGCACGTGGCTATTTTAGTCAAAGCCAGTTACACCGAAGACCAGATTATTACTTCCGATCCCAAACAGCTGTTGGAAATTGAAGCGGCTAAAAAGGAATTTGATACGGCCATGAGCGGCCAGCAATAATTAAAATTATATGAACAGAAAAAAAATAATCATCATCGCCATTATCGTCTTAGTTCTGGCCGGGCTGGCCATTGCTTTGTTGCTGACCGATCAGTCGTTTTTTACTCCTAATCAGCCAGAGGCAAAAACCAACCAGAACGTTAATACGGCCGTACCCGAAGTCAACAAAGGCGCGGTGCCAATTGTGTCGATTGTTACTCTTAAGCCGGCTGAACAAACCGCGGTCAACACGGCCCGTAATTTTGCCGAACGCTACGCCAGTTTTTCTACCGACAGCCAGTTTTTAAATCTGGAAGAAGTCAAACTAATGGCTACCGCCAACATGCAATTAGACATCAATCAGTTGAAGGCGGAAATGTTAACGTCAGCATCCGGTCAAACATTTTACGGCGTTTCTTCCAAGGCCTTAAAAACGGAAATCACTAATTTGGATGAAGGGGCCGGCACGGCCCAAGTTACGGTCAGTTTGCAACGAAGCGAACGCAAGGACGGCGCCGAGGATTTTGTTTATTATCAGGACCTTGAATTATCATTGGTCAAATCCGACGACAGCTGGTTGGTGGATAGCGCCGTTTGGCAGGAATAATAAAGTTGATTAAATAGTATGGCTGATGCCCGTAAATTAGACCAGGGGGTAGAACAAGAGTTGGCCAGATTGTTGACCGTTGTCAAAAAAAAGGACCGGCAGAGCGGCAGACATAAAAAACAATCTTCTTCTTTACCTGCCGGACAAGGGACGAATCAAAGTCCGTTGCCCGCTCAAGCGGGGCCGACTCCTAACCAACCGACTGACAATAATCAACAGGATCAGGAGGAAAATCAACCAACGCCTCAAGATCAATCCGCTCAATCCTCAAACAATCAACCATCAAACCGGCAAAGGGCGAAAAGTTTTATTAATCAGGCCCAAAACATCGTGGAAAGCCGATCTTTAAACGAATTAGGCGATAAACAGTTTAAGCATGATTACGAGCGTTTTAAAAACGCGGCCAGCATTAAAACCCCGCTTGGTGCCATCAAAGAAGGATTTTTATTGGGTCAAAGTTTAAGGCAGGGAATTGCTTCCGGCAGATTCAGTTCTTTTTTACTAGCCATACTGTTGGCGTTTATCAAGGATTTTTGGGATATGCTGGAGCCGACAGGCATCAGCAGTTCAATTGTTAATATTTTTATTACCATGGCCCTTTTAATGGTCGTCAGCTTTCAGGGAGTTTGGTTTAAAACATGGTTAATAAAAAAATTCGCTGGTAAGGCCATTTTGGCGATTTTAGTGGAGTTTCTTCCGTTCGTTACTATGTTTCCGACTTATATTTTTATGGTTCTGTTGATTAAGATTAAAAACGATAAGCATATCGGCAGTTTAAAGTCAGCGGCCGATGAAATGGAGGCGGAATTAGGCAAAGTAAAATTTTTGGGTAAATAATTATCCATATTAATATGAATGAACGAATAAAAAAAACAATCATCATCATTCTGTTCGCGGGCGCGGTGATTGGTCTTGGCTATTTAATGTATTATTTTTTCTTTAAACCGCCGCAAGCGGCTTTGCCTCCGGGCAATTTGATTAACGTTAATACTCCGGCCGGCCAATTGCCGGAATTGCCGGAAGGTAATGTTAATCGCGTCGGTGGTTTAAACGTCAACGCCGGATTGCCTTTTATCAGTCAGATCCCGGAAGACGTGACAGTTTCCGAAACCGCCAATGGCAGCTATACTTTGGTTAACAATTTTAGTTCGTCGCGCGTGGTTGCGCCTACAGTCAATCAAAACGGGGGAGTTAATTATTTTAATTCCGCCGAAGGCCGTTTTTACAAAATCAACGCGGACGGATCCGTTAGCCAGCTGACAGATCAGCGTTTTTACGCCGTGCAAAACATTACCTGGGCGCCTAAAGGCAACAGCGCCGTGCTGGAATATCCCGACGGTTCCAATATCGTTTATGATTTTGTTAAAAAACAGCAATACGCTTTGCCTAAAGAACTGGAAAAATTCTCTTTTTCCACTGATGCCGGACAATTGGCGGCCGCGGCTATCGGTCCACAGGAAGAAAATAACTGGATCGTTACGGCCAACCCCGACGGTTCCAATATTCAGTTTGTGGAACGGTTGGGCGCCAAGTCCGCCGATGTGGATATCAACTGGTCCCCCAACGGGCAAATGGTGGCTATGTACCGCAAAAACACGGGCAACAACGCTCAAGAAGTCATTTTTATCGGTCGCAATCAGGAAAATTTTCAATCGCTTACGGTTAACGGTCACGGCTTTAAAGGCAAATGGTCGGCTAAAGGCGATCGTCTATTGTACAGTGTTTACCGCACCGATAATGATTTTAAACCAATCCTGCAATCGGTCCAGGCCGGCGGCGATAACGCGGGCGCGGGCAATTTGGATTTGGGCTTAGCCACCTGGCCGGAAAAATGCGCTCTGGCCGCCGATGGCATTACTGCTTATTGTGGGGTGCCCGATTATTTGCCCAGCGGCAGCGGTTTGTATCCGCAATTGGCCAAAAATTCCGCCGATGCTTTTTACAAAGTGGATTTGCAAACCGGCCAGATTTCGGTGTTAGCTACTCCGGTGGGCGATTTAAATGCTTATTCCGCTAGCAATGTTTCCTTATCGCCGGATGAAAAAACCCTGTTTTTCCAAGATGCCAATAACGGGAAGGTTTACAGCATTAAATTGTAATCATGTCTGACCTTAACCCCAAACAAGTCAACCGCTTAGTTTACCTCGCCTTGGGGCTGTTGCTTGTTTTTACGATTTTGATTGTAACTCGTTACTATTATGGCGCCAAAGTTTTAAAAGATGATCAAGAATATTTGGAGTCGTTAAATAATGTCAGTCAGCAAGTAACTCAACCCTTGTTAACCGCGCCGGTGTTAAGAGCCACCGACCCGGCTTTAGGCCAAACAACCGCCAAAAACCAGCTGGTTATTTATAGCGATTTTCAGTGTCCGCATTGCGCGGACGCGGAACAAGTTTTGGGCCAACTGTTACAAAATCATCCCGCCGATGTGTTATTGATTTGGAAAGATTATCCCAATCCCGATTATCAGCAAAGCCAGCGCGCGGCCATTGCCGCCCGTTGCGCCCAAGTTCAAAATAAATTCTGGGAATTCCATGATTACCTTTACGCCAATCAGGACCAGTTGGGTTCAAATTTATATACCCAAGTCGCCTCGGCTTTAAAATTGGATCTGGCTAAATTCAGCCAGTGTTATGATAATCAGCAAACTCTGCCTTTAATTATGGAAGATTTTCAGGAAGGCCAGGGCCTCCGTTTAGACGGCACGCCTTATTTGTTTGTTAATAACCAGAGGTTTAATCAGGAAATAACGCTAGAGCAGTTGGAAAAGGCGCTAAAGTAAGATATAATTAAGTCGTCTTATGAAATCAGTTAAAATAGTATTATTATCATTTTACCTTTTAGGTCTTGGTTTTATTGTTGTTCCGCAAAATGCTTTAGCCCAGGGTTTCATCGGTCCATCCGAAGATAGCGGTAAGTGTTGTATTTGTAGAGAAATAAATAGGTCAGCTGGAGATGATAGAGAAGTAAGATCTTGTACCAGGTATATAACACAAGCAACATGTGAAAGTCAAGGCGTGGTTATAGCTAATCCTAATCTTGATCCTAGTCAAACAGGATTAGTTGGCGGTGTAACATGCTCTTTAGATTATTGTTATAATTCTGACTTATGCCCAGCACCTTCGGCAGTTGGAGAAAGAGCCATTCCTAGGGAGGATTTGAAGTTTACTCCTAATATTTCATTACCAGGTTTTCCTAAAACCAGTAACGTTGATAATAGTTTGCTTGGAAATTATATTAGTGCTTTATACAAATTTTTAGTGGGCGTGGCCGGTATTGTGGCGGTTATTATGATCGCTATTGGCGGATTGTTATGGCTTTTTTCCAGCGGCGATTCTGGAAAAATCACGAAAGCCAAGGAAATTATCATCGGCGCCATCATCGGTTTAATTTTAGTCCTTGGCTCGTGGCTTATTTTGAATACGATTAACCCTAAATTGGTTGAATTTTCGCCGCTGGACGTCAGTAAAATTAATAAGTCGCAGGTGGGAGATTTTTGTGAACCCGATGCAGCTGTTACAGTTGACGGTAAGGATGATATTGGACAAAATCTTAGTTGCGGTCAAAAAGCCAAGGTTAAGGGTACAAACCAAGAATGTATAGGCAGGGGTTGCTCGGAATATCTAGATGGCGCGGTTTGTTATTTTAACCAACGTTTAGGAGAAGCAAATTGCTTGAAGTGTGATCAGGTTGATAATACTACTATGGACAAGTACGGCATACCTAAAAACGAAAATGGTTGCAATCTCTTCACGCCAACTTTTCAAGAGACGAATCGTAAGTAAATATGCACTTTTTCAACAAGCTTTAAACATGAGATTATTGGTAATACTTGCGCGTTAATTGATGTTGATTGTTCCACGATAGATGATTGCTTTGATTATAATGGTGTGGCGAAAGTCGGGGGATTGGCCTTAAGCTCCTTTACAGGAGATATAGGTTCAAAATTTAAAGATATGATCTGTACCAAAGATGTTATGGGTAATTTTAGCAAATCAGGTATTTGTCCTTCTCCTAACCCAAACAACAATGTAACCTGGTTGCCGGGTAATAAAATTTGTTATGTAGCTAACCCTCCAATTGGGCCTAAAACATGTATGGAGAGAAATTTTGGAGGAGCTGATGAGGCGGGTGTTACGGGCGGTTGGCACTTTGATGACGGTATTCAGGCGCAACTATCTGATGCTTCCCAGGGATTAATAAATCTTTTAAATTGTTTAAGGCCAAAATTTAATGAATTTGAAAGACAACTTAGCCGTGAAGGGAGTCCGCCGGTAGTAATTGGCAGAATTTCCTCAATCAGCGATTCCGATTATATTGGTAATTTGGGCGCCTGTCATGTTCAGAACAACAAGCCGGCAAATTGCGACCATCTTTGGAACTCATGCCATTACGGAGGAGATGTCAATGATGGTAAGTCATACGCGGTTGATTTTGGTGATGAAGAAAATTTTCAATATTTTGAAAGAGCTATCAGTCAGTGTGCAAGATATGTAGGCTATCATGCATTGGAGAATAGTAACCACTATCATATTAGTACTGCTTCTTGCCGAGATCAGTAAAGAGTAAATCAAAATTATTTTAACCCTCAATCGTTTTTAGGCAGTTGCCCCCTCCGCTCTTTGAGCTTCGGGGGTAAAGGATTTTTTGGTTGCTTAAAACAGCCGCCACCTTATCAACTTGACAGATTTTTGAGGTTCAATTAAGATAACAATAATTAAAACAGGGTCAATTACCGCCTCTTTGGGGCTAATGGTTTTTGACCCTGTTTTGTTTGCTTTTTAAGCTAATAAGTAATAATATAAAACATATGCAGGAATCAAATAATCACCCAGAAACAATTAAAATCGTTGTTTTTAAAGGCAAAGAAGTCCGTAAAGTTATTCACAACAACGAATGGTGGTTTTCGGTTGTGGATGTGGTAGAAGTGCTGACGGATAGCGCTAAGCCCAGTGTTTATTGGAGCGCAATGAAAGCCCGGGTCAAAGATGAGGATGGAGTTCAGTTGTCTACAATTTGTAAACAACTGAAATTAGAGTCCTCTGACGGTAAAAAGTACGAAACCGACTGCGCTAACACAGAAGGTATTTTTCGCATAATCCAATCAATCCCATCCCCTAAAGCTGAGCCATTCAAACGTTGGCTGGCTAAAGTAGGTTATGAGAGGGTTAAAGAAATTGAGGATCCTGAGCTAGCTACTAAACGCACCAGAATGTTTAACAAGTACCTGTTAAGTGGTCATTTGACAAGTTTTTGGCAATTTGATATTATATATGTATTAAATATGTAATCAATATACTTATGCCTATAATTAATTTCTCCATTCCCCGGGTCTTAGAGCAAAAGATCAGCCAGACGATAAAAGTTAAGGGCTTTCCGAGTAAGGCGGAATTTTTTCGTTTTGCCGTAATAAAATACATTGATGAAGAAGGTAAGATGCCTTTGGAAGGCAACCCTCGATTCGCTTATCTAAGTGGAGCTCTGGAGAGCGCCTTGGAAAAGAAATATAAAAAGAGGAACATTCCTTCCATTAAAAAGCAACTATCTAAATTAGCGGACTTGTAAGTTTATGTATGAGATTTATTTAGCAGTTCATTTTTTAAGACAACTAAAATCTCTTTTAAAGAAATACCCGGGCTTAACTGATGATTTAATTAAGCAGTTAAAGGATTTTAATAAAGATTTAGTTACACCCTTGGGTCATAAGTTATATAAACTGCGTCTGAAAAGTTCAGATTTACCTAGGGGCAAGAGCAAGTCATTTCGGGTTATTGTTTTTCTTTGGGAATTCAGGAATACCTTGATTCCCATCACTATTTATTTTAAGGGTAATACGGAAAATATCAACCAGAAGGATCTTGAGTATCATTTAGCTGTAATTTTGCAAGAAATAGAAAATGAGTAACACAATCTTTACCTGTTCCAAGTGTGACGCACAGGCCATTAAATGGGCGGGGCGGTGTTTGGAGTGCGGGGCGTGGGGAACGCTGACCGAAGAAACGACTAACAAGAGTCAATCAACAAAAAAGGTTCAAGGTCCAAGTTCCAAGGCATCAAAAGACGTCGTGGAATTAACCCATCTTTCCATAAGCGGGTCGCGGGCGAAAAAATTGCCTACGGGTTTTGCTGAATTTGATAAAGTGCTGGGGGGCGGAATTACTCCGGGTAGTTTGATTTTGCTGGGCGGCGATCCGGGCGTGGGCAAATCAACTTTGGCTTTGCAAATCGTCAATAGTTTTAAAGACGGAGTGTTGTATGTTTCCGCTGAAGAATCAACTGATCAGGTATCTGGTCGTTTGTCACGTTTAGGCAAAGGCCAAGGCGGATTAAGGTTTTTAAATGAAGATCATTTGGAAACGATTATCGCCACCATTGAAAGTGAACAGCCAAAACTGGCCGTGATTGATTCCATTCAAACCGTTTATACCGAAGAAATTACCAACGCGGTCGGCAATTTAAATCAAATTAAGGCCTGTACCGCCAAGTTGCTGACTTTAGCTAAGAGCGGCAAAACCGCCATCATTATTATCGGCCACGTAACCAAAGAAGGAGATTTGGCCGGGCCCAAAACCATGGAGCATTTGGTGGATACAGTGCTGTATTTGGAAGGCGATAAATACAAACAATATCGCTTGTTGCGCGCTTCCAAAAACCGTTTTGGCCCCACCGATGAAGTGGCGATTTTGGAAATGGTTAAAGAGGGTTTAAAAGCCGTGGTTAACCCTTCAAAAATATTTTTAGCGGAAAGTCATCATCAGCCCGGCTCGGTTATTTGCGCCGTAGCCGAGGGTTCGCAGGTGTTTTTGGTGGAAGTGCAGGCCTTGGTGGCCAAAACTTCAAATAATTATCCTAAACGTTCCGCTTCGGGTTTTGATCAAAGGCGTTTGGAAATGCTGGCCACGGTATTAAGTAAAAGAGCGGCGATTAATTTAAGTAATTTTGATATTTATTTAAATATCGCCGGTGGCTTAACTTTAAAAGAACCGGCTTTGGATTTGGCCGTGTGTGCCAGTATTATATCCGCTTATCAGGATAGAGTGGTGCCGGCTAAAACGGTGATTTTTGGCGAAGTGGGTTTGGCCGGAGAAGTGAGGTCGGTTGCCAAAACCAAAGAGAGAGTTAAGGAGTCGGTTAAATTGGGTTTTAACAAAATTATTCTGCCTTATTTTGAAGGCGCCTCGGCCGGGTTGGTTAAGGTTAAAGAGGTTAAGGAAATTATCGGACTGTTGAATTAACGCAGGCCTTGCCATAGCGGTCATTGCGAGCCCGCCGATTAGGCGGGCGCGGCAATCCCGTTATTACTAGTATAAACATCGGGATTGCTTCGTCGCTCCGCTCCTCGCAATGACGGTGAAAGGCAAGGCCTGTTATTCGGGATGGATGACGGTTGTGTCTTTCAACCTTTGCATAAATTCAGGATAGTCGCTGGCAATAAGGTCGGCGGCTTTTTTGGTTTGCTCCAGGAGGTTGGTATCGGCAAATGAAGCCAGTTTAAAATTCCAAACTCCTGATTGCTGGAGGCCGAGCAAATTGCCCGCCCCCCTTTGTTTTAAATCCTCTTCGGCCAGTTTAAAACCGTCATAGCAATTAACCAGGGTGTTAAGGCGATTTAAAGACTTTTCGGCCTGGCTGGCGGTAAACAAAAGGCAGTACGCCTGATGTCTGGAGCGGTTGACTCGGCCTCTAAACTGATGTAGCTGGGCCAGGCCGAACCGTTCCGCAGATTCAATAATCATCACGCTGGCGTTGGGCACGTTAACGCCAACTTCCACCACCGAAGTGGCCACTAAAATATCAGTTTGGCCACCCGCGAACTCGGCCATTATTCGGTCTTTTTCCTTGGGCTTAAGTTTGCCGTGCAACAACCCGATGTTTAGTTGCGGAAAAATTTCTTCCTTCAGTTTTTGATATTCTTCGGTGGCCGACTTAACGCCCAATTTATCCGATTCTTCAATTAGCGGACAGATGATAAAGGCCTGTCGTCCTTCCTTAATCTTTTCCAAAATAAATTCATAGGCCTGATTTCTTTTGTTCGGACTGAATAATTGAGTAATCGGTTTTTTCCGGTCGGGCGGCAGCTCATCCAAAACGGAAATATCCAAATCGCCGTACCAGGTCAGCGCCAGCGTGCGGGGGATAGGCGTGGCCGTCATGGATAAAAAGTGAGGAGTGGTAGCGGGGTCGCCCGATTTTTCCCTTAGCTTTTGCCGTTGCTCCACGCCAAAACGATGTTGTTCGTCAATTACCGCCAAACCTAACTTGTTAAAAATAACTTTATCTTCCAATAAGGCCTGCGTGCCAATGACCAATTGTATTTCACCGTTGGCTATGGTTTTAAGCAGTTTGGCTTTGCTTAATGTTGTGGGGGCGTTATCGGCCGTATTAAAAACCTGGCCCTTACTTCTGGTTAACAAGGCCACATTGAGGTTGAGCGGACCTAAGATTTCCTTAAAAGCCAAAAAATGCTGGAAAGCCAGAATTTCCGTGGGCGCCAAAAGGGCGGACTGAAACCCATTCAGCCCGGCATTGGCAATGGCCAAAGCGGCCACCACGGTTTTACCGGCGCCCACATCGCCTTCCAGCAAGCGGTTCATGGGTTTGGTTTTAGCCATGTCAATTAAAATTTGCCAGGCGCTCTTCCGTTGAGCATCGGTAAGCTGGAAGCTCAAATTATTGACCAACTTTTTGGTCTGCTCTTCGTTAAATTGAATGGGCGCGGCTAAACTTTCTTGTACATCTTTTTTTAATAATATGTTCTGTAAATGCCAGCCCAGTAGTTCGTTAAACTTGAGCCGGGTTCTGGCCTGTTCCAGCTCCGCCTTGTTTTCCGGAAAATGAATTTGCTTAAGGGCGCGAGTTAAGTCAATCAACTGCCAGAAGGTTTTAATTTGCTCCGGCAAATCATCCTCAATTAGATCAACAACGCTTAAGGCCTGCTTGATTAAAAAGCGCAGTTGTTTTTGGCTAATGCCTTCGGTGGCGGCATAGATCGGCACCAAACGGGCCGTATGCGTGGTTTGGTCGCTCACTTTTTCGTAAGACGGATTTTTGAGGTAATGATTAAACAGGTCGCCGTCAACTTTGCCGGAAAAGTAAACTTCATCGCCGTTTTTAAGGACTTTGGCAATAAAGGGCTGGGCAAACCAAGTTGCTTTAATGGAGCCGGTCTCGTCGCTTAAAAAACACTCGGTAATAAACATTTTTTTCTTAAACGAGCGTTTATTGGCCAGTAGTTCAATTTTGCCTTTTACCGTGGCAATATCACCCGGCTGTAAATCTTTGATTTTTTTTAAAGTGGAAAAATCGTCATAGCGGAAGGGGTAGTAATTGAGCAAATCCAAAACGTTAAAAATCCCCAGGTTTTGTAAACGCGAGGCCACTGTTTTTCCCACTTTGGTCAGGTTTTCAATAGATGTCTCTAAAGTCAACATATCCCTATTTTAGCAGGTTCGGTCCATTTAATAAATAATAAAAATCCCTTGAGCGTAAGCGAAAGGGATTTTTAAAAGGAGTAATTTGGTGAAAGCTGGAGTTTTTCGACTCAGTCGAAAAACGGAAGCTGTAACCGAATTACGACGTGGTGCCGAAGGAGAGAATCGAACTCTCATGAGCGTAAGCCCACACGATTTTGAGTCGTGCGCGTCTGCCAATTCCGCCACTTCGGCCTAAATATCGTTTTCAATAATAAAGCAATTTGATTATTTTGTCAATTGTTGATGATAAAAAAATCGGAGCTGAGGTTGTTGTTAGTCAGCTCCGATGGGCCTGTGTGTACCTCTGACAAACACGGTTAGTTGGTTTATCATGACGGTCAAATGATGTTCTTTTGCAAAGGCCCTAAACTCTTCACAACCAAATACCGATATCACGATGTCTACAATGGTTTCATTGACACTAAAGTAGAGCTCATGATCGTAGAGATCCAAAGGTAAGCATATCGAAAGTACAGTTTCCCGCTCCTCAAGCGGGATAAATCTTAAAAAGTAACTCGCGTAGATTTTGTTTACCTTATAGAATTCGTTGGGCCCCTTTTTTGCCCGCCCGAAATTAATTTCCAGGGTTGTGTCTGGTTCTGAGGGGATTTGTTCACAAATCCTTCTAAGAGTTGATGCTATTACCCGCCAAGGTGTATCTTGGTGAATAGTTTCTTGCCATTCCTCACTCCACATACTTCCTCCCTTTTTTGAAAGTGCGGTTTAGTTGAATCTAAGAGTTATTTTAGATTTCATATCAAACTATCACAATTAATAATATTTGTCAAGGGTTTGGTGGGGCATGATTGATAATTTCTCAAATTTTCAGTATAATTACCTCAATATGGCTCGAGTAATTTCCATCATCAATCAAAAAGGCGGAGTGGGTAAAACCACCACGGCGGTCAATTTGGCCGCTTATTTGGCTGCCTACGGACAAAAGGTGATGTTGATTGATATTGATCCCCAGGGCAACGCTTCCTCGGGTTTGGGCGTGGATTACCAAAATATTGAAAAAGGCATTTATGATGTAATGATGGTTGATCCCGTTACCATGACCGACGTGTTAGTAAAAACCAGAGTTGATAATCTGCATCTGGCGCCCGCCAATTTGAATCTGGCCGGGGCGGCCGTGGAACTGGTGGGCGTTGACCGACGCGAATTCCGTTTGAGCGACAACTTGCGCCCGATTTTGGAGGATTACGATTTTATTTTGATTGATAACCCGCCGTCGCTGGGGCTGTTAACCATCAACGGCATGGTGGCTTCCAGCGAACTGCTGATTCCGGTACAGTGCGAGTATTACGCTTTGGAGGGTTTATCGCAGTTATTGTACACGATTGACTTGATTCAAAACAACTTAAAACCCGATTTGAATATTTTAGGCGCGGTGCTGACCATGTACGATGGCCGCAACAGTTTATCCGAAGCGGTTTTTAACGAACTGTATCAGCATTTTCCCAAAAAGATTTTTAGGTCGATTATCCCGCGCAACGTGCGCTTGGCCGAAGCGCCTTCTTACGGACAAACGATTTTGGAATATGATCCGTACGGCAAAGGCGCCAAGGCTTACGAAAGATTAGCCAGAGAAGTAATTTTATCAGGCGGTCAGTATTAATTTTATGTCCATGCAAAAAGGAGGCTTAGGCAGGGGATTAAGTTCCTTAATTCCCAATAAATTATCTCAAGATTCAACCGCTTCGGTAGCTCCGTTGGCGGCGGTTTTGGAAGATACCGATGAGCGGGTGAGGAAAATCAAGCTGGCCGATATTGTCGCCAATCCGCATCAGCCGCGCGAGCATTTTGCCTATGACGAGTTGGAAGATCTGGTTAATTCCATTAAAAAGCACGGCATTTTACAGCCGTTAATCGTCATTCCCGGCAAAAACAACTCGCCTCGCTTCGCGGGCGAAGCGGGCAAATTTCAATTAATTGCCGGCGAGCGGCGCTTTAGAGCGGCCACCATTTTGGAACTGCCCACGGTGCCGTGTTTAGTGCGGCAGGCCGAGGAGTTGGAGCAACTGGAAATTGCTTTGGTGGAAAATTTACAGCGCGCCGATTTAAACCCCATTGAAGAAGCTAGGGCTTATCAAAAATTGATTGACGAATTCAGCTTAACCCAGGAAGAAGTGGGCGAACGGGTGGGTAAAAAAAGAACCACCATTGCCAACGCTTTGCGCCTGTTGGGTTTGCCCAAGGAAATTCAAGATGCGCTGATGGAGAAAAAGCTTTCGCCCGGACATGCTAAAATAATTTTGGGTCAGCCGGGTGATGGCGAAAGATTAAAACTGTTTAAGAAAATTTTATCTTTAAATCTTACGGTCAGGCAAGCAGAAGGCGAAGCCCGGCAGGTCACAGTCAAAAGTTACCGACGCAGTACGGGTAAAGACGTGGAAATTCAAGCTAAGGAAGAAACATTAAGAAGGGCGTTAGGTACTAAAGTCAACATCAACCAAAAAGGCGACGGCGGTACCGTCACCATTGATTATTACTCGGCTGAAGAATTGAATTCGTTGGTTGAAAAATTAAGTTGAATTTTTATTTTGTCATTCCCTATTCAGAAGGCGGCTAATTACGCCTTCTTGTTTTTGCCTTAAAGATTGGCGGATTTTATCTTTGGCCAAATTGGTGCGCACAAAATTGAGCCAGTCCTCATTAGGCACGGTCCGGTTTTTATTGATTTTTATTTCCACCACGTCGCCGCTTCTTAACCTACTGGAGAGCGGGGCAATCTGGTCATTGATGATGGCGCTGGCGCACTTGTCGCCGATATCGGTGTGGATGTGATAGGCAAAATCCACCGGCGTGGCGTTTTCGGGCAGATCAATTACGTCGCCCTTGGGCGTAAACACAAAAATCCGGTTTTGGAATACATCCACTTTTACTTCCGCCAGATAAGCGTTGTTGTCGGCGATTTTTTTTTGGATGATCAACAGGTTTTTCAGCCACTCGGTTTTTTCCTTGCTCATTTTTTTAGCGCCGAATTCCTTGTACCTCAAGTGGGCGGCCACGCCGTATTCGGCCAGCTCGTGCATTTCTTCATCGCGGATTTGGAATTCCACGATTTTACCCTTATCGGCAAAAACGGTGGTGTGTAAAGATTGGTAGCCGTTGGGTTTGGGCTGGGCAATGTAATCCTTGATGCGGCCTTTTAAGGGCACCCATTTTTTATGAATCGCGCCCAACACGCGGTAGCAATCGGCCACGCTTTTACAGATGATGCGAACGGCGATTAAATCGTAAACCTTATCAATATCGCGCTCTTTTTCCAAGATTTTTTTATAGAGAGAGTATAGGTGCTTGATGCGCACGTCAATGGAGGTAACCGGAATGCTGTTTTCCAGCAGTTCCTTATGCAGGATTTTTTTGATTTTTTCCAAATATTTTTTTTCAATTTTTAGCCGGCTTTGGGAAATACCCACCACCCAGGTATATTCCTTGGGCATGGCGTAAGGAAAAGCCAAATCTTCCAGATTGCCTTTCATATCGCCCATGCCTAACCGGTTGGCAATGGGCGCGTAAATTTCCAAAGTTTCCAAAGCGATTCGTTTTCTTTTATCGGGCCGCAAATGGCTTAAGGTTTGTAAATTATTCAGCCGGTCGGCAAATTTTATAATGATGATTCTAATATCCTCGGCCATGGCAATAAACATTTTGCGCAGGTTTTCGGCGTAGCGCTCCAGGCCGCGGTATTTTAAAGTACCAAGCTTGGTAATGCCTTCCACTAGTTTGGCTACTTCTTTGCCGAATTTTTTCCGGATATCCTCCAGCGTATAACTCGTATCTTCCGGCACATCATGAAGCAAGCCGGCCACCAAAGTGGGCGTGTCCATTCTTAATGAAGCCAAGTTGGACATGGTGGCCAATGAATGCTGGATGTAATCTTCGCCGGTTAAGCGTTTTTGGCCGGCATGGGCCATGGCCGCGAATTCATAGGCATCGCGGAGGAGTTTTTCATCTACCAGCGGATTGTAGGACCGGATTTTTTCGATTATTTGATCAATAGTATGCATAGCTACCCCTTAGGATGGGGTGAATTTATTGTAATGATAAATCAGCGGCAAGTCAAATCAAAAAGGCCTTGCCCGCAGATGGTCATCGTAATACAAGGTAGAGACGCGCAATTGTGCGTCTCTACGAAAAATCGTGATGACAAAGGCGGGCAAGGCCTTGTTATAAAAAACTCGATCGTGTTTTGAGAATTTGTTCCTCGGTAATCCAACGCGTCCGTAATTCGCCGGCCAAAAAGAAGGAGCCGGTAATTAAAAGAAGTTCATTTTTTTTGGTCATCTTTAAGCCGTAATCCAACGCCTGCCAGGGGTCGGTAAAAACCTTAACCGGCGCAATTGGTTTTATTTTTTTACTTATTCTGGCGAGTTCGGTAATATCGGCTGATCTGCGGTAAGGCATTAAAAACCGGGTAAAGATCGCTCGCTCAACTGCCGGTAAAATTTCTTTAAGCGAATCCTCCAGATTTTTATCGGCGGCCATGCCTAAAATAAGATTGACTTTTTTATCCGGATAAAGCGAGTGGATTTTTTTGGCTAAAAATTTAAGTTTAATAGGGTTATGGGAACCGTCAATTATTACCAGCGGCCTGGTTTGGATAACTTCCGAACGGCAGGGTAATTTGGCTGATTTTAGGCCTTGCGCAATAACATGTTGGCTAAAACCAAGTTGGTCGGCAATAGCTTGAGCCAGGGCGAGATTAGGATTAATGTCAGCGTCTTTGGCCGGAACAAGATGATATTTAACTCCCAGCGAGTCGCATTTAGCTTGAAAGATTTTAATCTGCGCCTCTTTGGTTTCGGTGGTAAAAAATTGACAGCCCCTTTTAATAATACCCGCCTTATCCTTAGCGATTTTGCTTAAAGTTTTGCCTAAAATTTCGGTGTGATCATAATCAATATTGGTAATAGCCGTTATCAGCGGTTTGGCAATCACGTTGGTGGCGTCGTGCGTGCCGCCCAAACCGGCTTCCAAAATCACGTAATCGCATTTTTGTTCCTTAAAATACAGCAAGGCCAAAGCCAAAAAAGTTTCAAAATAGGATGGCTGACCAAAAGGCGATTTGGCTAAAGTTGTGTCCAGAGCCGTTTTAATTTTTTCAGTCAGCCGGCTAAAATCCGCCGGGCTGATATACAAATCATTGACCTTGATTCTTTCCAAAGCCGTAGTGGGATGAGGCGAATAATAGGAGCCGACTTTTTTGCCACCGGCTTGGATAATTTGGTGCAAACAATTGACGGTGGTGCCTTTGCCGGCCGTGCCCGTAATATGGATAAATTTCATATTTTTTTCCGGATTGCCTAAAATAGCCAAAAACCGCTCCAAGCGTTTTAAGTAAATGGAGCGGTCAGTCGTTTTAAGCAAATAATCGGGAATCGGCAAATTCAGAAGAGATTCCAGAAAGTTTACCGCTTGATGATAATCGGCAAAGGTCATTTAGTTTGTTCTTGGGATGATTTTTTGAGCCAGTTAACGCCCAGATAAACCAAGGGCGTGTCAATCAGCGCGAAAGCGATCTTAAAGAGGTAGTAGGGGATAATCATGTGCCACATAAAGGCAAAGTCAAACATTGGCGCGACCTGGTAAAAAGCAATGAACATAAAAATCACGGTATCAATAAACTGACTGACAACGGTGGAGGCGTTGTTCCGCAGCCACAGCCATTTGCCCTTGGTTTTTTCCTTCCAAAAATGGAACGACCAGATATCGTGGATTTGCGAAAGGATGAAAGCGATTAAACTGGCCAAAATAATCCTGACCGAGCTGGAAAAAACCGTGACATAGCTTTCATTGTGAGGATAACGAGAATTAGCCGGTAAAACAATGGATAGGTATGTAACGCCCAGTAAGATGAGTAAAGAAACAAAGCCCGCCAAAATCAGGCTGTTGGCCTTTTTTTTGCCGTGCACTTCGGCGATTATGTCCGTCATTAAAAAAGTCAGCGGATAAGTAAAAATCGCCACTGAAACGGAAATACCCAGTAAGGTGGTGATTTTATTACCAAGCAGATTAGCGGTAATAAGGCCGGTTAAAAAAATTGCCGCTAAAATGTCGGTCTTGTTTTCCAAGGAAAGTTTAGGCATTATTTTTTTGGTTAATCACGTTTTAACGTAATTCTGGTTGCCCAGATTTTTAATTAAACCCTTAATCTCCAGCTGAACTAGCCAGCTATTGACCAAAGACGTGTTAAGATTACAGTTTTCTATGATTTTGTCAATGTGGACAGGGCTGGCGCTTAAACTGTTATAAACGGTTTTTTCATCATTATTAAGTTCTACCAGCATTTTTTCGGTCACTGGATTATTAATATTTATATCGGCTTTAAGGTTAAAAATTTCCAAAATGTCTTCGGCCGAAGTCACGGCTTTGGCGCCGTTTTTAAGCAGGTTGTTGACTCCGGCCGAGGTTGGGGAATAAATATTTTGGGGCACGGCCAGCACCTCGCGGTTTTGCTCGGCCGCGCAGGCGGCGGTAATTAGGGCGCCGGATTTTTGAGCGGCTTCCACAATCAAGGTCGCTTTTGCTAAACCGGAAATTATCCGGTTGCGGCGCGGAAAGGTAAAAGGCAGTGCTTCAAACAAGGGCGGATTTTCCGAAATCAGCAAGCCGTTTTGGGCAATGATTTTTTGGGCCAGCTTAACGTTGCCCGGAGGATAAATCCTGTTCCAGCCCAAACCCGAGCCCACCACCGCGATGGTTTGTCCTCCATATTCCAAAGCCAGTTGATGCGAAAGTCCGTCCACGCCGTAAGCTAAACCGGACACAATGGTAATGCCGGATTCAATAACCGGCTGTAAAAGTTTGGGCATAATTTGCTGGGCGTAACCGGAAATTCTTCGGGAACCCACCACGGCCAAGGCCGGTTTATCAGCCAGCTTTAAATTGCCGCGATAATAAAACAGAATCGGCGGGTCAAAAATCTCTTTTAACATCTTTGGATAGCATTCGTCATAATATGAGCAAACACTCAACTGTTCCCGGTCAATTTCTTTAATTAAGTCATTGGTTTCTATTTTTTGAGCTTGTTTAATTAAATCAATCAGGCCCGAGCTTAACTCATATTTTTTTAAATCAAAAACAGAAGCCTTAAAAAGGGCTTCCGCGGATCCAAACTGCTTGATTAATTTTATTAAAGTGGCTGACCCAAGGCCGTCCACTTGGCTTAACGCCAAAAGATATTTGTCCATAAAATCGCTTTTCAGTTGATTATAGGCGACGTAGAGCGAGAGAAATAGGAAAGCGAAGCTTTCATATTTCCGAGCCGAGGAGCTTATATGCGCTCATATTTGCTTATCTTAGAGGATTTATTTTATTCAGTCAAATACCCTTGACCCCTTACCAGTTTTTTAAAAAACTGGTAAGGGGTTGACAGCCCGAAAAAAAGTGTTAAGATAAAAATCCAAATGTTATTTAAATAGCCCTATTTTGCCCTAAAGTTCTGCTTGCCAGCAGCCAACGCCGGGTTGCCCTCCTAGCCCTGGTTAGTAGCCACCAAGTTGGGGCCTTGTTCTTGTAACGGGGCTTCACGCTGGCAGGTAGTATTTTCGGGCAAACGCGACCTTTGTCGTGCTTCCATTGCACACTTCAACCAGGCCCGTTTTTGGTTATCAAGGACGGGTTTTTGGTTTCATAGGTCTTCTAAATTAAGGAGGGATAAAATTGAGAAAAATTTTTCTCACAATGTTGGCGCTGGTCTTCCTAGGGTCTTGCTCTAAGGAGGTGATTGAACCGCCTACCCAGGTTCACCTGACCGACAGCAATGCCGACATGGTCTATCGCATACCCAGCGGCGAGTTGCTGGGCAATGTCGATTTACTTTTGATTAAGTCAACCATGCAGGGCGACGCCATCTGGCTCATCAACGGCCCTGCTCGCGCGGTCGGTCTGGACATTACCAATGCCGAAAATAGAAGCATCTATTACTTCGGCGAGGGCTACACGGGCGCGGGCAACAATCATCCGGCCACCGGGACTACACTTCCGTTAAATACGCGGATTTATGTAAGATTGGTGGTCTATCGAACTTTGCCAGGCGGAGTGATTTTCTTTCTGCAATCAATTGGTCAGGGGTTCTTTGATCATCTAGAGGATTCCTGGGTTGAGGCCGTCTTTGAAATAGAGGTCTTCCTCAATTCAGACGGCACAATCCAAATTACCGGAACAGGTCAAAACTTGAGGGAAAATTACCTTGAGCAGTTCAAACAAACGTCTTTGCGCCATCAGGCTCAAGGACTGTTATTCCAGTAACCTCTATAACTGCCCGGATCAGCGTGATCACGGGCAGATTTTTTTATCCACTTGACATAAAAATCAGTCGTTATACTATCATAATAGATTTCTATGAAAGAGCGTTTCTTAAGGTTTTGTCCTTAAGCGGCGCTCTTTCTTTGTATGCTTGACATGATAACGATTTTTGCTATAATTGAAATAATCACGATAGGAAGGGCGATCTTGAGGTTCCGTCCTTAAGTAGACCCCCTAACAAAAGACTGCCTAAATAGGCGGTTTTTTGTTTAGTCCAAGTAGTTTATTTTAATTGAATTTATTCATCACTTTTTCCAATGGTTCCGACATTAACATGTTTATGGCTTCGGCGGCCAGCTTGGTTGACTGATTGATTTTGGATTTTTCCAACAAGCCGAATTTTTGCAAAACGAATATTTCAGCCGGAACTTTGGCGGAGTTGTTATTGGCAATGCCGATGCGGACCCGGATAAAGTTTTTGGCGTCCAAGTGTTCAATGATGGATTTAAGGCCGTTGTGACCGCCGGCCGAATCAAATCTGCCCACGCGGATTTTTCCCAAAGGCAAATCCAGTTCATCGTAAACCACAATCACGTCTTCAACATTAAGATTATGATTTTTAATGGCGCGCGCCACGCTAAAACCGGAGTTGTTCATAAAGTCCACCGGTTTTAACAGCTCCACATCTTGTCTGTTTAAGTTCAACCGGATGTAATCGGCTTTGGCGTTTTTGCTATGCTGCCATTTTTCACCTTGAGCTAACAAATCAACGGCCATAAAGCCGGCGTTGTGTCTGGTTTTTTCGTATTCCTTGCCTGGATTGCCTAGGCCAACGATAAGCTTCATAGGTTAGAGTTTAATTCTTCTAGCTCTAATAACGATTGGCGTGCCGGAAAAGCCGAACTTGGCACGCAACTGGTTTTCCATAAAACGCAAATAGGAATAATGCAGATCCGAAGCAAAATCTTTAACAATTTCAAATTCCGGCGGATTGGTGCGAGTTTGCTTAAAGCCAAAAATTCTGGGATGATGAACGCCCTTGCCCCTGGCTGGGGCGTGTTTTTTAAGTAAAGTTTTCAAGAATTTATCCAAAGCGTTTTCGGTAATTTCCCTAAATCTTTCCTGGTAAATTTCCAAAGCTAGATCCAAGATTTTTTTAACCCGCTGGCTTTCCAAAGCCGAGGTAAAAATAATGGGCGCGTAAGCCAGATAGGGGAAAAACCGGCGGTAGTAGGCGGTAAATTTATTAATGGTGGCTTCGTCTTTTTCGCCGATTAAATCCCACTTGTTGGCCACAATAATCAAGGATTTTTTTTGATCCAAAATCATTTCCGATAAATGCTGGTCCTGCCGCCCCAGCGGTTTATCGGCCTCGGTCACCAGCAAAACCACATCGGCCTGGGCAATGGTATCAATGGATTTATCCACGCTTAAGCGTTCCAAGCGATCGTTGATTTTAACCTGTTTCCTTATGCCCGCCGTGTCAATTAACAGCCAATCGATTTTTTGGTAATGGAAGCGCGTGTCTTGCGGGTCGCGGGTGGTGTAGGGGACTGAAGAAACAATCACCCGCTCTTCGCCTAAAATGGCGTTGACCAAACTTGATTTGCCCACGTTGGGTTTGCCGATAATGGCGATCTTAATAATTTTTTCATCAATCTTGGGCGCCTTGGCTTTCTTTTTTAATT
Organism: Candidatus Komeilibacteria bacterium; assembly: GCA_030688315.1. GTDB lineage: Bacteria > Patescibacteriota > Patescibacteriia > UBA1558 > UBA10009 > JAUYIT01. The sequence goes on along the minus strand of JAUYIT010000027.1, from coordinate 74,436 downwards.
TGGTTTGAATCACATCCAGCAAATCGCCGGAACCACTCCCGTTTAAGGCCGAAAGAGCAACCGGCGTACCTAGGCCCAAACGATAAAAATCTTCAATTTGTTTTTTTAAATAATTATTGTCCGCTTTGTTAACCACGATGATGACCGGTTTTTTGGCTTTGCGCAAAACCTGGGCCACTTCCTTATCCTGCGGCATTAGGCCGTCTTTGGCGGAAACTACCAGCAGAATCAAATCGGCTTCGGCCAAAGCAAAGTTGGCCTGTTTAAACACGTCCTGTTCAAAATTTTTGTCATGAACCAGGTCCAGCCCGCCCGTGTCAATCACGGTAAAGTTAAGGCCGCGCCAACTAACGTTGCCGTAGTTGCGGTCGCGGGTGGTGCCGGCAATGGTAGAAACGATGGCCTTTTTTTGTTCGGTCAAACGGTTGAACAAAGTGGATTTACCGGTATTGGCCCGGCCGATCAAAGCGATTTTAGGCAGTTGTGGCATTTTAGTTATTCGGTTAGCTCTTTTGTGGAAGTGGACAAATCAACGGACTCGTCGCCGGGCAAAAGAGGTTTGGTAGAAGTTGTTTGAACGGGTTTTGGTTCGGGCAGTTTAAAAGTTGAAGAATAGTCGGTGCCCAGGATTATTAAAAAGTCCGGCTGTTTCTGTGCTTCGGTTGAATTGGCTGCGTCAACTGGCGCTTCATTTTTGGTTAAATCCGTTTCAACCGCTTCGGTGGTGTAAGCGTTTAATTCCTGCTTAAGCCATTTTAAGGTGGTATTTTTTTGGCCGTCGCTTAAATCGTAAATAACGGTTCTTTGGTAATCCTGCGTGGGCGCGTTGCCGTATTTAATAATAGTATAGCCCAATTTGGCTAAATAAGCATTGGTCCAGTAAGCCAACCCTTCAATTTCGGTGCCGTTTTGAATTTCCAGTTTGGCGCCCTCCGTCTTGATTTTTCCAATGTTAAAAATATTTTTAAACTGGCGGGCCAAAGTTTGATAGTTGCCGTCTTTGGGTTGTAAAATCCAGGCGCCATCGGGAGCGTAACCGGGTTCCAATAAGCTGTCGGGTGAATCATCCAAAACCAAGCGGTAAATTTTGTCGTCATCGGTTTTTTCAAGCATTTGAGCGATTTTTAAACCTTGCCAGATAGATAGATTGGTTTCCACGCTTTCTCCCAGCAAATCCATAATCGCTCCCATTTTATTTGGACTTAAAAGGGTGGAAAATTTAAACAGCTTTTCCTTAACCGCCTGCAGAATCAATTGCTGACGGCGGCTGCGGGCAAAATCCGAACCCTCAAAATTATTGCCGTGCCTACTGCGGGCGTAAATCAAGGCATCTTCGCCGTCCATGTTTTGCAGGCCCGCCTTAAAGCCCACGGTTTGCACTTTGTAATTTTTGGTGGGGTACAAGTAATCGGTAAAAGCTCTGGGTACGTTAACGCTGATGCCGCCGATTTCATCAATAAATTTTTCAAAGCCGCTAAAGGTAATAATGCCGTAATAATGGATGGGCAGATCCAGTAATTCGCCGATAACTTGAGCAACATATTCTTCCGCGTGATCGGGGTCTTGCGTCCGGCCCAAGGTATAAACAGAATTTATTTTTGGCCAGCCGCCATTTTTTATTTTAACAATCATGTCGCGCGGCAAAGAGAGCAGGCCCACTTCGCCGGTAGAGGGTTTAATGCTGATGACGATGATGGTGTCGGTCAAATACGGTCCGTCATGGCCTTCACCGCCCACACCCATGGCTAAAATGTTAACGCGGTCGTTTAGCTCGCCGTCAATCCTTTTATCAGCCGGGCTCACCAGCCACTTAATGCCCGACAACGGATTTAAATTTACGCCCATGCCCGAGCCAAACAGTTTTTCCGAAAGATACATGACGCCGGAAATGATAATGATCAAAAAACTGATCAAAATGATTTTTATCAAAGCGTGCTTTTTCCCGTCCATGGCCGGCCGGGAAAACCTTTCGGGGGAGGGTTGATGATAATTTTGGCCGGAACCAGTCGATTTTATCGTCTCGTTTTGGTCGGCTAACGGCACCCGCCTGGGCTCGTCCAGGTCGGCAGTTGGCTCGCCTCGATAAGTCGAAGGCGAAGAGGGCCCGCCTCGACGAGCCTGCTCGTCAGGCGAGGCGGGCTGGTTTATTAAAAAATTAATCCGGCTGTTAGGTCGGTAAATTTTATCTTTGTTAGGCAGGATTCTTTTTAGTCCGTCTAAAGGCGACATAGTAAGCCAATTATAATAAAAATAAGGTTTTCAGTCAATCAAAAGCCGGCTTTCCTACGGGCTTGATTTTTAGCTTTTTAAGTGCTATTATTACCTTAATTTTTCAAAAAATAAGGTATTTTTGTGTAAATGGACAATTAGCTCAGCTGGTTAGAGCGTTGCATTCACATTGCAAAGGTCGCTGGTTCGAATCCAGCATTGTCCACCAGTTTAAATTTGCTTTAGCCCGGCTTATCTGTTACATTAAGTACAATTCAACCATAAATATTTTAATGAACATTATTGATTTAAGAGGCGAAACGGACGATCAACAAACTACCTTGGGTCAAGAACCCAATTTAGAGCCAAGTTCTTCGGGCCACGGTTTTAAGGAATATTTTTTTGAAATCGTTAAAATCATTGTTTTTTCTTTGGCCATCATTATCCCCGTTAGAATGTTTGTGGTTCAGCCGTTTATAGTGGAAGGCGATTCCATGGTGCCCAATTTTCATGACGGTGAATATTTGATTGTTGACGAAATCAGCTACCGTTTTAAAACGCCGCAACGGGGCGACGTGGTTATTTTTCATCCGCCCCTTTCACCCAACGTTTACTACATCAAAAGAATCATCGGTTTGCCTGCCGAAACCGTGGAGCTAAAAGACGGCAAGATTTTTATATATAATAATGAGTTCCCTCAAGGGCAGGTAATTGATGAATCCGGTTACCTAACTCAAAATCAGGTTAATGAAGAAAGCCGGGTTTTATTAACCGACGAGCAGTATTATGTGGTAGGCGATAACCGCGCCAATAGTTTGGATTCCCGACGCATCGGACCCATTACCACCGCTAACATTAAAGGCAAGGCGCTGTTGCGGGCATTTCCTTTCAACAAATTTACTTTATTTAAAACTCCGATTAATATTTTGCCTTAAACCAGAAAGATTATGTTAAAAAAAGAAGTTAAAAAAAGAAAACCGTTTCAGCTGGTTAAAGGCATGCGCGATATTTTGCCCGAAGAACAGCGTTATTGGGATTTTACCAGGGATTTAATCGACCGGGTGGCCAAGTCATACGGTTTTTCCAGAATTGATACGCCGGTGCTGGAATTTTCGGATTTGTTTGTGCGGGCCGTGGGTACTTCTACCGATATTGTGGAAAAAGAAATGTATTCTTTTGTGGATCAGGGCGAAGATAATTTGGCTTTGCGGCCCGAAGGCACGGCCGCTGTTGGTCGGGCTTACATTGAGCATGGCATGTTAAATTTGCCCCAGCCCGTCAAGTTGTACTATTTTGAACCAATGTTTAGGCGCGATCGGCCCCAGGCCGGCCGTTATCGCCAGCACTACCAATTTGGTTTTGAAGTAATTGGCGAACCCGACGCGATTATTGACGCCCAGCTGATTTTAATTGCCAGCAAAATTTACCAGGCCATCAATTTACCTGTCAACATTCAAATCAACAGCATCGGTTGCCCTTCGTGCCGGCCGGATTTTGAAAATGAGCTTAAAGATTATTTAAAAAAACAGAAAAGTAAATTAAGCGAAGTTTCGCAGGCCCGATTGTTAAAAAATCCCATGCGGGTTTTGGATTCCAAGGAAAAAGAAGATCTGCCCATTATTGCCGAAGCACCTCAGCAGATTGATTTTTTATGCGAAGATTGTCGTAACCATTTTACGCAGGTGCTGGAATATCTTGATGATCTGGGTGTGCCGTACGCTCTTAACCCCACCATTGTGCGCGGTTTGGATTATTACACCAAAACAACTTTTGAAATTTGGTCCGGTGCCGATGAAGCGGGTTCTCCTAGTTCCGAAGCCGGCCGCCAAAGCGCTTTGGGCGGGGGAGGCCGTTACGATGGTTTATTGGAATTACTGGGCGGTAATCCCACGCCGGCTTCCGGTTTTGCCTGCGGCGTGGAAAGATTTATCGCTCAAATAAAGGAAACCGACGCCAAGGTGCCGGAAAAACCCAAGCCCGAGATTTTTTTGGGCCAACTAGGGCCGGAAGCCAGAAAAAAAGCCATTGTTTTATTTGAAGAACTGCAACAGGCCGGCATTAGGGTGGCGGAAAATTTTGCCAAAAGCGGTTTAAAACCTCAATTAGAAATGGCCGATAAACTGGGCGTTAAGTTCACTATTATTTTAGGGCAAAAAGAAATTATTGATGACACTGTGATGATTAGGGATATGGAAAACGGCATTCAGGAAGTGGTGGATTTCCATAAAGCCGTGACCGAAATTAAAAAACGTTTGGAAAAATCCGTGGTCAGCGACCAGTAGTTTGATTAGTTTTACACTTTACTAATTTTTTTAAATGTGTTATTACTATATGAGTTATATAGTATTTTTTTCGGCTAAAAGCCGGGAAATTATCTTATTAAGAAAGGAAGGTGTATTATTGTGCTAGAAGTAAAAAAGAAAGACAACGAAAGCTTTGAATCCTTAATCAGAAGATTCACCCGCAAAACCATTCAGAGCGGCAAGCTGATCCAGGCCAAAAAAGTCCGCTTTCACCAAAAACCCATCAGCAAACGGGCGCAAAAAGCCAGCGCTATCAGGCGCGGTGAAATCAGGAGCGAACGCGAATATTTGCGCAAAATCGGCAAACTGGACGACGTTTTGGACCGCAACAGCCGCGGCAAAAAAAGACGTTAAAATTTATCTAAGATTCGCTAACTAAATTTAGCATGCCAAACTTGGCTGAACAAATTGACGCGGATTTAATCTTAGCCCAAAAAGCTAAAAACGAAAGCAAGGTGGGTACTTTGCGAATGTTCAAGGCGGCTTTAAAAAACGCCCAGATTCAAAAAATGGGCGACTTGACGGAAGAGGAAATGGTCAAGGCCTTGCGTTCGGAAATCAAAAAAAGAAACGATTCCATTGCCAGCTACCAGCAGGCCAGTCGGCAGGATTTGGTAGATAAGGAAACAGGCGAACTTGAGCATTTGATCGGTTATCTGCCGGCCGAAATGAATGACGCTGATTTGGCCGTCATTGTTGATAAAGTAATCGGTGCCAACAATTTTGAGGCCAAGGATTTTGGCCAGGCCATGAAAATGGTGATGGCCGAAACCAAAGGCACGGTTGCCGGTCAAAGAATTTCCGCTTTGGTTAAGGAAAAACTAAAATAAAACAACAATCACTGGTTGATTGTGAATTAAAATCCCGCCATGCTTTTAAGGGTTTTTAACTTAAACTTTAAAACAGCTACTTTATTGATGAGTATCTTTATTGTGGCTGTTTTTGTTTTACCGGCTTTGGCACTGGCGCAAAGCGCTGACGATTTTGGTATTAATGATCTTGATTCGGTCAATTTGGGCACGCGCCAACTTAAGGATACTATCGCCTTGGTCATTAATATATTTCTCGGGTTTTTGGGGGTGATTGCCACGGGCCTCATTATCTATGCCGGCTGGTTATGGATGACTTCAGGCGGCGAAGAAGACAAAATCGCCGACGCCAAAAAAATCATCCGCAACGCCGTCATTGGCCTGGCTATTATCATGTCTTCATATTTAATTGCCCGTTTTATTATCAGCCGGCTGGATGAAGCCACTCGGGGAGGCGAAGATCCCAGCGGGGGCAGAGGGTCTTTTGACGTTAACATCGGCGCTTTGGGCGGGGGAATTTTACGCGACGTTTATCCGGAACCGGGCGCCAGAGACGTTCCGCGCAACGTACTGCTGATGGTCAGTTTTAAGGAAGCCATGGATACGGCCACCATCATTAACACTCAAAATCGTCCGCAAGAATGCGCCGGCCTGCCTCAAGAAATAATTTGCGGCAACCTTAAAGAATTTACTTTGCGCGACAATTCCGTTGTGCCGTCAGTCAAGATTATTAACAGAAGCGCGGACAATTCTTTTTTGGCGGCCAACCAGGTAATCGCCTTAACCCGCAATAACCGTGATTTTGTTTTTAATCCCAATCCTTTACTGGGTTCGGGGGACGGTAATAGCGATTACACGGTTAATTTAAGCGACCAGATTGCCAAAGTTGGCGGCAACAGAGCTTTCTTTAGCGGCGGTTTTAACTGGTCGTTCCAGGTTTCCAATTTATCGGATTTAACCCCGCCTCAAGTGGAAAGCGTGGAACCGGCCGCCGGTGCAAACGTACCTAAAAACGCTATTTTCCAAATCAATTTTAATGAGGCCGTTAATTTGCTTAGCGCCACTGGCGTGGCGACTGGCAATGCCCAGGAACCGTTTAATAATATTTTAATCAGTTATGAAAATGAACAGGAAGCGGTTCAATATTTAGCGGGCGAGTTTATGATCAGCAACCGTTTTAGAACCGTGGAATTTATTCCGGTTGCCGTATGTGAGGTTAACGGCCAGCCGGTTGAACAAAATTCCTGCGGGGTAACGCCCAAATGTTTGCCGGGCAGCGAACTGCTGGCTATTTTGGCTAAGGCCGCCATTGTCAACAACAACGAAACGCTTGATCCGTTATCGGGTATTACCGATGCCGCGGGCAATTCTTTGGACGGCAACGCTAACGGCGCGGCTCAAGGCCAGCCCGACGATAATTACACTTCTTCTTTTAATACCACCGATGAACTGGATTTAACGCCCCCAACCGTTAGAAGTATCACTCCGGAGCAGGGTTCCGACACTGTGCCCAAAAACAGCCGGATCAACGCGCGCTTTAGCGAACTGTTGCGCTCTTCCACCGTTAACAGCGATAACTATACCGTTTATAAATTCGCCTGCGACGGGGCGGAATTTCCTGATGACCTAACTTGCTATCCGGAAGGCGGTTTTAATGTTTACAAGCAAAATGTTGATCGGGCAACAACGGCTGTAATCAGGACTTACTCGCCTTATTTGAATCCGTTAACGGTTTATAATCCGCGCCTGACCGCCGGCATCCAGGACATGTATCAAAATTGTTTGAATCCGGCCGTTGGCCCGTGCGATGATGGGCAGGTTAGTCCTAACTGCCAGTAACGTCATTGCCAGGAGCCCGCCGAATCGGCGGGCGACGAAGCAATGACAAAAAGATAAATGTTTATAAAACGCAAAACCAAATTAATACTTATCTTCCTGCTGTTTATTAGCGCGGTTGTTGTAATCGCCCCGTCAGCGGTTTTGGCGCAAAATATTGATAATTACGGCGTTAATGATTTGACTAGTGTTAATTTAGGCACGCGCGGACTCAAGGACACCATCGCATTAATCATTAATATTTTTCTCGGGTTTTTAGGCGTGATTGCCACGGGTTTAATCATCTACGCCGGTTTTTTATGGATGACGGCGGGCGGCGAAGAAGACAAAATCGCCGACGCCAAAAAAATCATGACTAATGCCGTGATTGGCCTGGCTGTTATTTTATCGGCCTACGCTATTACCGCTTTTATAATCAGCCGTTTAAGCAGCGCCACCGGCGTGCCTGGCGGGCCAGGCGGGCCGGGTGACCCCGACATTCCCGATCTTCAACGTCAGTTTAGGGTGACCAGCATTCTGCCCCGTGGCCAGCAAAGAATCAGAAATGTTGTCCCTCAAATCAGCTTTAGCCAAGTTATTAATCCCGCTTTAATCGACGAAAATAATGTATTAACAAATCAGGAAGGTATTAGAGTTGAACGCGCCAACGGCCAGGGCGGGTTTGAAAGAGTAGCCGGAACTTTGACCATTGATCCTAATAATCAGCAACGGGTTAAATTTACGCCGCAAACCAATTGTCCGGAACCCAATGAGCGATTGTTCTGCTTTGGTTATGATGAAAACAACGCTGACCTAAATCTTTACCGCGTCACGGTTTTATCCGAGGCCGGTGTTTCCTTAAGAAGCGTGGGCGGGCTGGCCGTGACCTGTAATGGCAATAGTTGCGTGGGGGAATTCAGGGTCGGCGGTTTGGTGGATACCCAAAATCCCTCGGTGGATTTTACTGAAGCAGTTAACCGCGCCGGCCAGCATTTTGATTTAACCGGCCGGGCGATTTTTTCGCTTGATGAAGTTTATAATTTATTCGCTCAAGCCACCGATGACGGCGGGCTTACTTCAGTTGATTTTTTTGTGGCCGGCAATTTTTTAAATACCAATGAAGCGGGCCAAGATACGCCCCTGGAATTTTTGGCGCAGACGGAATGGCCCACTAACAATCTTCAGCCCCAAGCTTTTGAACTAACTACCCGCGCTTATGACGCGGCCGGCCATGAGTCCGCCTTAGGGCGGGCTAGCGTGTTAATCAGGCCGGCGCACTGTTTTAATAATATTCAAGACGAAAACTTTGAAGAAACCGGCGTAGATTGCGGTGGTGCTTGCGGCGCCTGCGCAGGCGACCCTTGCGGCGAAGTTATCGAGAATCGCTGTACTGACGCTGACAATCAAATCTGCGCTTCCAATGTTTGCAATGTTGATTCCTGCTTGTGCCAACAACCGCCCAGAATTATGGCGGTTAGCCCGGATAATGGCGCCAAAGGCAACTGGGTCACCATTAGCGGCCGCGGTTTTGGCAATACTCCCGGCCAAATTTTTATCGGCGATGTTGAGGGTCGCTTGCCCAGATTTTGCCAGGCCAGCTGGACCGATACGCAAATTATTTTGGAATTGCCGATTGAATTGGATTTAGGCAATACTCAATTAAGCGTGATCACCAGCCAGAATTTAACCAGCAACAGGGTTGATTTTTCGGTCAATGACATTGAACGTCCGGGTATTTGCATGTTGGTGCCCGACCAGAATCCGCCCGGCGCAAATTTTACCTTGGTCGGCTATCAGTTTGGCAACATTAACGATCCCAATCAGGAAAAGAGTGTTTATTTTGGCCGGGCGGAGCAAAATCTTGCTGCCGCGGGTCCGGTGTGGCGGGCGGTAGAGGGTCGCGCCTTTGTTTCGGCAAATTTGCCTAATTTAAATCCGGGTCAAACTTCGGTTAGGGTCAGGATTGACGGACAAGATAGCAACGCTTTGGCCATTACGGTTTTGCCGGAAAATAATTATCCCAACATCGTTGATTTTGAACCTAAGAACGGCAACGTTGGCCAGTACGTTAATATTTACGGTTCCGATTTCGGCCAATATCAGGAAGGTCAAAGCAAAGTTATTTTTACTGATAATGTTGAAGGTACTTTTGATTTTCCGGTGGAGTGCCGCGCTGATAGCAGTTTTTGGCAGGACGATCATATTATTGTTAAAGTCCCTGAAGGCGCGGCTGATGGCACCATTATGGTGCAAAGAGCTGACGGCCGGCAGGATACCACTGACCAGTCCTTTGATTATCAGGCCGAAGCCGATCTGGCACCGGGCATTTGCAGTTTATATCCGCGCGAAGGCCAAGTTGGATCCACCTTTGAAGTGGCCGGCGAGTATTTTAATGGTGGAACTTTAAAACTGGGCGAGCAGAATTTAAACGCCCGGCCCGATAATCAGAACCAGCATTTTAACAACGTGCCCGTGCCCGAGGGCGCCCGCTCCGGCCCGGTTAAAGTAGTTATTAATAACGAGTTGCAAAGCAATAGTTTGGATTTTTCAGTGACCGGCGGAGCAGGCGGAGAAGAAGAATCACCCGATTCATATTATCAATGGCAGTTTACCACTTGTGAAAACTGCGTGGTGCCCGAAGTGGTGGAAAGCCAATCGTGTCAATTAGGGCTAGCTTCACCCACACCGCTTAAAAACAGTTTGAATAATTTTGTTAATACTCAAATTTCCGCCACCTTTAATACCGACATGAACAACGCATCGTTTGATCTTGGTTCAACGGTGGTTGTTAAGTCATGCGGCAACGGTGAAACGCCCGGGAACTGCGCCCAAGTTCAAAATATTGATGGCGAATTTGAATTCGGCCAAGGCAACAGCGGTGAATATTTTGTTTTAAGTTTGTCTTCGGCTTTGCAACCTTCAACTTGGTATCAAGTTACCTTAGGTGATTTAAGAAGCGAGCAAGAAAATTTGGCCATGGCCGAGCCGTATGTTTGGTTTTTTAAAACTAGAGATAATAATGAAGTTTGCCAAATTAACGCTGTCAGCGTAAACCCCAATCAGCGATTGATCAGAAACAACAATCCGGTGTATTTAAATGATGAGGTAACATATAGCGGTTATCCTTATAACGCCGAAAACTGCAATATTTGTCCGGATACATTTAGCTGGTCATGGAATTCTTCCAATCCAAATCAGGCGGAAATTGACACGGAATCCCGCGTTAACCAAAGTTTGATGACGGCTAAGGCAATCACGCAAAGTCCGGTTAATATTACGGCTCAAGCCAGCAACGATGAGGGCCAGAGCGGACAAGGCACGGCGCAAGTGGAAATTGTGCCCCGCGATTTTGGCATTTTATTCAGCCAGTCGTGCTCCATTCAGCCGCAAAGCCCCTCGCCCTATCCTTCTTACCAAAACGCCTGCCTTAATGCCAAAATCGCGGTGCAGTTCAACTCGATTATAACCGATGGCTTGCTGGCGGCCGATGCCTTAACTTTAAAGCAACGGGGCAACAATCAAACCGTGGCTGTTACTATGGCTGGGGGAATATATTATGAAGCCGGCGGCCGTAACGGTTTGCGCGGCGTGATCTTTGAGTCAGAGCAAAATCTTTTGCCCAACACTTGGTATGAGGTCAGTTTAAATAATAATTTGGCCAATGTTGACGGCGGACAGTTTATTGGCGCCAGAAGCTGGCAGTTTAAAACCCAAAGCGGGAACGAGCTGTGTCAGTTTAACACCGTGCTGGTTATTCCGGGTACTGCCATTTTGCAACCGCAAGAAAGCCAGAATTATTCAGCCGAAACAGTTGACCGAGAATCCTGCCAGTTGCTTAAAGAACCTAATGATCTGCGTTGGTCATGGCTATCTGAAAACGAAACCGTGGCCGAGGTCGGCCAAAGTAATAACCATCAAAACAGCGCGCTGGCCAAAGAAATCGGCGAAACCAAAATTAGGGCGCAGGCCTTGGGCGAGGAAAACACCGGTAACAATGGCAAGCTGACAGTCAGTCAGGGCGAAGATATTTATCTGACCATTACCCAACATCACCCGAGCGGTGAAAATGTTTGCCAAAACGCGCTTGGCCAAGTCCGCTTTAATCTCGGTATAAATCAGGACTTAATCACCCCGGCCAATTTTATAGTGGTTGAACATGGCAACGATTGTCCCGAGGCGGGTTGCGCGGTTTTAACCGACATCAGTTTTAATCAGGATAAAACCATCATCAGTTTATTGCCCCAAGAAAATAATAACCTTTGGAAACAACAGACCCGCTATGAAATCAAAATCCGCGGCAATGCCGAGGGCATTAAAACGGCGGATGAAGAAGAACTAGCCCAACGCGGTTGCGGGCAGGGGATGATTTGGGATGCCGGCACTGCCGCTTGTTCTTGGTCATTTACCGTGGGTCAAAACAGGTGCGAAGTGGCCGCCATTGAAGTGACGCCCGCAAGCGCGACCATTAATATCGGCACCTGGCAGGAATGGTCGGCTTACGCAGTTTCGGCTGAAGGCGAGTTATTGTCTGATCCCATTGAAAATTGGCGCACAGCCAACGCCAACATTGCCACGGTTGATTTTAGCGAGGGCGATACTTCCCGGGCTCAATCACGGGGCATTGGTGAGGGCGAAACCGTTATCGCCGCCATTATCGGCAACGCTCCTCCCGGCACGGCCTCAATTAGGGTTAACGACATTTTAAACGGTCCGGCTATTACCGGTGTTGTGCCGCAGGACGGAGCCCAAAGCGTTTGCCGCAACGCCATGGTTAAAGTTGATTTTGATAAGTTACTAAATAAAGATACGGTTAAACAAAATAATTTCCAGTTGGAATATCAGGTGGAGGCCGCCAGCCAGCCCGCTGGCTGCCGCGAAGAAGTGGTTTATCATCAAAATTCAGGCAATTGGCTGTCAGCCGATAACTTGATCGGCCAATGGCTTAATAATCTGGCCGGCAAAATTTTTAGTTCCCTCTGGAACAGCTTGTTCAACCGGGCGCAAGCGGTTGCGTATTGGTGTCCTGTAGCGGGCCAATGGCTGGAAGAACACGCGGGCGGACAAAGCCAGGTGTATTTTTCCTTAACCCAAGCGTTGCCGGTAGTTTCAACCGTGAGAGCAACTGTTGTGGGTGGCGAGAACGGCGTTAAAGCGGTTAACGGCCAGCCCCTGGCCGGCAATTTCAGTTATTCTTTCCGAACCGGCCCCGATGTTTGCGATTTGGATTTTGTAACCGTGGCGGCCGATCAGGAGTCCGGTCAAAAGGATTGGACCTTTACCACCAGTTTTGATAATGAAACGGACAATAATGTTGAAGGCGAAAACGCTGAAAAATTTGACACAATTTATGATGGCGATAAAAAGTACACAGCCAGTGGTTTTAGCCAAACGGGCGAGCAACTGGCCGCTATTGCCGGCGTTTATGAATGGAACTGGCAGTGGCAAACCTCCAATCAAAGCGTGGCTGCTTTGGATCAAAGCGGACCCGGCTTTATGGTGGTAAAGGCGCAAAATAAAAACGGCCAGTCAAATATTATTGCCAGCGCCGTCTTTCCGGCTGTTTATCAAAAACCCGCTTTATCCGCATCAGCCAAAGCCATTGTGGATATTTGTGAAAACCGTTGGAACCCCATCACGGGAGATCTCAATCCAGATTACAAATTTATTGATCCCACTTACAACTTTTCTTTAAGCTACTGCCGCGATGCCGGCGGCGCCGGAACTATGGACGATTTGCCGGCTTTGTTTGAACCCCAGCCCCTTGATATCAGCTCTGATAATGATCCGGCCAAAGACGATCTGCTCCGCGAATACTTGATTCCCGTGCCCACCACCGGCGATGTTTTGGGCTTAAGAGTTTATAAAAATAATCTACATCTTAATCCGCGGGCTTGGTATCAAAAAAATATTAATGCCGCTGTCCAGGGTAACCCCTCCAACACGGAGGTGGACGGTTATGAAGCCATTCAAGATGGACGCACCGTTTACGTGGCCGCGGCCAATGTCCCGCAGGGCAGTTTGTCTTATAATTCCGATAATAATCCTGTTTTCGTCAAAGCTGACGGCTGGCTGGCCAATCTTTGGCAAGGGTTAAAAAATGTTTTAGCTGATTTAAGCGTCAATAATATTTTGGCCGCCGTGGCGCCGCCCGGTACGCCGCCCGTGGCCGCTTTCCAGCAAAATTTTCAGAACTTTAATGTTGTAGCCAATCGTTTTGCCAATGAAGGGTTTAGGCCGGCGGATTTGGCCGGCGCGCAGGCGGATTTAAATCAAGCCCGCGCTGATTACAATCGCGCGGCGCTGGTCCAAGAGGGCGTTAGCCCCCAAGAACTTAACGCTTACGAAGCACAGCTGGCAAACTTGGCGGCCGATTTAACGCGCTATCAGGGCTTGGTTAACGGCCAAACCGATTTGCAGAATTTGTTAAACGAACTGAACCGCCTGCAAATTACCGGTCAACAGGCCGATCGTTTTATCGCTGATTTTAATAATTTTAACCAAGGCCTAAGTAATGGCCTGCAAACCAGTGATTTGACGGATTTTGAAAAACAGCTAGATGCTTTACAAGCAAACGCTGATGATTTGGCCGGCGATTTAAATGTTGTTGTTCCTAATTTTAACGCCAATGATTTTAGGGTGATTAATGTTGGTTATCGCGTTAATAGAATCAATAACGCTTACACTAATATTTATCTTTTGTCATACAATCAAAACGCCAGCCCTAAAACCATGGAAATAGTTAAACGGCTGATGGCTAAATGGCAGTTTAACAGCAACATTGATAATCCCGATTTAAAGGAAAAATTACGGCGCGACGTTAAGCGGTTGGCCGATTTGACCGCGGTTACCCAAACCGTGGAAGCTTATCAGGCCGGCCACAACGGTGCCGTGCCTGCTTTAACCGCTGGTTCCTTTTTAAGCGGCCGCAGTAACAGCAAGTGGCCTTCTTGGAACCAAACCTTAGCTCCGGCATTGTCCGCCAGTTTGCCGGTTGATCCGATTAATAAGTTTAATAAGTGTGTAGTTTGTACGGAACCGGAACTGGTTAATGCCGGCTTTGAAGATCCTAATGATCTGGCAGGCCCAGCTGCCGCCGGGGATCCCGGTCTTAACGATGAAAGCGGCTGGCGTTTGACTTTGGAGCGCGCGGGGCTTGGCGTTTCGCATAATACCAACAGGAGTTTTGTTAAAGAAGGCAGCGCTTCACTCGGGATTTTGTCCAGAAACGCTCAAACCGGCATTGTTCAGCCAATCAGCTTATTACCTAACACAACTTATGAACTAAGTGCCTGGGTTTATGTTGTTTCCGGCCGCGCTCATTTAACCTTTGACGGCAATGATTACGGCAATGAATGGCTGACCCCGCCTGACGTGACCGGCTGGGTTTTGCTCAAGAACCGTTTGGTTACCAATCCGGCTGTTGGCGGCGGAGCTAACGGCAGTAATAATTTTATCTTTATCCGTTCCCACGAAGGCGCCGCCACCTTTTATGTTGATCAGGCAACAATTCAAACGCAGGGCGGTAATTGCGGCTATGACCGCCAAACTTGTTGGAACCCTGATGCCAACCAAAGCCGGGGCGCTTTTGCCTGCGATGCCGATTCCTATTTTTATTCTTATGAAACCATCGGCAATAACAATTATCTATTAGCCGCCAAAATGGAAACCACCGCCACTTGGCTAAGCGATCAAGATCAAGCTAATCGGTTTAATCCGCATTTTCGTTTAAGTACGGCCGGCGTTTTGGGTTGCAATACCCAGCCGATCGGCGCGCGTTGCGGCGACGGCGTGGTTAACGGCAATGAGCAGTGCGAACCGGGCATGAGCAATAATTACTGTCCGGCCGGAGCCAGATGGTACACGCCGCGTTATTTGGGTTGTGAAGCGGTCGGTTCCAAATTCGGCGAATGCACCTGGGTCAACCCTGATAATTACGGCGATGATTGGGATAATTTGTCCATTGGTCAGCGTTGCGGCGGTTATTGCGGCGACGGGATTTTAAACAGCGCTGATTGGGACTATCAAATCAGCCCAGCTGAACAATGCGATATTTCCGCCGAAGCCGGTGCTGACGGTTTTTCTAACGGCGTTATCAACGGTAGTGACCGAGACAATCAATACGCTTGCAGCGCCAGTTGCCGCGATATCGGCGGTTGGTGCGGTGATAACATTGTGCAGTCATTTTACGGCGAACAATGCGATGGCAATGCCAATGGCTGGAGCTGCCAGGATGGCAGTACTCCCAGCTGCAACAACAACACCTGCGGGGTCAGTTGTGATTCTGGCGGTGCATATTATGGCCGTTGTGGCGACGGGTATAAACAGCCGGAAGAATTATGCGATGGACAAATCGGTGTTTCGCAAAACAATTATTGTGCTAACAGCTGTCAATTATTACGTTGTTTAGATGGATATGACGCCTGTATTGATGGCGGCAGTGTGGCTAACGGCTGTGAAACTAACATTGCCTATGACATCAACCATTGCGGCAGGTGCGGTCATCGTTGTCCTCAACCCGCTCATAGCTCAGCCGTTTGTTCCGCTGTTAGAGGTGGTTGGGGCTGTTCATTTAATTGTAATGATGGTTATCATCGTGAAGGCGATGTTTGCGTTGCCAGTGCTGAATGCGGCAATGATGTGATTGAAGTAGGCGAGGCCTGTGATGATGGCCCTAACAACGGAAATGGAAATTACTGCCGCGCTGATTGTTCCGGCTTTGATTTGGGCCAAAGAATCTTTTTGGATAATTTTGACGACGCGGGAGTTTATTCCGTGCCCACGGGCGAAAGTTGGTTAGCCAGAGAGCACGGCAATTTTGAACCCGCCGTCTGGTCGATCGTGCAGTTAAACGATGATAATAACCCTTTTACTTTGCAGGGCGCAAATCCGAGCGACGGAGATCCGCAGTGTGGTAGCAGTGATAGATGGTTTCTTAAGGCCTTGGTGCCGCCGGTTTTTGATGTGCAAAATCAAAACCAGAACGTGACGATTGTGTCCAGAATTAAAATCAAACAGGGTAATCCCAACACTTTAATTTTAGGCAATTATGATTACAACGCCCAAAATGCCGGGCAGGAATCCGCTTACGCTTTATGGCCTAACATTAACAATCAACATCGTTTGAGTTTGGTTAAAGTCAACCGCATGGACGAGCACTCGGGCACTGACGGAGTTATGAGCGTCTTAGATCAATTTAGTCCAGTTGTTGAGAACCAACCGTCATTAGTGCCGTCCGAAACCTGGTACTGGCTAGCCATGAAAATAAGCCACAGCGGCAACAGGGCAAACATTAAATACATTGACTGGCAGGATGGCGAGGCCATGCCGGCCGTGGCTGATTGGCATAATGCAACTGATAATGACAATGCCTTAAACGGCCGGACTTTTGGCGTGGCGGTTTGGGGTGATTGTTCTACTAGCTGGTATGATGATTTCCAGGTCTACATTCCTTAAATTGGAAAATTGTTGTATAATAAAGGCAATAAATTTTAAAATTTTTATTTAATCGTATGTTTGATCCAAAACCCAACCCCGCGGCACCCAACTTGGTTGACGGCATTAATTTAAGCGAATCAATGGCTCAAAAGCCAAGCGCGCCCGCTTCGCCGCAAGGCGGATCTTTTACGCCTGCCTCGCCGGCAGGCGGGCCTTCAGCACCTCAAGGTCAGGGCATGGAGGATATTTTTGCCGAAACTGATCAGGCCGCCAGACCGGTTTCCTTAAATCAAAATGCCCAGCAACAGTCCGGGGTTGCTAATACGCCGGTTAATCCGGTTTTGCCCGAACCTTTAATGCAGTTACCGGATGATTTGGAAGATGAGTCCGGCGGCAATAAAAAGTTTTTTTGGGTGGGTTTGGCGGTGTTAATCGTTATTTTGGCAGTGGGCGGCTATTTTGCTTATGCCAAGTTTTTTGCCGATCCGGCCGTAAATTTGCCTCAATTTAATATTAACAGTCTATCTCCGGCCGAGGTCAACCGCCAGTTTCAGGATGATGTTATTAATTTCGGCAATAATAACGCTAACGCTAACGATACCGTTGATAATAATCAGAATCAGAATTCCAACGATAATCAAAACGTCAATGACAATTTGATTTTGCCCAGTCCGGAAGATTCCGCGGACAGCAATGCCAATTCCAACCAGCCCGAGCCGGCCATGGATTCGGATAAAGACGGCTTAAGCGATCAGGAAGAAAATAATCTGGGCACCAATCCCATGGAACCCGATAGCGACAACGATGGGTTATCGGATCGCGAGGAAGTCAAGGTATACCTAACGGATCCTTTAAACCCTGATTCCGACGGAGACGGTTATTTGGACGGCGCTGAAGTTAACAGCGGCTACAATCCCAAAGGGGCCGGCACTTTATTGGAAGCTAATTTTTAATGATCAGCAACTTAAATTCACTTAATGTTTACACCCAAAGAAAATTCTGAACTCCCCGATCTGCCAGCGGAAGAAGCGGACGGCGATATCCATACCATGCCCGATCAGTTTCGGCAAAATTCCATGCAGCCGCCGCAGGGCAAGCGCCTTAACTGGCTGGTGTTGGGTATTGTTATTTTTTTGGCTTTAGGCGGCGTTATTGCCGGCGTGATTTGGTTTTTAAACAAACAGTCCGAGCCAATGCCGATTGTGGAATTGCCGGTTATTAACACTAATGCCAATGAAAACGTTAATGACAATAGCAATGATAACAACAATAGCAATAATAACGCCAATACCAACTCTAATGATACTTTAAGCACGGCCTCATCCCGTGATGCCAAGCGCCTTAATGATATTGGCGATATCCGCAGTGCCTTAAATCTTTACGCCGGCACTTACCAGGTTTTTCCTAATTCCTTAAGCAATTTAGTCGGGCCTTTTATGGAAGTTTTGCCAACTAATCCCGAACCGGGCGGGCAGAGTTATCTTTATTCGTCCACGGCCGAGCAAAAAGGGTATCTTCTGGCCTTTGCTTTAGAAGCTGATGCTGTTTGGGGAACGCTTAAATTGGCCGCGGGAGATTACGTGGCCACGGCCGAAGTCATTTTCCCCGCCAGTCAGCTGGAAGAACAGACCAACGAAGAAGTTTCCGATGAAAACCCCGGCACGGATTTGCCAAGCACGCCAACCGTTCCGCAAACTCCGGCTAAAGGTCAGGATTCTGACGGCGACCAGCTGACCGACATTGAAGAGAATATTTTTCAGACCGATTCGGCCAAAGCCGATACCGATAATGACGGCTATGTGGACGCCTCGGAAATTTTGAATTTTTTCAATCCCAAGGGCGATGGGCGCTTGGTTGATTCCGGCCTGATTGGGATTTACCAAAATCCCAGTTATAATTATTCGGTTTTTTATCCCGTGCCCTGGCCGGCCCGGTCTTTAAACATCCAAAACAGCGAAGTGATTTTTACTTCCAACACCGGCGAATTTATTGAAGTGATAGTTCAGGAAAATCCTTTGGGTCTTTCGGCTAAAAACTGGTATTTGGATAAAAACAAATCGGCTGACGCCGCCGCTCTCAAAAGCGTGCTGGTAGGCGGCTTGCCGGCCATTCAAACGCCCGACGGCTTAAATACCTATCTGGCGGTGGGTTCCAGTATTTACGTTTTGGTTTACGATACCGGCAACCAACAGCAAATGAATTTTTACACCACTTATCAGTTGTTCTTAAAGAGCTTCATTTTTATCGAACCCAAGACGGAATAAACTTCGGCTTATGGCGGTTTTTAATTTGGAAATCAATAATTTAGTCAAAGCGCCCTTTAAGTACGAGGCGCTTTTTAAACAACTGGGTAACGCCACCCTGACAATGTTAAAAATCCGCCGGCCCATGACGGTATCTTTGGCAGTCGTTGCTCCGGCCGCCATCAGGCAAGTCAATCGCCGTTACCGTAATAAAAATAAAGCTACGGATGTATTGTCTTTTGAGGGCTTAAACGAGCTGATGATTTGTTACTCCAAAGCAAACAGCCAGGCCAAAGAACATCAACATTCCGTAAAACGAGAATTATCCATCCTCTTCGTTCACGGCTTGTTGCATTTGTTGGGTTTTGAAGATGAAACCGATCGGGGAGCGGCAGAAATGGCTCGGTTGGTCGATAAAGTGCTGGGCTAAAGGCGGTTTATTCAAACTTGACGACTGAACAGTTTTATTGTTCAAATGTGGAAAAGTTTTTTCATTGCCTTAATTGGTTTTTTTTATTATAATTAGGAGTGAGAGAGAAAAGAAAGCTTGCTTTCTTTTCAATCGAACGAGTAATTACACGAAGTATAATTAGGTATAGCAAAAGCGAAAATTAATAAGATCATAAACAGTCGGGATTAAAGTTTATCTCGTAATTTTAAGTTAGATGGCTCAACCTCACATTATTACCGGTTTGGATATCGGCTCCAGTTCAATCAGGGCGGTTGTTTTGCAAAGTTCTTCTGATGGTTCTTGGCAGATTATTGGCGCCAGCGAACAGCCGGCCGAAGGCATGGCTAAAGGCATGGTCACAAACATCGAGGATTTGGTTTCTTCCATTTCCCAGTGTTTGGAGCAGTCGGAAAGAATGACCGGCCTGCCCGTGGAGCGGGCGGTAGTGGGCATTTCCGGTACGCACATTAAAACTCTGGCCTCAACCGGAGTTGTGGCCGTGGCCAAAGCCGATAAGGAAATTACCGATGAAGACGTGGATAGAGCCATTGAAGCGGCTCAAGCCGTGGCCACGCCTGCTAATTACGAAATTTTGCATGTTATTCCTAAAGATTTTACCATTGACGGGCAGGCCGGCGTTAAAGATCCGGTGGGCATGAACGGTATCCGCTTGGAAGTGGCCACCCAGATTATCATGGGCTTGTCTTCGCAGGTTAAAAACCTGACCAAATGTGTTTACCGCACCGGGGTTGATATTGACGATTTGGTTTTTGGTATTTTAGCGGCGGCTGAAAGCACGCTGGTTAAAAAGCAAAAAGAGTTAGGCGTGGCCTTGGTCAGCTTGGGCGCTCAAACCACCAGTTTAATTGTTTACGAAGAAGGCGATGTTTTGCATACCGCGGTTTTACCGATCGGTTCCAACCACATTACCGCTGATTTGGCGATCTGTTTAAGGATCGCCATGGAAACTGCCGAAACTTTAAAATTGGAAGTTGCCCAGGCCGACGCGGATAAAGTCAACAAGCGCGACGAAGTGGACCTGGCTAAATTTTCAGTCAATGAACAGGAGCGAACCATGATTCCCTTAAAACAGGTGGCTGAAATTGTTCAGGCCAGATGCGAAGAAATTTTTTCTTTGATTGACAAGGAACTAAAAAAAATCAACCGTTCCGGCTTATTGCCTTCGGGCGTGGTTTTAACCGGCGGCGGCGCCAAACTGCCCGGCCTGTTGGAACTAGGTAAAGCCAAATTAAAATTACCGGTGTTTGCCGGCTTGCCTTTGGGTTTGGAAAATAATGCTATTGATAAAGTTAATGACCCGGCTTATGCCACGGCTGTTGGTTTGGCTATCTGGGGCACTCAAGGCGCCCGCGCAACAGGTAGTGGTAAAGGCCGCCTTAATTTGCCCAGTTTTTCTTCGGTGGATCAGGTGGTTGATAAAATGAAGGGCTGGTTTAAATCATTATTGCCATAAAACACCCCAAGACCCGCTCGCCTTTGGCTCGCCTGCTCTTAGGGACCCCGAAGACTTCGCGCCCGCCGATTCGGCGGGCTTGACCAAAGGAGCAAAGCCCCTTTGGAATCCCGAATTGGAAACCATTTGGAATTATCAAATCAAGTAAACACATAAGTAAAAAATTATTATGAATATCAAATCAAAGCCAATGGAGGTTAAGCCCGAGCTGGAAACCTTTGCCAAAATCAAGGTTATGGGCGTGGGCGGTTCCGGCGGTTCCGCCATTAACCGGATGATTCGTTCCAAAATCCGGGGCGTGGATTTTATCGCGGTTAACACCGACGCGCAGGCGTTAAACAGCAATAGTGCCTCCAGAAAAGTTCATATCGGCAAAAGCACCACCCGGGGCTTGGGCGCGGGCATGGATCCGGAGCAGGGCGCGCAATCGGCTGAAGAGGACGAGGAAGAAATCAGATCGGCTTTGGAAGGCGCGGACATGGTTTTTATCACTTGCGGTTTGGGCGGAGGCACGGGCACGGGCGCGGCGCCGATTATCGCGGCTACGGCCCGGGAGCTGGGTGCTTTAACTATCGCGGTGGTTACCCGGCCGTTCAGTTTTGAAGGCGCGCAACGGCGTAGTATTGCCGAACGCGGTTTGGATAAATTGATTGATAAAGTGGACACGATTATTACAATTCCCAATGACCGTTTATTGCAAGTGATTGATAAAAAAACTTCACTATTAGACGCCTTTGCCATCGTGGACGAGGTTTTAAAACAGGGCGTGCAGGGCATTTCCGAAATTATCACCATTCCCGGCTTGGTTAACGTGGACTTTGCCGACGTTAAAGCGATTATGAAAGATGCTGGCTCGGCTTTAATGGGTATCGGCCGCGCCAGTGGCGAGAACCGCGCGGTGGAAGCGGCCCGGGCCGCCATTGAAAGCCCGCTGTTGGAACTGTCCATTAAAGGCGCCAAAGGCGTGTTGTTTACCATTACCGGCGGGGTTGATTTAAGCATGCACGAAGTAAACGAAGCGGCCGAGGTAATTACTTCCGCCATTGATTCCAACGCCAAAGTAATTTTTGGCGCCGTGATTGACGAGGCCATGGGCGATGAAATTAAAATCACGGTTATTGCCACTGGCTTTAGCCCTAGCATCAGAACGGAATCCGAAGTGGAAAGAATGCAAAAAGAAGATCGGCCGTTTAGCGGGGTCAAACCGGTTATGCAGCAGCCAATGGAGGAACGGCCCAGCAATCTTGCAACTAAAAGCATTTTTTCCAAAAAAGGCAAAAGCGTGGATACTAATAAAGTTGATTTACCCCCTCAATCCAAAGAAGAGGAAGAGCTGGAAATCCCGCCTTTCATAAGAAAGAAGATGGGAAAGTAGACAAAATTATGAAATGTCCCGCTTGTTTGGCTCAAGATACCAAGGTTAATGATTCGCGGTTAAGCGAGGACGGCTTTGCCATCAAACGGCGGCGGGAATGCCAAAAATGTTCGTTCAGATTTTCCACTTACGAGCAGATGGAAATTCTCAACCTGCTGGTGGTAAAAAGGAACGGAGTTAAAGAGCCGTATTCGCGCGACAAACTGGAATCGGGCCTCAAAAAATCTTTGGAAAAACGGCCCTATACGCTGGAAGATTTTAAAAAATTGGTCAGCACCGTGGAGCGCGATATTCAAAAAAGAAAGCAGGACGAAATTACCAGCGCGGCCATCGGCGAAATCGTCATGAAACGGCTGAAGTTTTTTGACAAGGTGGCCTATATCAGATTCGCTTCCGTTTACCGGGCGTTTGAAGATGTAAAAACCTTTCAGCACGAACTGAATAGTTTGCTTAAGCCGGCCCTGCTTAAAAAAACCGTTAAGAGTTTAAGGATTATTAAGAAAAAATAAATGCTGGAACGTTTTAATACCACCACGAGATTAATTATTGCCATCTGTTTGGCCGTGGTGATTTGGATTGCCGGAGTAATTATCGGTCAGGAACAAACCGTAACTATATTAAATCCGGAAGGCGGCTTTAGCAATATAATCAATCGCAATCCGTCCATTAAAGTCAGTTTAATGGTTGATCAAGGCGGAGGACGCGTAGCAGTTTATCAGGATCAGCAGTTAAATTACGGCCAAACCGTTTATCAGCTCCTGGAAAAAATCAATCAAGTGGATTCAAATTTTAATTTTATCGCTGAGCTTGATCAACAGAGCGGGGAATTAAAAAATTTTTCTTTAGCCGGCCTTAAAAATACCGCCAACGGAGCCAGCTGGCTGTTGTGGGTCAATAATCAACTGCGTACCGAACCACTCAATCAGGTTAAATTAAAAGCCAGAGATGTGGTGGAAATAAAATTCGTAAAGTTAATTTCCAATCTATGACCAATTACAACGCCGCGCCGCCGGATGAACAAATGAAAAAAATGCTGGAGCAGAATCTGGCTTATTCCAAGCAGATTTATTTAATGACCAAAAAGGTTAAAAATTACATGATGCTCGGCATCATTATGAGCTGGGTCAAGATTTTTTTGGTCGTGGCCATGCTGGTGCTGGGTGTGATTTATTTGCCGCCCCTGCTGCAGGGTTTTATCGGCAATATTTTTCCCGGCGTGTTTAATCAAAGGCAAGAAAATACCCAAGCCAAGGGCGTTGAAGAGTTATTGCAGAACGGCGATTTAAAGCAGGAAGATTTAATCAAGCTGATCCAGCAAAACGGCGGAGCAATTAATTCCTATAAAAATATTTTGGATTTATATAACAGTCAATAAGCCCACTAAGTAAGTCATTTTTAAAAATAATATTCCGATTAACCATAAACCCGCCCCGACGTAAAGTCGGGGCGGGTTTTCATTTTATCCGTGGATTTGGTAGAATACCATAGTGAAAGAATTAACCGATAAAATTCAAGCTTTAGCCGGTAAAATCCAGGATTTAATAAATCGGGTTAATTTGGTTTCCAAGCAAAATGAGATTAACAATTTGGAAGCCAAAATGAGCGATCCTGCTTTTTGGCAGGATCAGGTTCAGGCGCGCCTTGTTTCCCAGCAGGCGGCTAATTTAAAAACTGAAGTCAGCGGCTGGCAAAATCTGGAACAGGAAATCAAGGATTTATCGGCCTTGTCGCAGGAAGATGAAGTTGAGCAGTCCGCTAGTTTAACCAAAGATCTTACCGATCAGTTTTACAAACTGGAAAAACAATTTAGCCAATTGGAAATTAAAACCGTTTTAAACGGCAAGTACGATTCCGCTAATGCCGTGCTCACCATTTACGCCGGCGCCGGCGGCACCGAAGCGCAGGATTGGGCGGAAATGCTCAAAAGAATGTATTTAAGGTTTTGTGAAAATAAAAACTGGCCAATTAAAATTATCAATGAGTCGCGCGGCAATGAAGCGGGCATTAAAAGCGTGATGCTGGAAATTTCCGGCGATTTTGTGTACGGCTTTTTAAAAGCTGAATCGGGTGTGCATCGCTTAGTCCGTTTGTCGCCCTTTGACGCCGACCATGCCCGACACACTTCGTTTGCCATGGTGGAAGTTACGCCCGAATTGGACTCTTCGGTCGGTTCGGAGTTGGAGATTAAATCGGATGACTTAAAGATAGAGGCCAATACCGCCACCGGCCACGGCGGCCAGTCGGTCAATACTACTTATTCGGCTATCCGCCTGACTCATATTCCCACCGGTATCAAAGTTTCGTGCCAAAATGAACGCAGTCAACAGCAAAACCGAGAAACCGCCCTCAAAATTTTGCAGGGCAAATTAGCCAAGTATTATGAAGCGCAGCAAGAAGAAGAGCGCATGCGCATCCGCGGGGAACTGACCGAAGCGGCTTGGGGCAATCAAATCCGTTCTTACGTGCTGCATCCTTACAAAATGGTTAAAGACCATCGGACCGATTATGAAGAGCACGAGCCCGACGCTGTTTTAAACGGCGAGCTGGATAGTTTTATTGAAGTTTACTTAAGAAGCCAAATTGGGTAAAATTATCTCATGAATAAGCTTAAATTATACAACACCCTAACCCGGCAAAAGCAGGAATTTATCCCCATAAAAAAGGGGAAAGCGGGTTTATATACCTGCGGGCCAACGGTTTATAACTGGGCGCATATCGGCAATTTGCGGACTTATCTTTTTGAAGATATTTTGCGTCGGGTTTTGGAATTCAATGACTATAAAGTCAAACAGGTCATGAACATTACCGATGTGGGCCACTTAACCTCTGATGCCGATAGCGGCGAGGATAAACTGGAAAAGGGCTCGGCCAGGGAGGGTAAAAGCGTTTGGGAAATTGCCGAGTTTTATACCAAAACATTTCGGCAGGATCTTAAGGATTTGAATATTCAGGAACCGCATAAATGGATTAAAGCGACCGAGACAATTAAAGAACAGATTGATTTTGTTAAAAAACTTGAAAAAAGGGGTTTGACTTATCAAACTTCCGATGGAATATATTTTGATACTTCCAAGTATTCCGATTACGTGCGTCTGGCTAAATTGAATTTGGCGGGTCAACAGGAAGGCAGTCGTGTGGAAATTAATAATGAAAAAAAGAATCCGACCGATTTTGCTTTATGGAAATTTTCTCCGGCCGGCTCAAAAAGGCAAATGGAATGGAAAAGTCCTTGGGGAATTGGTTTTCCGGGCTGGCATTTGGAATGTTCGGCCATCAGTATTAAGGCGTTGGGTAAGGAATTTGATATTCATACCGGCGGCATTGACCATATTCCGGTTCATCATACCAATGAGCGGGCGCAAAATTGGGGCTTGCTTGGTAAAGAAGTTGTTAGATTTTGGGTTCATGGAGAGTTTTTGGTCATCAATAATGATAAGATGGCTAAGTCCGATGGCAACTTTATTACCATGCAGAGTTTGAAAGATAAAGGTATTAATCCTTTGGCTTATCGTTATTTTTGTTTGCAAGCCCATTACCGGTCAAAACTCAATTTTAGCTGGGAGGCCCTGCAAGCGGCGCAAACAGGTTATGATAATTTAATCAGGGATATTTCCGTTTTGGATAAACCAGGGCAGGCTTGCGATACTTGCCTTGGAAAATTTACGCAGGCAATTAATGATGATTTAAATATATCCGCTTCTTTGGCCGTGGTTCAAGAATTATTAAAGTCCGATAAACCCTCATCAAAAAAACGCCAAACCATCATTGAATTTGACAAAGTTTTGGGCTTGAATTTGAATCAGTACAAGGTTGCGAAAAAAATAAGTTCTGACGTTCAACGTTTGATAGATGAACGTCAGCAAGCGCGTCAAAATAAGGACTATCAAAAGTCCGATGAACTTCGTGAGCAGTTGGAAAAACGGGGTATTAAAATCAAGGATTTGTCTGACGGCGGGTATAAAGTTGACTAAATTTTTTCGTTCAATTATTATAACAGCATGGGTCAACCAAGCTTAAGAAACTTGGGGATAACTATTAATAAGGCCATAAACTAAAAATAGCCAGAAAAGCGAATATGAAAGACGCAGAGTTAAGAGGTTTTTTTACCTCTATTAAAGAAGATGCCAACCGTACCGATGAACAGTTAAATCATCTGGAAAAAGTGATTGTCCAGATGGATAAAAAGTTTGATTTGGTTTTGGATATCACGGGCAGGCATGAATCAAGTATTAGTTACCATGGTGCCATGTTAGTCGATCACAAAAAAAGAATTGTCAATTTGGAACATCGACTGTCTTAGAAAATAATTAGCAAAATTTAAATAACAGGGTCAAAGATTTTTTTGGCTCTGTTTTTTTGTGAAAAGCGATTTATGAAATTCAGAAAATCACAGCTGGTTTTATATTCGTGTCTGTCATTTATTGCCGGCGTTGGTTTAGCGTCGTTTGTTGTTATTGACTGGAAAATTATCTACGGCTGGGTATTACTGGGCGTCATTATTTTGATTTTTGGTCGAATAAAGTCGCTTTTGATGTTGATCGGACTATGTTTGTTGTTTTTCGTTTTAGGCGTTAGCCGCTATCAATTGTCAATTCCCAATATCAATGAGCGACATATTGCTTTTTATAATGAGCAAAAAGTTATTTTTAATGGAGTTATAGGCGATGAGCCGGACGTGAGGACCGATCAGATAAAATATAAAATTGCTGCCGAAAAAATTGTTATTAACGGTCAGGCAAAAGTAATCAAAGGTCTGGTTTTGGTTAACGCGCCGTTATATCCGCAGTATCAATTTAACGATATTTTGGAAATAAACTGCCAGCTGGCCGCGCCGCAGCCGATTGAGGATTTTAAGTACGATAAGTTTTTGGCTAAGGAAAATATATATGCCGTCTGCTACCGCGGCCAGCTAAAGTTAACCGGCCATTACCACGGCAGTATCATCAAGTCAGCTATTTTAAAAATCAAAACCAAACTCATTTGGGTTTCGGGGCAAATTCTGCCCGAACCGCAAGCCGCGTTTTTGGGCGGTTTATTGTGGGGCGCCAAAAAGGGGATGCCGCAAAATGTGTTAGACGATTTTACCCGCTCGGGCATTACTCACATCATCGCTGTTTCCGGTTATAACATCACTATTATCGCCGTGGCTTTAACTTCATTATTTATCGGCTTGGGCCTTTCCCGGCAAAGAGCATTTGGCTTGATTGTTTTAGGCATTGCCTTTTTTGTGGCTATTACCGGTTTTCCCGCTTCCATTATCAGAGCCGGCGTGATGGGTACGATTGTTTTAATGTCCACCACGTTGGGCCGGGCCGGTAAAATAACCAATACTTTGGCTATTACCGCCGTAATCATGCTGTTGTTTAATCCTCAAGTATTAATTTATGACGCCGGGTTTCAACTGTCTTTTTTAGCCACTCTGGGTTTGGTTTATTTTTCGCCTACCATGTCCAAATGGTTAAAATGGCTGCCCAACCCCTTAAACATCAGAGAATCATTGGCTACCACTTTATCGGCCATTGCTTTTACCTCGCCCCTTATTTTGTGGCAATTCGGCCGCCTGTCAGTCATCGCGCCGCTTGCTAACCTTTTAGTTCTGCCTTCCATTCCCATGATGATGCTGCTCGGGTTTATTGCCGTCACTCTCGGCTTAATCTGGCTGCCGCTGGGGCAACTGGTTGCCTGGCCGGTTTGGCTGGGTTTAAGCTATATCCTTAATATTGCCAGTGCGCTGGCTTCATTTAACTGGTCTAATTTGGAAATCTAAAATACGTCGCTGATGAAAAAAACCATTAAAATTTTAACCGGCCTATTAACTTCGCTCTTGGTTTTATCAAGCATCGTTTGGCAAAGCAGTCAAAGTTTAGAATTGAAAATTTATTTTTTCAACATCGGCCAAGGCGACGGCATGCTAATCAGAACCCCGACCCATGAAAATATCGTTATTGACGGCGGGCCGGATAATTCTTTTTTGTCAAAACTTGGACAGACCCTGCCGTTTTACGATCGGACTATTGACCTGATGGTGTTAACCCATCCGCACGCCGATCATTTAACCGGCTTGATTCCGGTGTTGGAGAGATATAAAGTCAAGCGTGTCCTGACCACGGGCGTTGTTTATCAAAGTTCCGCTTATAACGAATGGCTCAAATTGGTCAATCAAGAACAAGCTGAAGTAATTTACGCCCAAGCCGGACAAAAACTAATTTTTGGCCAAGTTGAATTTTTAGTAATGGCCCCGTTAAAAAATTATCACGGCCAAACTATCGCGGAAAAAGGAGGAGAATGGCAGGCCTCGGATAATGGGGGTAATTTAAATAACACCTCGGTTGTTATTAAAATGATTTATCAACAAAATTCGGCCTTGTTTGCCGGTGATTTGGAAATTGACGGCGAAGCAGGTCTGCTGGCTTCGGGCCAAGAGGTTAAAGCTGATTTGTTAAAAGTCGGCCATCATGGCAGTGATACCGCTACTGGTCATAAATTTTTAGCTAAAGTAAGCCCAAAATATGCCGTCATTCAAGTCGGTCAGCAAAATAAATTCGGCCTGCCGGATTTTAGGGTTATTAACCTTTTAACCCGCCAGGGCGTTAAGATATATCGCAACGACCAACATGGCGATTTAACCCTCACCTTTAACGGT
Organism: Candidatus Komeilibacteria bacterium; assembly: GCA_030688315.1. Classification (GTDB taxonomy): domain Bacteria; phylum Patescibacteriota; class Patescibacteriia; order UBA1558; family UBA10009; genus JAUYIT01. The sequence goes on along the minus strand of JAUYIT010000027.1, from coordinate 45,680 downwards.
CAGGAGATCATTGTGGATTAACCAAAAAGCCCTTGTCAAATATTAAAATTCTGTTATAATGTGGATAAATTAAGTTAATATTTACAAAACCATGACCGAGAAAAAATACAACATTTTGTTGATTGAAGACGAGGAAATGCTGGCCAACATGTACGAAACCAAGTTTAAAAACGAAGGTTTTGATATCCGCAAGGCCCTAGACGGCGAAACCGGCTTACAGCTAGCCGGCGAGATTAAGCCCGACATTATTTTATTGGATATTATTATGCCTAAGCTGGACGGTTTTTCCGTGTTAAAAAAAATCAAGGAAAACGATAAATTAAAAAGCGTGCCGGTTATTTTGCTCACCAACCTGGGGCAGGATGAAGATATTAAAAAAGGGCAAACTTTAGGCGCTGCCGGTTATTTGGTTAAAGCCAACTTGACGCCGATTGAAGTTGTTAATAAGGTTAAAGAATATTTAAAATAAATAATATGGAAAGAACATTAATTATCATGAAGCCCGACACCCTGCAAAGAAGCTTAGTAGGCGAAATCGTCGGCCGGTTTGAAAAAAAAGGCCTTAAAATCGCGGGCATGAAAATGATGGAGCTGGACGATTTAAAATTGGAAGAGCATTACGCCCATCACAAAGATAAGCCGTTTTTTGGCAACCTTAAAAAATTCATGAAGTCCGCCCCCGTCTTGCTGATGGTGTTGGAAGGCGCGGAAGTTGTTCAAGCCGTGCGCATCATCTGCGGTTCCACCAAAGGCGTGGAAGCCGATGCCGGTACCATTCGTGGCGATTTGGCCATGACCAACTGGAATCTGGTGCACGCTTCTGATTCTTTAGAAACGGCGGAGAGCGAAATCAAGCGTTTCTTTAACAATGACGAATTGTTCAGCTATGCCAAGCTCGGCACCGACATGGTTTACGAAAGCGAGTTTAAAGGCTAATTTAAATTTGACGATTTTTCAGGATTTGCTATACTACTAATATGTCAGTCAATATTATTAAAATTATTTACGTCTTGTTTAGCCGCAATCGGTTGACGGTTTTTTAATTTTATTGCCTAAGATAAATTTAAAAAGCCGCCAACTAGGCGGCTTTTTCAGTATAACTTGTTTTAAGATGTTAAGGGCAAAATTATTTTGCCGGTAAAATTTTAGAACAAACACAACATCTTTCCAAGGGAGAGAAAAATGGAAAGGATCGTTTTGGATGAACCACGCTTGTTGCTTCATTTTAATCCTGAGCATGAAGCATCGGCGCGGCTGGCTGGTAGTTTAGCCTCATTTATTGATAACAAGAACCCCAGTCTTATTGTTAGTCTCGGCGGCGACGGAGCAATGCTAAAGGCCGTTGGTCTGTACGGCGATATGGGATTGCCGTTTCTTGGGCTCAATACCGGTTCCAAGGGATTCCTGTTAAATCATGAGAATGATTTTTCAAGGTTGGTAGGCAGACCTTTGGTGGTCAGAGAGTTGCCATTACTGCAAGCGGTTTGTCAAACTGATCGTGGGCAGTCAATTCACTTCGGTTTAAATGAGGCCTGGGTGGAAAGGGATTCTGGACAGAATTTAACCATCGGTTTGGCCTGCGCCCGCGGCAGTTTGGAGCTAAAAGGCGACGGGATGGTCGTGGCGACGGCGGTCGGTTCATGGGGTTTAGCTCGCAACGCCTGTAGGCAAGATGGACTGTTTCTTAGTTCCGATTGTCTGCGTCTGGCTGGTATCAACCTCGACGAGGAATACTGGGGCGCTATACCCAATCCATTGGACATCGCTTTTACCGGGGATGTTAATCTGGAGGTCATTTCTAGCCAATACCGTCCGGCCCGCGCGTTCGTCGATGGCGGTATGCCCATTGCCAATGTTCGGTCAGTCCGCCTCGGTAAAAAGCGACCGGACTGTTCGGTTGCTTTTTACCGAGGCGGACGATCTGCAGAAGCGAACCCGCTCAGTCTGCGTTCAAAGCAGTGGATAAGCTCACTCTTTGAGGTTGCTAACTACAATCATCCGGACGCCATTAACATGCAGTAGCCGAGTTAGTAAAACAGCCGCTCACAACATAACGTGGGCGGTCTTTTTTTAAACACGGATTACACGGATAAAAATTGATTTCACGGATAATAAATCAGCCAAGGTATCCTTTAATCTATTTGTAAGTCCCGCGGTTCAAATGTTGGTTTAGTTTCGCCGGTTAATGGAGCGGCCGGCGCGGGCGGTTGATAGGCTTCTTGAGAACCGCTGTTTGGGCCGGGAGCAAAGTTGGTCGGCGCCATCACAACAGGCGATGACTGACCCGCTTGGGAATGAGTTGGCGGCAGAGGAGAAGCAAGGGCGGGTTTAATAGCAATTGTGGGTTTAACAGGATCTTTGCTTTCTAAAATATTCGGTTCATGTTCTTTCTCTAAAATTCTATCCATAACTCGGCTTTGTCTGACCTTGGCAAGTTTTTCAGCCCCCGGTTTTTTATCATTAAACACCGCGCTTTGACTTTGTTGTTGCAATGTTGAAACAATTTTTTTTAAATCTTTTTGATCGACTTTGGTAAAACCGCTTCCGGCTGTTCTGCGTAATTTTAATCCCTCGGCGTTTATTTTAATTTTATCTTTTCTGGTAATTATCGCTGATTGAGCCTTTTGATGCTTTTTAAGTCGCTCGGAAATTAGTCTGTATATCTCATCAACATTCTTTTTTGATAAATTTTTTGTTTCACTAAATCTGCCGGTACGTTTATACGCGGCCAATTGTCCTTTTAGTCCCCATTTTCTATCACCTAGTTTTCCGCCATAGCGCCCTTCGGTAAAGTATTTACCTTGTTTTATTTCACTGATATCAAAATTTTCCAGGGCTTTGGATGGTAATAAGGGTTTTTTAGCCATTTTATTTAAGGTTTTAAGTTTTCTATTTAAATTATAACATCGGGTTTTTTTTAAAGCAATTCAGGATTTGGCCAAGTTATACCCTTTATTGAGTCCAAAAGATTTGATATAATATTATCATGAATATTTTCGAAATTATCGTTATTGTCCTTGGTTTGTCCAGAAAAGAATTTCAGGTTGAAGGCGCGATCAAGGGTTAATAAGAGGATGATTTAAATTCACATATTCAATTTAACCAATAAGTAACATAAAAATATGGGAATAGAACAAGGACCAGTTTTTAACCCTACTGAGGGTGAGGAAAAAAAAGGCAAAGATCTTTTACATTTAGCAGATTTAGGTAGGGAAGCTTTAGAACGACAAAATAAGGAACAAGTGCCGGTAACACCCATTGAAGTTAAACTTGGCGGAGCTTTTCAACCATCAGGTACGGAATCAAATGCGCCATCCAAAGAATCCAAAGAAAAGAATGACGCTGTAGTTGATGAAAGCATTCCAAAGAGTAAATTAGGCTCAGCTTTTCAAAAATAGTATCCAAAAATTGTTTGAGTTAAACTATTTTGCTTATATATTTTTTGTGATTGGCTAAAGCTAGGTAAAAGACCTTATTTTTATCAAAAAAAGCTTGCCAGTCCATCACGGGATTGCTATACTTAAAGTACCCTCCGATAAAAGCGGATTGGAGCTATACAATTAAGATGATAGGAAGTTCCACATTAGAGGCGGCTTATCAGTCGAACTCTTGCGAACATCCCGCAGCCGTAACTTTTTCTCCGAAAGTCAAGAAGAGGTTGTAATGAACTTCAGTGGCTCCAGGAAACTAGTGGCTCGTCTGGATAGAGTAACTTCCAATCATGCTCTTCTGTCGGAGGGGCTACCCCGTACTCAAAAACCTCTTATTTTAGAGGTTTTTTGTAACAAAAGGGCTAATTTTACGTCTTATTATACGAGGGGCCTGTTAATTATGACAGAACAGCCCTGTTTTTTCATCAATTATGCCCAAAAGTTTTACCAAACAAACATTTAAAATTTATTGGCAACACGTCCGCCGTTACTCGCTGTTGGGCGGCGTGATTGTGGTTTCGGTAATTTTGGCTTCCTCGGCGCATTTAATCGTGCCGATTTTTTATAAGCATTTTTTTGATATTTTAGCGGGCAGCGGCGAAGTGGCCGACAAAGCGCCGTTGTTAGTGGATCTACTGGTTAAAGCCCTGGCTTTTTATTTAATCGGCTGGGTGTTTTGGCGGATCGGCACCTTTGGCTTAAGTTATCTGCAAAACACTATTATGGTGGATTTGGCCAACAGCACTTTTGCCTACATCCATAAACATTCCATAAATTTTTTCAATAATACTTTTGTGGGTTCGCTGGTTAAAAAGGCCAACCGTTTTTCACGCTCCTTTGAACAGATTTTTGACACTTTGATTTTTGAATTTTTACCGATTTTTGTGGACGTGGTTTTTGTAACGGTGATTTTGGCCGTCCGCAATCGGTTGTTGGGCGTGATTGTTTTGGTTTGGGTGGCGATTTACCTGACCATTAATTATTTTTTCAGTTTGTATAAATTAAAGTACGATTTTCAGCGGACCGAAGCCGATTCGCGGATTACCGCGGTGTTGGCCGATAGTATTACCAACCATCAGAACATCAAATTGTTTAACGGCTACGAACGGGAAAAAAGTTTTTTTGGTTCGGTTAACAACCGGTTGAAAAAAATCAGAATTTTTTGCTGGAACTTGGGCGCGGCCTTTGAGGCAGTGCAGGGCATTTTAATGATTTTTTTGGAAATCGGCATTTTTTATTTTGCCGTTAAAATGTGGCAGCGGGGTTTGGTTAGTATCGGCGATTTTGTTTTGATTCAGGCCTATCTGCTGACTATTTTTCATCGTCTGTGGAACTTTGGCCGGATCATCCGGCACTATTATGAGCACTTGGCCGACGCCAATGAAATGACGGAAATTTTGGAAACACCTCATGAAATAAAGGACGTTCATAAGGCCAAGGATTTGTCGGCTGTTGACGGAACGATTGAATTTAAGTCCGTTACTTTCAATTACAACCAAACCCGGCGGGTGATTGACGATTTGAATTTAATTATCAAGCCCAAAGAAAGAGTGGCCCTAATTGGGCCTTCGGGCGCGGGTAAATCAACCGTGGTTAATTTGCTGTTACGGAATTACGATTTGGAAAAAGGCAAAATTTTAATTGACGGGCAAAAACTTTCCCAAGTTACATTGGATAGTTTGTGGCAAAATATCGCCTTGGTTCCCCAAGACCCTATTTTATTCCACCGTACTTTAATGGAAAATATTAAATATGGCCGGCCCGAGGCAACCGATGAAGAGGCGGTTGGCGCGGCCGGGCAGGCCAACGCCCACGATTTTATTAGTGGTTTTTCCGAGGGCTATCAAACCTATGTGGGCGAACGGGGTATTAAGCTTTCGGGCGGCGAGCGCCAACGCGTGGCCATTGCCCGGGCCATTTTAAAAAACGCCCCCATTTTGGTGATGGACGAGGCCACTTCCAGTTTGGATAGCGAGTCGGAGCGTTTGATTCAGGAAGCGCTGGATACTTTAATGAAAGATAAAACCGTGATTGTGATTGCTCACCGTCTTTCAACCATCATGAAAATGGATCGGATTGTGGTTATAGATCAGGGCAAAGTGGTGGAAGAGGGTACTCATCAGCAATTGCTTAAACAAAAAAACGGCCTGTACAAAAAATTGTGGGAACGCCAGGCCGGCGGGTTTATTCAATAACACCGATTGCACTGATTGGACACGGATTTCCACGGATGGTTAAAGCAATCTTTTTCTGACCAACTCAAACTCCTGTTTGGCCAAATCCCAGCGGTTGGGAGGCATAACGCCTTCTAAAATAACAGGATATTGCTTGACGTTTAAATTTTTAACTATCTCCTGATCAAACAAGCATAAAGCGTGGCGCATTTCGTTGATGCCGGTTGAGGTTTTGTAATGGCCATGGTCCACGCCGGCCAAGTGGACCTGCTTTATTCTAGAGGAAAATTGTTTCAGCCATTGTTGGCGGTTATAGCCATTGGTTTTTAAATGGTTTAAATCAAGACACAAATTAAAATCGTGTTTCTTAAAAAGTTTAGCCAATTCTTCCGGTGCGCGGAAGCTTTTTTTGTGATTGTCCATGTTTTCAATCAGCACGGGAATTTTGGAATTTTTTAAACCGGACCAGCCCTTGATATCGCAGGGATGCATAATCAGGGCGTTAAGCTTTAACTTATCCTGATAACGATTAAGAGCTTTAACGCAGGCGGCATAACCCTTTTTGGGCAAATGAAAAGATCGGTATTGATAGCGCTGAATGGCTTGAGCGTTTTTAAGAATGTCGGTAAAAGGATAATGATGTGAAAGTTCCACGGCCGTGGCTTGGGGCGCGATTTCTTTTAATTTTTTCAAGATAAAAACCAATTTGGTATTGGTAAAAAAAATAAAGTTGGATAAAGAAAAACCCAACAATGGCTTTTGTTTCATAGTCAGCTAGAATTTAATTGGCACAATCAGTTGGTCATCATGTTCCGGCAAACCAGACGGATTATCTTTTCTTAAAATTAATTGGCCGGTGGGTGTGCTTGGTTTGGTAAATTCCAAAATTGATTTAAACGGCACAAAGTCGGCGGTCATCCACTCGCCTTGGGCTTGCGCGTAATACTGGATAAGCAGATTGCCGTTGGCATCTCTTAATTCCACCGGAAAGCTAGCTTCAAAATACCAAGTGCCTCTGGCTTGGCCGGTAATTTCCAAAGGACTGGTAATGGTCTGATTGGGGCGGGGATAGTCGATCCTGATTAAATCCGCCTTGGCTAGTTCATTACCTATATCTTCAACAAAAGTTTGGTCATTAGCCCGGCATTGGCGGGGGTAAGATTCCATAACCGGATAGCCGGCCGCTACGCAATCTTCAAAGCTGTTGACGATTACAACTTGTTTTTTAGGCCAAAAGCTAACGGCTAAAACCGCGATAACAATCAAGATGACGATTAAAATGAAGTAATTGACTATTTTTTTCATAGGGTTTATTGATTACATAATTATTATAACACGTCGGTAAAATTCTTCCAAAGCTTGTCAAATCCAGATTTATCATTATAATACTAGCATCGGGGTATAGCGCAGTTGGCTAGCGCGCACGCATGGGGTGCGTGAGGTCGTCGGTTCAAATCCGACTACCCCGACCAACTTTACTTATAGTAGTATGATTTTGAATTTATTGTTCCAAGAACCAATGTTGTTTGTGGCCTGGTTGTTGGCCATTGTTTACGGCATTACCGTTCATGAATTCGCCCACGCTTTGGCCGCTTACTGGCAGGGCGACGATACGGCCAAACAAGCGGGGCGGCTGACGTTAAACCCGCTGGTGCACATTGACGCCATCGGCATTTTGATGCTCGTCTTGGCCGGTTTTGGCTGGGGCCGCCCCACGCCTGTTAATCCTAATAACCTCAAACGCGGCAAATTAAGCGACAATCTGGTTTCCTTGGCCGGCATCGCGGTTAATTTTGCCAGCGTGATCATCTTCGGTTTTTTATTCAAATTTTTGGCCACGCAAACCGCTTTGGGTCCGGAAAATCTGCTGGTCAATTTTGTGTACATGCTGGTGGTAATTAATCTGATTCTCGGCGTTTTTAATTTGCTGCCCATTCCGCCTTTGGACGGGTCGCATATTTTAATGAACGCTTTGCCCGATAAGTTTAATGATTTTAAGGTCAAGTTTGCCACCCGCGGGCCGTTTATTTTACTCGGGCTGATTTTGATTGATAACTTTTCCAACATCGGCGTTTTTTCCGGTTTGTTTAATTTCTTTTTCAACCTCATCGGCCGCCTGTTTGGCGCTGCTTGACTTATTTCGTCCGCTTTGATATAATTCTGCCAAGTTAAGTTTTTAAGAAAAAGTGAATATTTCCGCTTGGGGAATAACAGTACCCAGCGGACATTGACGATAACCGGTCAAATTTCACTTTAGTTTTGAAAATCTTGATCAGTTATCTTTTTTAATTTATTAAATCAAGTTAGTCATCAATTTATAATCAAATCGAGCTAAGCTCGACAAATCATAACTATGCCAACAATCAATCAATTGGTCAGAAAAGGCCGTGGCAGGGGCGGTAAAAAGTCCAAGACCCCGGCTTTGCTGTTAAGGCAAAATACTTTAAGAAGAACCAAAAAAGAAGAATTGAAGGGTTCGCCCTTTAAGCGCGGCGTGTGCGTTAAGGTTACCACTACCACGCCTAAAAAACCGAACTCGGCCTTGCGAAAAATTGCCAGGGTCCGTTTAAGTAACGGCATGGAAGTTACCGCTTACATTCCGGGCATCGGCCACAATTTGCAGGAACACTCCATTGTGATGATCCGCGGCGGCAGGGTAAAAGATTTGCCCGGTGTGCGTTATCACATTGTGCGCGGCCGCTACGATTCCCGCGGCGTGGAAGGCAGAAAGCAGAGCCGTTCGCTGTACGGCGCCAAGAAAGAAAAAGCCAAGAAATAATCTTTAAGCGTTTCATCAATCTTAATTTTTTAACTATCATCTATGAGAGGCAAACAAGCACCCAAAAGAAAAATCGCTCCGGATTCCCAGTTTAAGAGCGTTAAAATCGCCAAGTTCATTAATTACATTATGAGCGATGGCAAAAAGGCCACGGCCCAGAGCATTGTTTACGGCGCCTTTAAAAAAATTGCCGAGGCCACCAAAAGCGATCCTTTGCAAGTTTTTGAAGAGGCCTTAAAGCACGTTTCACCCACCGTGGAAGTTAAGGGTAAAAGAATCGGCGGCGCCAACTATCAGATTCCGATGGTGGTGGCCGGCGACCGCAAATTGTCGTTAGGGTTTAGGTGGATCATTAATGCCGCCGCCAGCCGCAAAGGCAAGCCCATGGCCGATAAATTGGCCAACGAACTGATGTCGGCAGCCAAAGGCGAAGGCGACGCCGTTAAAAAGCGTGAAGATACTCATCGCATGGCTGAAGCCAACAAGGCTTTTGCCCACTTCGCATAATCACCCCGCGACCCGCTCGCTCCGGTACAAAAGCCCGTACTGTCATTGCGAGCCCCGACTTTACGTCGGGGCGAAGCAATCCCGATACTCATACCATAAACAACGGGATTGCTTCGTCGCTGAAGCTCCTCGCAATGACCGCAATGGCTTTTGTACCGTCGCTTCTCATCAATTAATTCATAAACTATCATATGCCCCGAAAATATCCTTTAGAAAAATACCGCAACATCGGCATTATTGCCCACATTGACGCCGGTAAAACCACCGTTAGTGAACGGATTTTGTTTTACACCGGCAAAAAGCACAAAATCGGCGAAGTGCACGAAGGCGCCGCCGAAATGGACTGGATGGAACAGGAAAAGGAACGGGGTATTACCATTACTTCCGCCGCTACCACCTGTTTTTGGAAAGATTGCCAGATTAATATTATCGACACCCCGGGCCACATTGACTTTACCGTGGAAGTTCAACGCTCTTTAAGGGTTTTAGACGGCGGCGTGGTGGTGTTTGACGGCGTGGCCGGCGTGGAACCGCAATCCGAAACCGTTTGGCATCAGGCCGAAAAATTCCACGTGCCCCGCATTTGCTTCATCAATAAAATGGACCGCATGGGCGCCGATTTTTATAAAGACGAGGCCTCAATTCATAATCGTTTAACTAAAGCCGCTTATCCGGTGCAATTGCCGATTGGCGCGGCCGATACCTTTGCCGGTATTGTGGATTTACTGAATCGCAAGGCCTATTATTACCGCGATGATTTGGGCAAAGATGTGGAAGAAACCGAAGTGCCGGAAGACATGAAAGAACTGGTGGAAAAATACCGCGATCAGCTGTTTGAGGCCGTAGCCGGAACCGACGACGCTTTAATGACCAAATATCTGGAAGGCCAGGAAATTTCCATTGAGGAATTTAAAAAGGCCGCCCGCCACGCCGTGATTACCAATCAATTGGTGCTGATCTTTTGCGGCAGCGCTTTAAAAAACAAAGGCGTGCAGTTTTTGCTAGACGCGGTCTGTGATTATTTGCCTTCGCCGTTGGATGTACCGCCTTTGGAGGCCTCCATGGCCGATGATTTGGATAAAAAAGTTTTGTGCAAGCCGGTGGATAATGAGCCGTTTACCGCTCTGGCTTTTAAAATCGCTACTGATCCGTTTGTGGGCAAACTGTGTTTTTTCCGGGTTTACTCGGGCTCGCTTAAGGCCGGTTCTTATATTTATAACACCACTTCCGGCGAACGGGAAAGAGTCGGCCGCGTGTTGATTATGCACGCCAACCACCGCGAAGAGGTGGATGAAGTTTACGCGGGCGACATTGCCGCCTTGGTGGGCATGAAGTCAACTTACACCGGCAATACCTTGTGTTCCGAAGATCGCCGTGTGGTGCTGGAATCCATTATTTTCCCTGACCCGGTTATTTCCGTGGCTATTGAGCCCAAAACTAAGCAGGATCAGGAAAGAATGGGTATGGCTATGCAAAAACTAATGGAAGAAGATCCCACTTTCCGCGTTAAAACCGACGAAGAAACTTTGCAAACCATTATCTCGGGCATGGGCGAACTGCATTTGGATATTATTGTTGATAGAATGAAACGTGAATTCAAAGTTGAATGCAACGTGGGTAAACCCCAGGTGGCATACAAAGAAACCATTAGAGGTGAAGCCGAAGCCGAAGGCAAGTACATCCGCCAATCGGGCGGCCGCGGTCAATACGGCCATTGCTTAATCAGGATCAAACCGTTGGAAAGAGGTAAAGGTTTTGAATTTGTGGATGAAATTAAGGGCGGCGCCATTCCCAAGGAATTTATCACGCCTATTCAAAAAGGTATTAAAGAGGCCTCCGACAATGGCGTGCTAGCCGGTTATCCGTTTATCGATTTTGAAGTCACGCTGTACGATGGTTCGTACCACGATGTTGACTCTTCTGAAGCGGCTTTTAAAATTGCCGGCTCCATGGCTTTTCAGTCAGCGGCACGTAAAGCCGGGTTGGTTCTGCTGGAACCGGTGATGAAAATTGAAATTGTCACGCCCGAAGAATTTATGGGTGATGTAATCGGCGACCTTAACTCCAAGCGCGGACAGATTAATGAAATGACCGACCGGTCGCAAATGAAGGTGATTGACGGCATGGTGCCGCTCGCGGCCATGTTTGGCTACGCCACTTCGCTCCGCTCGTTAACTCAGGGCCGGGCTTCTTACTCCATGGAATTTGACCATTACGCCGAAGTGCCCAAAAACGTGGAAGCGGAAATTGTGGAAGCCAGAGGGAAGAAATAAATTAAAATCGTTTTATCAAAAGTCCCGTTTAAAAACGGGACTTTTTTTAATCCTTTTCTTTTTTAGGTGTTTTTGGTATAATATTTTCATGAATCACAGGGTTTTATTTATCATTTCTCTCCTGTTTTTGGTGTCGGTGGTTATAATGCCGCTGACTTTGGCTAATTGCGGCATGCATAATTTTTACATGCTTTTAAGCTGTCAGACCAATTTGAGCGTCAATTCTTGCGGGGGAATCAATCTGGACCATTTAAACGTGATGCGCGGCATGCTGATTTTTGGCTTGGCCGCGATATTTTATTTCTTTTTAGCCGTTGTTTTAAAAAGGCGGATTTTTTCTTTAACCGAGGTTATTAAAAAGGAATTTTTTGAAAAATTCAAACTTTTATCAAATGCCTTAACCGGCCTGGGGCGGCTTAAGCCCTTTGATGATTTGTTATTGGCTTACTCGGGCGGTTTGGTTCAGCCAAAAACTTTTTAAAATAATTTTTCCGTCTTTATTCAATAATCCTTAATAATCTTAAATTCTATGTTTGATGAACAAAAGGGCAGTTTCTTTGCCGGGCTTAATCCTAAAACCACTTTTATTTTCGGCTTAGTCGCCGGAGTGTTGCTGTTATGCACGGTGGGTTTCTTTATTTTATTGACCGGCGTGATTTCGGGCAAAGAGGGTTCGTCTTCGGCTAAGGGCAATAATCAAGCCGTGGTTTTGGAAAATGACAATGTGGCACCAGCTCCTTCGGCGGAAAATCCGGTTAATATTGAACTGTCCGGAGACGAATACTTTAGGGGCGATAAAGATGCCAAAGTCAAAATCGTGGAATTTTCCGATTTTCAGTGCCCGTTCTGCTCAAGATTTCATCCCACCATGCAGCAGGTCATGTCCGAATATGGCGACCAAGTGGCCTGGATCTACAAGCATTTTCCTTTAGACAGCTTGCATCCGCAGGCCCGTCCGGCAGCTGAAGCCAGCGAATGCGTGGGCGAACAAAAAGGCAATGACGGTTTTTGGAAGTTTACCGACGGCATTTACGCCAATCAGCAAACCATGGGCACGGCTTTGTACGAACAATTAGCCCAAGAAGCCGGGGCTAATCTGAATAAATTCAAAGAATGCGTTTCCTCCCGCAAGTATCAGCAAAAGGTGGAAGCCGACTATCAGGAAGGTTTAAGCTATGGCGTGGATGGTACTCCGGGCAGTTTTGTTAACGGCGTTCCGGTTAGAGGCGCTTTGCCTTTTGAATCCGTCAAGTCAATTATTGACTCACAGCTCTAAGGCGAAATTTAAATTTTTGGCTACGACTTCGTCAGCTTTTATAAAAACACTTTCAACGTAATAGTATTACGTCTCAAGTGTTTTTACTCAGCTTCCTTGTCTCGCCTAAAAATTTTAAATTTCTCTCAATCATACTGTTTAAGCAATTTATAATCTCTTTTTGTCGTAGTTTGATTTATTTCTCTGCTCATGAAAACGTTTTTTTCGACTATTGTCCGAGTATTAACAAGACCGGCTTACGCAATATTGGCGGTGGTCATTTTTGGCGCGGTCATTTTGGTCAGCTTATGGCTGCCCAATAAAGATCTGCTGGGCTATGTACTGGCCTCAGGCAACCTCAACGTTGTTGAAAAAATCGGTTTTCTAATTAAGCTGGTTGTTGGCTGGCAAAGTATTTTTGACCGGTTTTCCGGTTTGCTATTGCTATTGCTGGCAGCGCTTGCGGGAATAAATTTTACTTTGTTAGCCTATTACTTAAAGCAAAGGATTAAAACTGACAGGTCAGCCGGTTTGGGTTTTATCGGTACGCTCGTAGGCCTATTGGGTATTGGCTGTGCATCCTGCGGCTCAGTTATTTTATCGTCAGTTTTTGGTTTGGCCGCGGCATCGGGGTTTTTAGGAATATTACCCTGGCACGGTTTGGAATTCGCCCTGATCGGCATTGCCTTGTTATTGTTATCCATTGTTCTCTTGGCTAGAAAAATAAATAATCCTTTGATTTGTAAAATTAAGTAATAGGCGGTTAATCAATTTAACATGCCTTTATGTCTGAATCATCATCTAAAGTTTACGAGTATAAGGTTTTAGGCACGCATTGCGCTTCCTGCGAAATTTTGCTGGAAAGGCGTTTTAAGGAAGTGGCCGGCGTAACTAAAACTAAAGTCAATCATCTTAACGGCCGGGTAAAAATTACAGCCGAGGCAGAGCCGTCGTTTGAAGAATTGCGGCAGATCGCCAGAAGCGAAAGTTATGATTTGTTTTACCCAACTGACGGCCTAGGTCAGTCCTCGTATAAAAAAGAAACCATCAGCCATTGGCAAACCGGCGGAATTTTTTTAGCGGTCATGGCTTTGCTCTTGGTTTTAAGCAAACTACAATTATTGCCCCAGGGTTTTGGCGTTAAGGAAAATATGGGCTACGGTTTTGTGTTTGTGATCGGTTTGGTGGCCGCCGTGTCCAGCTGTTTGGCGGTAACGGGCGGGTTAATTTTGGCCTTGGCGGCCAGAAATCAGGAAAATCATCCCGAACAATCGGGCTGGAAAAAATTTAGGCCCTTTTGGCATTTTAACCTGGGCCGGTTGATTGGTTATGCCGTTTTTGGCGGACTAATCGGCTTGGTTGGTTCCGCTTTAACCGTATCTGTTGCTTTGTCGCATACCATTACCATTGTGGCCAGCGCGGCGATGATTGTTTTGGGTGTAAATTTGCTGGAAATTTTTCCGCGGGTTAAATTTTTGCATCCGCGATTGCCTAAATTTCTGGTTCATAAAATCCATGATCTACAGGGCAATGACCGGCCCTGGGCTGGGTTTACGTTGGGCGCCCTGACCTTTTTTCTGCCCTGCGGTTTTACCGCCGCCTTACAACTTTATGTTTTGGCTAACGGCGGTTGGCTGACCGGTTCATTGACCATGCTGGTTTTTGCTTTGGGCACTTTGCCCGCTTTGCTCTCGGTTAGCGCCTTATCCAGTTTTATCAAGGGCCGGCCGCGCCTGTACTTTATTAAATTTGCCGGAGCACTGGTTGTTATTATCGGCATGTTTAATCTGAATCAAGTGGTAAGCTTTATTAATAGCAACAACGCCACGGTTAAGGCGGAAAAAAATCAGGTTGGTCAGGTCAGCCAGAGCGGAAACGTGGAAATTATTGACGGCAAGCAGATCGCCAAAATGAAGGTGGTGGGTTATGAATACATTCCCTCGCGGTTTACGATCAATCCGGATTTGCCGGTGGAATGGCAGATTGACGCTTCCAAGGCGGCCGGTTGCGCCCAGGTTTTGGTGGCGCCGGCTTTAAGGTTGCAGGAAATATTGCCCAAGAGCGGGATTAAAAAAATCACCTTTACGCCCGGAGCGCTTAAAAAAATCGCTTTCAGTTGTGCCATGGGCATGACCACTCCCGGCGCGGCCTTCATTATTAATTAATAAAAGATATGAAAGAATTAAACTTTAAAATCGTCGGCATGCATTGCGCGTCATGTTCGGCTAGGAATGAAAAAAGCTTGAAAAAACTGGCCGGCGTCAAAGACGCGGTGGTTAATTACGCCTTGGGTTCGGCCCGGGTGGAATATGACGAAGGCCAAGTTGACACCAATGCTTTTAAAAAGGCGATTGAAGATAACGGTTATAAAATGGTTTTGCTGGCCAGCGGTGAAACCGCTCAACCTCATCACTCCGGCAATCATCAGATGAGTGGAGCGGAATCTCACGCTGGTCATCAAATGCCCATGCAGTCGGCTGAACATCAGGTCATGGCTAGTTCAGATGATCATTCCGGCCATCAAATGTCTAAGGAAAAGGGTGGACATCAGCATAAAGATGAAGACGCTAATCAGGCCAGAAACAAGGCCATTTGGGCGTTAGGTTTGGCCTTGCCCGTTTTGATTTTAGCCATGTTTGGTCTTGATTTACCATGGACAATCGGCGCTTATAATTTAAGCGTTTGGCTGCAGGCGGTTTTAGGTACGATCGTTATCTTGGTTATTGGCCGGCAGTTCCACGTTACCATGCTGAAGCAGTTAAAAATGTTTACCGCCAGCATGGATACTTTAATATCCTTGGGCACTTTAGCGGCTTTGGTGTATAGTTTTTGGGCCATGGCCATCGGCGAAACGGAATTTTATTTTGAAACCGGCGCCATTATTACCGGCTTGATTTTACTCGGGCGTTATTTTGAAGCCAAAAGCCGGGGCCAGGCCAGTCAGGCCATTGCCAAATTAATGCAGTTGGGGGCCAAAGAAGCAACGTTGATTATTGACGGCGCGCAAAAATCAGTCCCCATTGAACAGGTCAAAGTCGGCGATCAACTATTGGTTAAGCCGGGCGAAAAAATTCCTGTTGACGGCAAGGTAATTGCGGGTCAGGCCAGCGTGGATGAATCAATGTTGACTGGCGAAAGCATGCCGGTAAGTAAAAAAACAGGGGATGAGCTGTTTGGTGCTACCATCAACTTAAACGGTTCCTTAACTATGGAAGCAACAAAGGTCGGAACCGATACCATTCTGGCCCAAATTGTTAAAATGGTTTCTGACGCGCAAACTAAAAAAGCGCCCATTCAAAAACTGGCCGATCAAATTTCCGGAATATTCGTGCCCATAGTTTTGGTTTTGGCTGTTATAACCGCCGTGGGCTGGTATTTTGCCACCGGCAATGTTACCCAAGGCGTAATCGCGGCCGTAGCTGTGTTGGTTATTGCCTGCCCTTGCGCTTTGGGTTTGGCCACGCCAACCGCCATTATGGTTGGTACTGGTTTGGGCGCAAAAAAGGGTATCTTAATTAAAAACGGCGAATCTTTGGAACGGGCCAAAAAAATTGATATTGTGGTGTTTGATAAAACCGGCACGCTCACGGAAGGTAAGCCGCGGGTAACTGACATCATCGCTTTGGAAAATTATACGTCAGCGGATGAACTTTTGATCTTGGCGGCCGCGGTGGAAAATTTATCCGAGCATCCGTTGGGCCAGGCCGTGGTTAAAGAGGCGCAAGCTAAAAATTTAAAATTAAGTCAGGCGGATAAATTTGAGAATCTTTCCGGCAAAGGCGTTAGCGCCACAGTGAATGGTCAAAAAATAATTATCGGCAACAGCCGGCTGATGAAAGAGCTGAATTATGACTTGGGCGATTTGGCAGATAAGCTTGATCGTCTGCAAACGGAAGCCAAAACCGTGGTCGTGGTCAGCCAAAACAGCCGGGTGATCGGCTTGATTGCCATTGCCGATACCTTAAAGACGGACGCTACCCTCGCCATTAATAAGCTGAAAGCGATGAATGTAAAAACGGCTATGATGACCGGTGATAATCAGTCAACCGCTCAAGCCATTGCCCGCGAACTGGGCATTACCGAAGTGCTAGCTGAAGTTCTGCCGCAAGACAAGGCGGGCGAAGTTAAGCGGCTTCAAGAAAACGGACTCAAGGTTGCCTTTGTTGGCGATGGCATTAATGACGCGCCGGCCGTAGCGCAAGCCGATTTAGGTATTGCCATGGGCACGGGTACTGATATTGCTATGGAAGCCGGTAACATCGTTTTAGTCAAAGGCAGTCCGGTTAAAGTAGTGGAGTCGCTTAAACTTTCACAGGCGACCTTTAAAGCCATTAAACAGAATTTATTCTGGGCGTTCTTTTACAACGTGGCCGCCTTGCCCTTAGCCGCGTTTGGCTTGTTAAACCCCATGATCGCGGCCGGCGCCATGGCTTTTAGCAGTATCTCGGTCGTACTCAACTCATTAAGATTAAAAAGAATTAAACTTTAATTATTAACCTTCCATCATTATATGGATAGCTTTATTTTCTACACCAGAGAATTTATAAACTATCTGGTTTTATTCGGCACTTTTTTGGCCGCGGTTTTGTTAGTCGCTCTTATTCAACTTAAAGTAAAAAAGCAGGATAATTGGCTGACCAGGTTAATTAAAGGCAAAGCGATGCTGTGGGTGTTTATCGTTTCTTTAACGGCTACTTTGGGCAGTTTGTTTTTTTCCGAAGTGGCCCGTTTTGAACCGTGTAAACTGTGCTGGTATCAAAGAATCTTAATGTATCCTCTGGCTTTATTATCAGGCATGTCGTTAATTCGTAAAGAAGGCGCTGCTTGGTCTTACGCGCTAGCAATGTCCATAATTGGTCAGGTGATTGCCTTATATCATTATTTTTTGCAAATCGGAACTTTGTTTAATATTCCGGTTGACGCTTTTGCGCCTTGCTCGGCCGTCGGGGTCAGTGTTTCGTGCAGTACGTTTTCTTTTATCAGGTTCGGTTACATTACCATCCCCATGATGGCGTTTATCGCATTTTCGTTAATCACCATCATTCTGCTGATTAAACAGGATAAGCGCGGTTAACGCGAGGGCCTTGCCTTAACGGTCATTGCGAGGAGCGTAGCGACGAAGCAATCCCGTTGTACTGGTATGAACATCGGGATTGCTTCGCCCTTTCAGGGCTCGCAATGACGGTAGTTGGCAAGGCCTTTTTCGTTTTCCATAACCTTGATATAATATATCCATGATTATCACCAAAGCCAGTGGAGAAAAAGAGGCCTTTAACCGTAAAAAATACGAAGAATCTTTGGGCAAGGTCGGTTTGACAGTGGCCCAAGCCAAACAGGTGGCCACGGCTGTGTATCAGGATCTTTATCCGGAAATCAATTCCGAAAAGATTTTTTTAAAAACCCAAACCATTTTAAAAAACAAAGACCGGCTGTTCGCGGCTAAGTACGGGCTTAAACGGGCCATTATGAACTTGGGCCCCAGCGGTTATTTTTTTGAAAGATACATGGCCGCGGTGCTATCCGCTTACGGTTACAAAACCAAGTACAATCAATTTCTGCAAGGCAAATGCGTGGAGCACGAGGTGGATATTGTGGCGGAACGCGAAGGCAAAAAATACATGATTGAATGCAAGTACCATAACCGGCCGGGCGTTAAATCCGATGTTAAAGTGGCATTATACGTTTACGCCAGGTTTTTGGATTTAAAAGACGTCTATCATTTTGACGAGCCGGTGTTAATTACCAATACTCTTTGTACCACCGAGGCCATTAAGTACGCTCGGTGCGTTGGCTTAAAAATCATCGGCTGGCATTATCCGGCAGGCAAGGAAAGTTTGGAACATTACATTGAATCAAAGAAACTTTATCCCGTTACCGCCTTGCTGTCGTTAAATGCTTATTTAAACCGCGCTTTTAGGGAAAGCAATATCGTTTTAGCCCATGATCTGTTGAAGTTTACGCCCGCCTTATTGGCCAAAAAATTCAGAATCAAAATCCAGCTGGCTGAGCGATTGATTAACGAAGCCCGGCAACTGACTGCCGCCTAAAATCAGCTTGACAACCAGCCGTCCAAGAGTTAGGATAAAATCATTAAATTAAAAGGGTCAAACTTCCGTTGAACAAACGGGGGCTAATTTTGACCCTTTTTATGTCCGAAAACTTAAGAAATAATTACGTTTTTATTGATAGTCAGAACCTTAATTTATCCATCCGCTCTTTGGGCTGGAAATTGGATTTTAGACGGTTTCGCAGGTATTTATGGGACAAGTATAAAATTACTAAAGCTTTTCTGTTTATCGGCTATGTGCCTAAATACCAAAATCTTTACGATAATTTAAGGCAAAGCGGCTATATTTTAATATTCAAGCCGGTTTTACAAGATCAGGCCGGTAATATTAAAGGTAACATTGATGCTGAATTGGTTTTACAAGCCATGATTGAGTATGATAATTTTAACCAAGCAATTATTATTACCGGTGATGGCGATTTTTATTGTTTGGTTCGTTACTTAAATAGGAAAAATAAATTGCTAAAACTGTTAGTGCCTGATGCGGGAAAGTATTCAGGGTTGCTTAAAAGATTGACGCCCAATAAAATTGATTTCATGAATACTTTAAGAAATAAAATAGAGCATAAACAAAACCGCCTTTAAAGGCGGATTTGTTGAGGCAGGTAATTGTATAAGGACTAACCCTTATAAACCTCCTGCCGTGGTGATTATGTGTATATGATACCAAACCTGTTTTTTTTGTAAATATTGACAAAACTAAATGGATATGGTATTTTAATTTATTGTTTATTGCTCATTTCATTTAGGTCAATCTTAGCCACGGTTTTTAGCTTGTTTTATTAAATAGGTTAAAAACCGCGGCTAATATTTAGACCACGGAGAAACCAGCAGGCTTCAGTTTCAATCTAGGGTGATTGAATAAGGAGTAGGCTAAATTTAGGGAGCTACAAATGTCAGGATCAAAAGGGTCGCCCTGGGGTAAGGCCACTATTTTTGTGGCACTTCTAGTAGTGTTGGTTTTGGGTGGGTGCGCTCATGTGTTTCAATCGTTGCAACCCCAGCCATGCCTCAAGTTTCACGGCAAGGAAGTGGTTGAAACTCCGGCCGAAGAATTCCTCGTCAGTGACCGGTTCAAGGCCGGGACGCCGTCCAAGGATTTGGAAATCTACTGGGTAGGGGATAATTTCAAATCATGGTTTGGTGACTTGATTGTTAAATCTTCTGGCGGATCGGTCGAACTTCGGCGCTATATAATGATCAGGCCGGCAAAAGACGCTTCAATCATTACTGAACTTGGCGGTGAGGTCAAGGTTGAGACCAGCCTTTTGGCCATCTATGCCCTGATGGAAAAGCAGGGTAAGGGACAGGAAGGAGTATTGCTCACCGACGGCCTCTTTAATTTCTTTTTTGTCCGCGACATCTCTGCTATTCTTCGTGTAGTTACCGTCGGCTGGGGCAACGGCGGCTGGCACATCAACGCCTTCTCGGCAAAGAGCCGGCATAAGTTGGGGGGTGTTGACTACCCGTACCAAGTCTTCTCCAGCAATTCTGGTAATTAGACCACATGCTTTTTCCAGACACCTTGAGTCTCTGACTCTTTGACCCTTTGTCAGCGTCTTCGGATGCTGGCAGGGGGTCATTTTTTTATCGTCATTTTTACTATTGAGCATGTTTTAGTTTTTTACAAACTATGATATAATTTTGGGGAAAAGAGGGCGAGAAAGCCCTTTGATTTTTTACTATTTATCTCAAAATGGCTAAAAAAAGAACAATTTATATTGGTTCGGATCATGCCGGCTATGGACTTAAAGAAGAATTAAAGAAATACCTTGGTAAATTAGGCGTGGCGGTGGAGGATTTGGGTAACACCAAACTGGAACCCCTGGACGATTATCCGGATTATGCTCTTAAAGTCGCCCGCAAGGTAGCTCAAACTAAAGGCGAGGGCTTGTTGATTTGCGGCAGTGGCGTGGGTATGTGCATGGCGGCCAACAAAGTCAGGGGAGTTAGGGCAGTTAACGCTTATTCGCAAGAATTGGCTCGGGCTTCCCGCCAACATAACCAAGCCAATGTTTTGTGTTTTGGGCAGGGTTTTATTAAACCGGCCGAGGCCAAAAAAATCACCAAGGCCTGGTTAAATACGCCTTACAGCGATGAGCCCAGACACGTTCGCAGAGTTCAAAAAATCAATCGGCTCTAAATATATGAAAAAGATCATTCCGGCGATTTTAACTAACGATGTTGAAGATTTAAAAACCAAACTCTCGCAACTGGCCGGCTTAGTTGACTGGGTGCAGATTGATATCATGGATAACGTGTTTGTGCCCAATAAATCCATTAACGTGGCTGAGCTTAAAAACATCAGCCATGATTTTAATTTGGAAGCGCATTTAATGGTGGAGCATCCGGAAAAATATTTTCATGATTGTTTGGAGGCCGGTTTTAAACGGGTGATTTTTCATGTGGAATGCTGTCCGGATCTTAATTTTATTTTTAAGGAAGCCGCTGGTTACGATTTTGAAATCGGCATGGCCTTAAATCCCGAAACTCCCATTGAACATGTTTTGCCTTATTTGGATAAAGTTAAAATAATTTTGTTTTTAAGCGTTCATCCCGGTTTTCAGGGCCAGGAATTTATTACCGAAGTTTTAACTAAAATTCAAAAGTTAAAACAACAGCATCCCGAAATTTTACTGGCCATAGACGGTGGCTTAAAGTTGGAAAATATCCAGCTGGCCGCTTCTTCCGGCGCCGATTATTTATGCGTGGGTAGCGGCGTGTTTAAAAAAGGCGAAGTAATTAAGAATTTAAAAGATCTGCAGGCGGCCGCGGCCGATTTGTAAAAAATATGTCAAACCAACAGTTGGACAATTTGTGCGTCAATACCTTACGGATGCTTTCGGCCGAAATGGTGGAAAAAGCCAAATCCGGCCATCCGGGCCTGCCCATGGGCTGTGCCGGTTTGGCCTATGTTTTATGGACGCAATTTTTAAAGCACAATCCTAAAAATCCCGCCTGGCAAAACCGCGATCGGTTTGTGTTATCGGCCGGCCACGGTTCGGCTTTACTGTATTCATTATTACATCTGACCGGCTATGATTTGCCGCTTGAAGAACTTAAGAATTTCCGCCAGTGGGAAAGTAAAACCCCGGGCCATCCCGAACATGGTTTAACGCTGGGCGTGGAAACCACCACCGGTCCTTTGGGTCAGGGTTTTGCCAATGGTATTGGCATGGCTTTGGCCAACAGAATTTTATCGTCGCGTTATAATAAGGAAGGATTCAAGCTGTTTGATTACACGGTTTATGGTTTGGTTTCCGACGGGGATTTAATGGAAGGCATTACCAGCGAAGCGGCATCGTTTGCCGGCAGTACTTCGCTTGGTAAAATTATTTATTTATACGATAGCAACAGCATTACCATTGAGGGCTCAACTAATTTATCTTTTCATGAAAACGTGGCTGATCGGTTTAAAGCTTATCAATGGCAGGTTTTACAGGTTGAAGACGGCAATGATTTAACGGCCATCGCCAAGGCCATTGAAGAAGCTAAAAAGGATTTACGGCCCACTTTAATTGAAGTTAAAACCCATATCGGTTTTGGCAGTCCTAAAAAACAGGATACGGCCGATGCTCATGGCGAACCCTTGGGCGAAGAAGAATTGCAAAAAACCAAAGCCAATTTGGGCTGGCCGCTGGAACCGGCTTTTTATCTGCCGCAAGAGGCAATTGATCATTTTCGGTCGGCAGTAACTAGCGGTCAGAAATTGGAAAATGTGTGGCAGGAAATTTTTAAAAAATATCAGGAATCTTATCCTGAACTAGCCAAGGAATTAATGTCATCGGAATTGCCGGCTGGCTGGGATAAAGATTTGCCAGTGTTTAATCAGGAAAAAGATGGAGCCATGGCCACTAGGGCGGCTTCAGGCAAAGCGTTAAACGCTTTGGCAAAACATTTACCTTTGTTAGTAGGCGGTTCGGCCGATTTGGCGCCTTCCAATAAAACGTATTTAACCGGCCTCGGCGATATTGGCAGTCAGCCGCCTAAGGGTGAAGAACGTAATTTGCATTTTGGCGTGCGCGAACACGCTATGGGCGCTATTTTAAACGGTCTGGCTTTGTCGGGTAAAGTTATTCCTTTTGGCGGTACCTTTTTAATCTTTAGTGATTACTTTAAACCGGCCATCCGTTTGGCGGCCATTATGAAACAACGGGTGATTTATGTGTTAACCCATGATTCCATTGGCGTGGGCGAAGACGGGCCCACTCACGAACCGATTGAACATTTAATGAGCTTGCGGGCTGTGCCCAATTTAAAAGTGATCCGTCCGGCTGACGCCAATGAAACCGTGGCGGCGTGGCAGGCAGCCATCAACAATTCCAGCGGCCCTACCGTACTTTCGTTAACCAGGCAGAATCTGTCAATTATTGACCGAACCAAATTCGCTTCGGCTGATAATTTGGCCAAAGGCGCTTATATATTAAATGAAGAAGTCGGCCAGCCCGATCTTATTTTAATGGCCACCGGTTCGGAAGTGGAACTGGCCTTGGCGGCAGCCGAGCAGTTAACTGAAAAAAACATCAAAGTCCGCGTGGTCAGCATGCCGTGTTGGGAATTTTTTGAACAACAATCGGCGGAGTATAAAGAAAGTGTTTTACCTAGTTCAGTCAAAACGCGCTTGGCCATTGAGGCGGGCGCGACAATCGGCTGGTATAAATATGTTGGCGATACCGGAGCCATTATCGGCCTGGACCGTTTTGGCGCTTCCGCGCCCGCCAAAGTCAATTTTGAAAAATTCGGTTTTACGGTAGAAAATGTTGTCGCGTACGCAATTAAACTCTTGGATTATAAATGACAGATTTAATTTTAAAATGGAGAGGAATTTGATTTATAAGTTTTATTTTTATACTACGCATTTGATAATATCATTTATTGGGTATAACATAAAAATGTTAAAAATAATCAAATATAAGGGTCAAAAAAATCTAAAAAATTTAGGATTTTTTGACCCTTTTTAAGTAATAAGATATGCCTTACACGATAAAAGGCGGTAAAAGATTAAATGGTGAAGTTACGCTTCAGGGTTCAAAGCACAGTTATGCCGCTATTATGGTTGGCGCAGCAATGACAAATAATAAAGTTGTGCTTAAAAACTTTCCAAAGATTTTAGATTCAGAAAATATGGTTAATATATTTAAAGAATTTAACGTATTAACTAGAAAAATTAATCGAAATACTTTGCGCATTGATGGTTTTAGTAAACTACGTAAGAATATAACAATATCCAATAAAAATGTTGAGAAATTAAGGGATTCAATTTATATATTGGCCTTCGCGCCGCTATTTAATGAACTTTGTATAACAAAATGTTTTGGCGGGTGTATTCTAGGAGAACGACCTATAATGGCACATTTACAAGTGCTTAAAGAATTTGGTTTCTCAGTAAAAAGTTTAAAAAACAATAATTTAATTATTAAGAGATACAAAAAAGTCAGGGAAGTAAAGATAGATTTTATTAAAAAAAGCGTAAGTGTGACCAAAATAGCAATATTAATCTCTTCCTATCTAAAAATTAATACAACGTTAAAGAATATCGCGCTAGAGCCAAATGTTTATGATTTAATAAATTTTTTAAGAAAAATGGGTGTAAAAATTGAATTTCTGGACTATGACACTTTAAAAATCAGAGGAGGCATGAGAATGAAAAATGATAAAACTATCCACACGATTATCTCAGATAGAATGGAAGGGGTTACTTTTGTGTGCGCCGTGCTTGCCGCCAAAGGGAAAATAAAAATAAAAAATTTCAATTTACGTTCCATTGGTTATGCTAAGGATATTTTAGAAACCATGGGCGCAAAATTTTACGCTAAAAATAACGTTGTTATCGTCGAGTGTAATAGCGAAATTAATCCGGTGGATTTTCAAACAGGTTATTATCCTTTAACATGTACTGACATGCACCCTTTGATGGCTGTGCCCTTATGCGTTGCTGATGGAGAGAGTGGCATAAGGGAGACTATTTTTAAAGATAGATGGGGGTATATAAAAGAGTTATCAAAAATGGGTGTGGATTATAAAATAAAAGATCAAACTGTTTATATAAAAGGAAAGGCTAAATTAATCGGAAATAGGGTAAACGGATTGGATATACGTTCCACCGCATCGTTGATTATAGCTGGACTTATGGCCACAGGAGAAACCACGGTTACAGGTGAGCAATTTCTTGAAAGGGCTTATGATAATTTTCCCAAAAAGTTAATTTCATTGGGTGCAAATATTAAAATAACTAATATTTTATGAAATTAAAATGGAAAAAAATTAAAGAAAAATCGTATCAAGTTGGTTATAGAAAAATTGTCAGGAAGACATTTGAGCTTCCAGACGGCAAAATTGTTGATTTTGATATTAAACAAGAGGGGCCCGCTGTTTGTGTTCTGGCTATAACACAAGAAAATAATATTATATTGGCCAAGCAATACCGTCCAGGTCCGGAAAAGGTGTTAGTAGAAATGCCAGGAGGTAAAGTTGAAACAGGGGAATCAGCGAAATTTGCGATAAAGCGCGAATTGTTGGAGGAGACAGGGTATACGGGAAAATTTATATTTGTAGGAACTACCCTTGATTGCGCGTATTCTAGCATGATTAGGTATAATTTTTTAGGAATAAATTGTCAAAAAATACAAGAACCAATAAGTGAAAACAATGAATTTATTGAAGTAATAGAAATGTCAATTAATAGGTTTAGAAAAGAATTAAAAAAAGGACAAATGACGGATATTGAAAGCGGATATTTATGTTTGAATTTCTTAGATGATAATTTTAATTTATTTTCAATTTAGCAATTATGAGTATAATAGATTTAGGAAAAATTGGCATTGGACCAATGAGCAGTGAAATTATAGAAGCTGCTTTTAGATATTCAGAAATCAACAAAAAACCACTCATGTTAATACCTTCAAAAAATCAAATTGATTGGGATCGTGGGTATGTTAATAACTGGACAACTGAAAATTTTATGAGTTATATTGCGAGCATGAAAAACATATATCCACGGAGCAATATCTTTATCTGCAGAGATCATTGTGGTCCGGGGTTTAAAAATAATAAATTGAGAGACGTTTATCATACACTGGAAACTGATATTGAATTAGGTTTTAATCTTATCCATGTTGATTTTTCTAATTTTAGTAATATTCATAATGAGATTCTTTTAGAATCCAAAAAAGCGATTGAATTTATAGTTAAAAAAAATAGTAAAATCCTGATAGAAATTGGAACAGATAAAAACAGAGCAGGGGTCACAAATGATTTTTCGAAAATTAAGAAAGAAATTAAATTTTTTACATCATTTGTGCCGATTAAATTTTATGTTGTTCGAACAGGGAGCTTGGTAAAAGAAATAAATCAAATTGGCAAATTTAATCTCAACTTTATTTCAAAGGTAAAGAAGATTGTTGAAAAAGAAAGTGTGCTGTTAAAAGAACACAATGGCGATTATTTAAGTGAAGATGAGATATTAGCAAGGAGAGGAATTATTGATGCGATTAATATTGCCCCGCAATTCGGAGTTTTACAAACCCATACCATATTAGAAAAATGTATAACTTATGGGATAGATTATAGTGATTTTTTAAATCAATCTTATGAAAGTAAAAGATGGAAAAAGTGGTCTGATAATAGCATAGGTCGTAATAGATTTTTATGCTCGCTAATTGCCGGCCATTACCTATTTACAAGTGATTCATACAAAAGAGTATACGATCGATTAAATAAACATACTAATATAAAAGAGGATATAATTGCCGAAGTTATGAAAAGTATTTCCAATTACGTGGATAATCCATAAAAGTATTACATTTTGGCGAAATTTATTGATAAAATAGAGTAAAGGTGCTTAATTAGAGAGATGAAAAATAAATTCATAATAAAAAATACCAGCGGATTGTCTAGTGCCAACACTGAGTTGATTATTGATAGTAGTGATAATCAGAAAGTTTGTAAAAGCGCAATAAAGGATGGTGTATTTGATGATTGTAAAAATAAACTTATCGATGAGCTAAAATGGTATCAAAGTTTGAATGTGGAGGCGAAGTCTATTTTTCCAGAAATAAAATCATATAAAATAACTAGCCGTACCGTTAAAATTACGATGCCCTATTATTTCAAAGGGAACACTTTTGAAAATAATTATTTAAAAAATAATCTAAGTTTAGCTAATGTCGTAATATTTTTAGATTCTTTACTTAATAAATTATATTTGCCCACCCTTAACTTAGATCATCCAAAGAGGCATTTATTTTTACCATTTTTTCTAAAAGAAAAATTATATAATCGTAAAGACAAAATAAAAAATATTAATTTTTCTGTTAATCTTGTGATAAATAAAAAACAAATTCCTAGCTTAGATTTTTTATTAAAAATTTTAATTAAAAGCGAGCTTTTTAAAAAAATAAAAAAGGAGACTCGGCTATGTAAAACTCACGGTGATTTAACTTTTAAAAATATCCTGATAGATGAGCGTGATCAGAATAAGTTTATATTTATTGACGTTAATCCGAAAAGATTTGTAAGAAATTATCTATCAGATCCCACAGAAGATATAAGCAGAATATTGGCATATATGTATCCCATATTACCGATAAAACAAAACGCTATCAATTGGGAAAAAATCACCGATAATAATTATACTTTACAAGAAGATAGCGGAATATTCTTAAGACACAAAAAAAATTTTAAACATTTGTTTCAAAATGATTTTATTTATAATCTAATGTTAAAGATATATCCAGATAAGAAGAAATTAAAAATCAGAGTTCATTTTTTTTGGGTTATTCATGTATTGACGATAGCCTTAAGTAGAATAGTTGATGGTAAAAACAAAAATGTTTTTGGCTTTTATCTTTTTGCTCATAGGTTATTGTATTTATTTCTTAAAAAATATAAATTAACGTAATTCCGGTTTATATAAGTGAACAAAATATTTTTACAAGCAGGCTATTTTTAAGTGAGATTAAAAAATTAAATATTGATATCAACTTGCCTGAAATGAAAAATTCATGTAATATTATTAACGAAAGATAAAAAATAAATCATAATATTTAACCGCATGTCTGCCCAAAAATTCCAATCCAAAAAGAAAGTTATTGAGTATAAGGCCTATCGGCCTGATAATAATTTAAAAATCAGCGAAAACGAAATTGAATCCTGGCGCATTTTTAAAATCATGGCCGAGTTTATTTCCGGTTTTGAATTTATCAGCAAGTACGAAAAAGAAATCACATTCTTTGGCACGGCCCGTGACGGCTTTGACCCGGGTATTTATCAAGAGTCCACCAAGTTGGCTTACCGATTAAGTAAAGATGGCTACGCCATTATGACCGGCGGCGGGCCCGGTATTATGGAAGCGGCCAACAAGGGTGCTTTTGAAGCTGGCGGACCTTCACTGGGGGCTAATATTAAGTTGCCCGATACTACCAGGGGTACGGAAAGGCGGAACGAATACGTTAAGGAATCTTACGCCTTCGATTACTTCTTCGTGCGTAAAGTTATTTTATCCATTACCTCGCAGGCCTACATTTTTTTCCCCGGCGGTTTTGGCACATTGGATGAGTTTTTTGAGATGGTTACATCCATTCAAACCCATAAAATTAAAAAAGTGCCAATTATTTTAGTTAATAAAGAATTTTGGAGCCCGTTGTTAAAGTGGATTGATGAAGTGGTGTGTAAAAAAAATAAGGCCATTTTACCGGAAGATATGAATATTTATCATTTGGTCAATAACTCTGACGAGGCATATAAGATGATCAAAAAACTCTTAAAGAATCAATAACATGAAAACGAAAATATTTTTGGATAGCGGTGATCCGGCGGAAACCAAACAAACTTTGGATTTACTAGGGTATCTTGACGGCCAAACCACTAATCCCAGTTTGATTGTTAAACACCCTGACGCGCAGGCCCGTTTTCAGTCCGGCCAAAAATTCAGCCAACAGGAAATTTTAGATTTTTATAAAAAAGTCATTCAACAAATTTCCGCGATTATTCCCGCCGGCTCGGTTTCGGTGGAAGTTTATGCCGACGCTCAAACTACGGCTCAAACCATGATTGAGCAGGCCAGAGAAATGAATCAATGGATTCCTAATGCTTGGATTAAGCTTCCTACTACGTCAGAAGGCCTAAAAGCGGCTCATGAATTAAGCCAAGAGGGGATGCGACTCAATCTCACTTTATGTTTTTCACAGGAGCAGGCCGCGGCTGTTTACGCCGCTACTAAGGGCGCGGGCAAAGGTGATATTTTTGTTTCGCCGTTTATCGGCCGGTTGGATGATAGGGGAGAAAACGGTATGGATTTAATCGCCAATATCGTTAAGATGTATCAGGCCGGAGACGGCCACGTGGAAGTGTTAACGGCCAGCGTGCGTAATCAGGATCACTTTTTGGAAGCTCTACGTTTACAGACAGATATCATCACCGCGCCCTTAAAAGCTATTCAACCCTGGGCCGAGGCCGGTCAAAAAGTTCCGGGTAATGACTATATTTATCCCAAGGGTGCACTATCTTCAATTCCATATCAGGAAATCTCTCTTGACCAAGATTGGTCAGCTTACAATATTCAACACGATCTGACCGATAAGGGTTTGGAAAAATTCGCCTCCGACTGGAACGCTCTAATTGGTTGACATTTAAATAATTGGTAGTAATATATTAAAACCAGCACAAATTTCACAATCAAACCGATAGGAGGTTACTTTGTCTGGACTAATAGTATTCGAGTTGTCTTGCGCTGCCATGATTATATTGATATTGGCACGCGTTTTTTATGAGACTCGCAAGAAACCCGTTACCCGATGGAATCCAGATGAGCTCGAAGAAAGAGTTTACGAGATCATCATGGAGCGATTAGGGGTAGACAAGGCTCAAATCATCCCTCAAGCCACCGCTCAAGATTTGGGCGCCGATCACGATGGTTGGCTCGATCTGCTTATAGATTTAGAGGAGGAGTTCGGGCTGGACATCACCGATGAGGAAGTCGAGTGTCTGACCACAGTTCAAGATGTATTGAGCTATGTCATCGCCAAGTGCGGCCAAGAAACTTGTGATTGTGGCACTTGTCATGCAGTGTCAGGCGACAAATCCTTTGGAGAATTTTAAGACGATCTTCGTCTTGGGTGAGAAACTTCTCACCTTCTTTTTTTTCTTCAAATTTGACAAAACGCCTTGATTTCCTTAAGATAAGTCGGCTTTACCTAATCCAGTGAGTTAGTCAAATCTTATGGACCGTATCAAGGAAGTTATAGAATTAATAGAACTGACCGGCGATAAGTGCGTGATCTTGCATCCGGACAAAGGTGTTTACATGTTAATGAAAATGGAGGATTACCGTCAGCTGGTATCTAAAAACCCCGTAAAAACCCAGTCAAACGGGCCTTTGGCTATGCCCAGCACCGATATCAGGGTTTACGAGATTCCTCAAATCCGGTTTCAGGAACAAGAAAAAGAGACGGACGAGTATTTTCCCGAGCCGTTAGCATAATCAGCTTAACTGGATAAAGTGGGGAAAGCCCAAAAATCTTACGGTATTTAAGGATAATTTTGGCTAATTTTAGCTAAAAAGAGATAATTAAATAAATTCAGGGCCAGGGGTCTTGCATTTTTTTTATCAACTTGCTATAATCAACCCTGACTTTTAAAAAACATTAATTAGACGGCTGGGTAAAACTGCTCTCTTAACGGGCAGGCCGTTAATAAATAAGGAGAATTCAATATGGCTGAAGCATTTGATCGCTCAAAGCCCCACGTTAATATCGGCACCATTGGTCACGTTGACCACGGCAAAACTACCTTAACCGCCTGTATTTTAAATTACATCGCGGCCAAAGGCGGTAAAGCCCAACAAAAAAACGTTGACCAGATTGACGCCGCGCCCGAAGAAAAAGCGCGCGGTATTACTATTGCTACCGCTCACGTGGAATACGAAACCACCAAAAGGCACTATGCCCACGTTGACTGTCCTGGTCACGCCGACTACGTAAAAAACATGATTACCGGCGCTGCTCAAATGGACGGCGCGATTTTGGTCGTGTCAGCTGCTGACGGCCCTATGCCTCAGACCCGCGAACACATTTTGCTGGCCAGACAGGTCGGCGTACCTTATATTGTTGTGTTCATGAACAAAATTGACCAGGTTCAGGATATGGAATTGGCTGATTTGGTTGAAGAAGAAATCCGCGATCTGTTAAAGAAATATGAATTCCCCGGCGATGAAACCCCGATTATCAGAGGTTCCGCCCTTAAAGCTTTGGAAGACCCCAATGGTCAGTATGGCGAAGCCATTCAAAAGCTGTTGGATGCCGTGGATAGCTATATTCCGGAACCGGTTAGAGATATTGCCAAACCTTTCTTAATGCCCGTTGAAGATATCTTTTCTATTGAAGGCCGCGGTACCGTGGTTACCGGTAGAATTGAAAGAGGCGTTATTAAAGTTAACGAAGAAGTGGAAATCGTCGGTATTCACCCCACTAGCAAAACCGTGGTGACCGGCATTGAAATGTTTAATAAATCATTGGACGAAGGCCGTGCCGGCGATAACGCGGGCTTACTGTTAAGAGGCACCAAAAAGGAAGACGTGGAAAGAGGCCAGGTGCTGGCCAAGCCGGGTTCTATTACCCCGCACACCGAATTTGAAGCCCAGGTTTATATCTTGAGCAAGGATGAAGGCGGACGCCACACTCCTTTCTTTAAGGGCTACAAACCGCAGTTTTACATTAAAACCACCGATATTACCGGAGAAGTGGAATTGCCCGAAGGCACCGAAATGGTTATGCCCGGCGATACCATCAACTTTAAAGTCAAGCTGATTCAGCCGGTGGCTTTGGAAGAAAAACAGCGCTTTGCCATTAGAGAAGGCGGACACACCGTGGGCGCCGGCGCCGTAGTCAAAATAACTAAGTAATTTTCAAACCTCCCTCATCCCGTGAGGGGTGAGGGAGGTTTTCTTAAACAGTTCTTTTACCATGACCAGTAAAACACCAGCAAAAGTTGAAAACAATGTTAAGCCAGCAGGAGCCGTAGGTAGCGTAGCCGTGCCCAGAGTTAGAATAAAAATCCGGGCTTACGATCATAAAATCATCGATCAATCCACCAAAACGATTATCGAAACGGCCAAGCGCAGTGGCGCCAACATTATCGGACCGATCCCGTTGCCTACCGAAAAAGGCAGGTACACCGTGTTAAAATCCACCTTTGTCCACAAAGATTCCCGCGATCAGTTTGAAATGAGAATCCATAAGCGTTTAATTGACATTGTTGATTTAACCCCTAAAACCGCCGATTCTTTAATGAATCTTAATTTGCCGGCCGGTGTGGACGTGGAAATTAAAATGAGTTAATTTTTTTCCGTTTTTCCTGAAGTAACCCCGCTTGCGCGGGAAGTGCTTTAAAGAGATTTTGGAAAAAGAAAGTTTGAAAATCCGCAGAAAAAATACAATTGGCTTTAAAGCATCAAGTTAGGATGCTAACAAAGGCCGCGACGTTATTAGAATCACTCTGACTCAGAGGAAATGAATAATGTCACGGTTTTTGCTTTACACCCGATACTATTATGAAGTTTATCTTAGGTAGAAAACTGAATATGACCCAGATCTTTAAGGATAACGGCGACGTGGTCCCGGTTACGGTTGTGGAGGCCGGTCCTTGCCAAATTACCCAGGTTAAAAATCTGGCTACCGATGGCTATTTGGGCGTTCAGGTCGGTTTTGGTCATAAAAATCGTTTGTTTAAGTCCTTGCTTGGACATTTAAAATCATTGCCTAAATTTAAATATTTAAGAGAGTTTCGCCTTAAAGAGGAACAGCTGGTTACGGTGGGGCAAACCATTACCGTAGCCGCTTTTGCTGAAGGTGAAAGTGTTAGATTAACCGGTGTTTCCAAAGGCAAGGGTTTTCAGGGCGTGGTTAAAAGGCATCATTTTAGCGGTTCTCTGGCTACTCATGGCCATAAAGACCAGTTAAGAATGCCCGGTTCCATCGGTTCTACCGGTCCGCAAAGAGTTTTTAAAGGCGTGCGCATGGCCGGCCGTATGGGCAACGATACCATGACTTATAATTTGGAAATAGTTAAAATTGACACCGCCAATAATTTATTGTACGTCAAAGGCGCGGTGCCCGGAGCCAGAAACGGTTTGATTTTAATCCAGAACCAGGGCGAACTTAAAGAAATTGCGCCAGTTGAAGAAGTTATTTTAGAAGAACAGGTTGTTGAAGCCCCGGTTGAAGAAGTAAGGGCTGAAGAAGTTAAAGAGGAAATTTCCACGCGCAGCGGATCCGCCTCTGGCGGAAAGGAAGAAGGCGCCGGCCTCGACGAGTCCAGGCGGGCGGCTCCGGTTCAACAAGCGGAAGCTGAAGTTAAAACCGAAGAAGCCAAGTAATATATTTAAATAAATGAAAGTCAAAGTTTACAATTTAGCCGGCGAAGTTTTAAGGGATGAAGAATTGGATGCCAAGTTTTTTGGCATTACACCCAAGCCGGAAGTGATTCAGCAGGCGGTGGAAGCCCAGTTGGCTAACGCCCGCACGGTTTTGGCTCACGCCAAAGGCCGCGCTGAAGTGCGAGGCGGCGGTAAAAAGCCCTGGAAGCAAAAAGGCACCGGCCGCGCCCGCCACGGTTCATCCCGTTCACCTATTTGGGTCGGCGGCGGTGTAACCTTTGGCCCCACCAAGGAAAGAAATTTTAAATTGGACATCAATAAAAAAGCCAAAAAAAGAGCGTTGCAAATGGTTTTGTCCGATAAGCTTAATAACGAACGTCTGATCTTGGTTGATGAATTGACTGTTGAAGAACCAAAAACCAAAAAGTTCAACGCCATTTTGCAAAAACTGCCCTTAAAAGGCAAAAGCGCTTTGGTAGTTTTGGATAAGAAAAATGAAAATATCGTTATCAGCGCCCGCAATTTGCCAAAAGTATTAACCGAGGGCGTAGATAGTTTAAACGTTGTTGATTTGTTGAAATATGAGTACCTGTTAATGCCGGTCAAGGCCGTCAGCAAGATAGTCAAACATTATTCAATTTAATTATTTGGAAATTGGAATTTGAGATTTGGAATTTACAAACATATGGGTTTATTTGATAAATACAAAAAAAAATCCGACAAAGGCATTGTCCAATCAGGTAAAGTCCAGGATAAAAAGGAAATGACTTTGAACGAATTAAAGCAGCAAGCGGGCGGTGGCGCTGCGGCTTCTGAAACCACTCTGGCGCAGGGCCAGGCAAAAGCCGTTAAAAAATCCGCTTCGGAAAATACCCAAGAGGCCTACCGCGTTCTGTTGCATCCTTTGGTAACCGAAAAAGGCAGTTACGCCGCTTCGCAAAATAAGTATTATTTCGCGGTTAACGCTTCAGCCAATAAATTTGAAATTAAAAAAGCGATCCACGCTTTGTACGGCGTTAGCCCGGTTAAAGTCAATGTGGTCAGTTTGCCCGGTAAAAACGTGAGATATGGCAAAAGCCACGGCCGGACCAGCGATCAAAAAAAAGCCATTATAACCTTAAAAAAGGGTGAAACCATTCAGGTTTACGAAGGCGTTTAAATAAAAGTATGGCAATTAAATTATACAAACCAACAACTCCAGGCCGGCGCGGCACCTCCGTTATGGATACCCGCCATTTAGACAAGGTCAGGCCTTTAAAGTCCTTGGTTTTGCATAAAAAAAGAATGGCCGGCCGCACCAATACCGGCAAGATTACCGTTAGGCATCAGGGCGGCGGAGCGCGCAAGATTATCCGATCCATAGATTTTTTAAGAAATAAATTTGAAATTCCCGGCACTGTTGTTTCCTTGGAATACGATCCCAACCGCAACGCCGATATCGCCTTGATTAATTACGCTGACGGCGAAAAAAGATATATTATCTGCCCCAACGGTTTGGTTAAGGGCATGACCGTGATTAGTTCCAAAAAAACCTTTGTTCAGCAGGCCGGCAACGCTTTTCCTTTAACCATGATTCCGGCCGGCAGTTTGATCCATAACGTGGAATTGGAACCGGGCAAGGGCGGCGTCTTAGGCCGCAGTGCCGGCAGTAATCTTACCTTACAAGTTATTGAAGGCAGGCATGCGCAGTTAAAAATGCCTTCCGGCGAAGTCAGATTATTGCCTAAGGAATGTTTAGCCACTCTCGGGCAGGTCAGCAATGCCGATTTTAGAAACATCCGCTGGGGCAAAGCCGGACGCATGAGACACCGCGGCATTAGGCCAACCGTGAGAGGTAAAGTGATGAACCCGGTTGATCACCCCCACGGCGGCGGTGAGGGCTCCAACCCGGTTGGTTTAAAGAAAGGCCCCATGAACGTTTACGGCAAAAAGGCCATGGGTATTAAAACCAGAAAAGCCAACAAGATTTCCCAAAAATTGATTCTGGTCAGAAGAAAGAAAAAGACCGCTTAATTAAAGCAGATTCAAATACCATATAAAATATGTCAAGAAGTTTAAAAAAGAATCCCTGGATTGATCCAAAATTGCTGAAGAAACTGTCCAAGTTAAAACCCGGCGATAAAACCGTGATTAAAACTTGGTCCAGATCTTCAACTATTACCCCGGAAATGGTGGGCCTCACCATCGCGGTGCATAACGGCAAAACGCATCTGCCGGTTTACGTGGTGGAAAATATGGTTGGCCACAAACTGGGCGAATTTTCACCCACCCGCAAGTTTATCGGCCATGGCGGTAAGTTATCCAAGGATCAGGCCAAAGAAGGGGCTAAGTAATAAATAAATTTTTGAAATAAATAAGTATGAGCGCATTAGCTGAAAAATCAGTCAAGCAGAAGACAAAAAAACCCCTTGAACAGGAAAAAGAGGTTAATATTTTGTCATCCGCCGAAACCAAAACCAAGGCGCCTAAGTCAGCCAAAGAAACTACCGGTCCGGTTTTAGTCCGCGCTTCGCTAAGGTATTTAAGAATGTCGGCCAAAAAAGTGCGCTTGGTGGTTAACGCCATTAAGGGTTTGCCGGTTAACGAAGCTTTAAACCGTTTGCCGCTGATTAACAAGCTGGCCGTGCGGGAAGTGACTAAACTGTTGCAGTCGGCCATGGCCAACGCCGAGCATAATTTTAAATTGAATAAAGCCGATTTGTATATTAAAAGCGCGGTGGCTAACGATGGCCCCTCATTGCACCGCTGGATTCCGGCCGCTTTTGGCAGCGCCCACCCCATTAAAAAACGCAGCTGCCACATTGAAATTGTGTTAGCGGTTAAGGAAGGTAAGCCGGCCGGCGTTAAAAAAGCCGTGCCAGCCAAAAAATCAGCGCGCCTTGCTTCCGTTTCGTCGGAGCGGGTGGCTAAAAAGGAACTAGCCCTTAAAAAAGGCAAACAATAATCAGTTATTAATCTATGGGACATAAAGTAAATCCAACTTCATTTCGCCTGGGGCTAACCACCACCTGGAATTCCAAATGGTTTGCCAAAAGCAAAGATTACGCCGAGCTGTTAAAGCAGGATGTTTTGCTGCGAAAGTTTTTGCGCGTCAAGCTTAAGGAAGCGATCGTGGAAAAAATCGATATTGAACGGTCCACTTCTCAGCTGACCATCAACCTGACCGCCTCCCGGCCTGGCGTAATCATCGGCCGAGGCGGCGAAGGCATTGAAGCCGTTAAAAAGGAAATTATGGCCAAGTTTTTTCCGGGGGTTAAGCAGAACGTTAAAATCAACATTCAGGAAGTAGCCAACCCCAACTTGTCCGCTTCGGTGATGCTGTACTTTATGATTCAGGATATTGAAAAGCGTATGCCGTTTAGGCGCGTGATGAAGCAATCCATCGACCGGATTATGAAAGCCGGCGCCCAGGGCGTTAAAATTATTATCAGCGGTCGTTTAAACGGCGCCGAAATTGCCCGAACCGAAAATTTGTCGCAGGGCAAAGTTCCTTTGCATACCTTAAGAGCCGATATTGATTACTCGCGCGGCGCGGCCCACACCACTTACGGCATTATCGGCATTAAAGTGATGATTTACAAAGGCGATATTTTTAATAAAGAAGGCGAAGTCAAATCCGATGCTTCAGCGGCCAGCGCCGCGCCACGTCCGGAAAGGTCATTTAGACCCAGAAGGCAGGATTTTGCCCCCAATAAAGACCAAGCAGTAACCAATAACTAACATGTTAGCGCCTAAAAAAATAAAACACCGCAAGTGGCAGCGCACCGATCAAATTAGGGGCAAAGCCACCAGAATGAATTACCTGGCTTTTGGTCAGTTCGGCTTAAAGGCCATGACTGCCGGCTGGGTTAGTTCCAGGCAAATTGAATCGGCTAGGCGCGTGATGACCCGTTACGTGGCTAAGGGCGGCAAAATTTGGATCAGAATTTTTCCCGATAAGCCCATGACCATTAAAGGCAGCGAAACCCCGATGGGCAAAGGTAAAGGTGCCGTTGATTATTACGTGGCCACGGTCAAGGCGGGTACGGTGCTGTTTGAAATTTCGGGCATCAGCCGTGAATCAGCCCAATCAGCCATGAATATGTCCGCTTATAAATTACCGATTAAAGCCAAGTTTATAGAAAAAGTTTCCGTCAACCAATAGTCATTAATAATATGGATTTTAAAGAATTAAAAAAAATGTCGGTCGCGGAGTTAAACAAGCTGTTGGCCAAGTACCGCGAACAGACCAGGGAGATGCGTTTTTCCATTAACGCCAAACAGCAGAAAAACATCAGAGAGATCCGTCCGGTTAAAAAAACCATCGCCCATATTTTGACTTTGCTTAATAACGAAATTTTAAGAGAGACAGGTAAAAAAGAAGAAATTAAAAAATAATTTTTATGTCAGAAGCAGTCAAGAAAATTTTAAGAAAATTTGAAGGCGAGGTTATTTCCGATAAAATGGACAAGACCGTGGTGGTTAAGGTTGTCCGTAAAATTACCCATAAAAAGTACGGCAAGAAATATTTGTCCAGCCGCAATTACAAGTGTCACGACGAAACCAATCAGTATAAGGCCGGAGACAAAGTTGTGTTTGCCGCCTGCCGACCCATGTCTAAGGATAAAAGATGGATAGTAACGGGCAAAGTCAGTTAATTAAATCGATTAAGCAGAAATATGATTCAAGTTCAAACCATGTTAAATGTCGCGGATAACAGCGGCGCTAAAAAAGTGCAGTGCATTAAGGTGCATGGCGGCTTTAAAAGGCGTTACGCTCTTATTGGCGACATAATTACGGTCGCCATTAAGGAAGCCCAGCCCCATTCCGCGGTGCAAAAGGGCCAGGTGGCCAAAGCCGTCATTGTCAGGCAAAGAAAAGAAATTAAAAGAGCTGACGGTTCTTACATTAGGTTTGACGAAAACGCGGCCGTGATTGTTGATCCCAAATCGGGCGAGCCCAAAGGCACCAGAATTTTTGGGCCGGTGGCCAGGGAATTGCGCGCCAAAGGTTTTAATAAGATTATTTCCTTAGCGCCGGAAGTTTTATAACACGGATTACACGGATATATAAAATATTTCACTGATAAATAATATGAAAATTAAAAAAGGCGACAACGTTATCATCACAGCCGGCAAAGATAAGGGTAAAACCGGCAAAGTTACCCAGGTTTTTCCGGGGCTGGCTAAGGTGGTGGTGGAAGGCTTAAATACCAGGTATAAAAATATGCGCCCTAAAAAGCAAGGTGAAAAGGGTCAAAAGATTGAATTTTCCGCCCCTCTGGATTCTTCCAACGTGATGCTGATTGACGGCAGAACCGGACACGCCACCAGAATCGGCGCTAAAGTTTTAGAATCAGGCGAAAAAATCAGGATTGCCCAAAAATCCAAAGAAGTCATTTAATATTATATGAATTTAAAGGAACAATATCAAAAGGAAGTGATGAAGAAAATGAAAGATCAGTTTGGTTATGGCAATAATTTGGCCGTACCCAAAATTCTTAAAGTTTCTTTAAACGTGGGTATTGGCAGAAGCAAGGATGATCCTAAGGCGGGCGAAACGGCCGAGAATACCTTAAAAAGAATCAGCGGTCAGGCGCCGGTTTACACCATTGCTAAAAAATCCATTTCCGCTTTTAAGGTTCGCGAAGGCATGAAAGTCGGCTTAAAAGTTACTTTAAGAGGCCAAAGAATGTGGGACTTTTTGGAAAAGCTGGTTAAAATCACCCTGCCTCGCGTGCGTGACTTTAGAGGCCTGGATCCCAAAATTATCGATAAAACCGGCAATTTGAGTTTGGGCTTTAAAGAACATATTGTTTTTCCGGAAATTGAATCTGATGAAGTGGAAAGAATTCACGGTTTGGAACTGTCCATTAGCACCACCGCCAAAACCCCGGCCGAAAGTTTGGCCTTATTCAAAAATTTAGGTTTTCCCTTTCAGGATAAACCTTTTAAGGAAAAGTAAGATTAAGATACCAGATATAAAATATGGCAATTCAATCACAAATAGAAAAATCCAAGCGAACGCCTAAATTTTCCACGCGTTTAGTCAGACGGTGCTGGCGCTGCGGCCGCAACCACGGCTATATCCGCAAGTTTAAGCTGTGCCGCATTTGCTTTAGGGAGCTGGCCAGCAAGGGCGATTTGCCCGGCATTAAAAAGGCTAGTTGGTAAAATAATATTTCAAGTAATAATCTAATATTCATTTATCCCCGCAGGGGAGCATTCAAATTTTTATGATGACTGATCCTATAGCCGATATGTTAACCAGGGTAAGAAACTCACTGGCCGTAAAAAAGCCGGAGGTGGTTTTGCCTTTTTCCAAAATCAAATACGAAATCGCCAAAATTTTAAAGTCAGCGGGTTATTTGGAATCGGTGGAAAAGGTGGAAGACCGTTTTACCAAGTTAAAATTGGTGCTGGCGTACAAGGAAGGCAACGTGCCGGCCATTACCCATATCAAAAGAATCAGCAAGCCCGGCCTTAGGGTTTACGTTAGCCGGGATAAGATTCCTTACGTTTTAAACGATTTAGGTATTGCCATTTTATCTACTTCTCGCGGTTTAATGACCAACAAACAGGCGCGCCGCGGTAAAGTGGGAGGCGAGTTGATTTGCGAAGTCTGGTAATTAGCATTAAGCATCAAGTATTATGTCGCGCATAGGCAAAAAACCAATTACTATACCGTCAGGCGTTGAAGTTAAAGTCAACGGCGCTTTAGTGTCCGTTAAAGGACCTAAGGGTGAGTTGGCGCAAACACTGCACCGCTTGGTTAAAGCGGAGCTTACGGCCAATGAACTGTTGGTGAGCGTGCCCGATCAGGATGACCGTTCCCAACGCGCCTTGTGGGGCTTGTCCAGAACTTTATTGAGTAATTTAGTTGACGGCGTTACCAAGGGCTTTACCAAAGAACTAGAAATTAATGGTATTGGTTTTAAGGCCGCGGCCACCCCGGGCAAGCTGGTGTTAAACGTCGGTTTTTCCCATCCGGTGGAATATTTGTTTGCCAAAGATATTCAAATTTCCGTGGAAAAAAACTTAATTACCGTGGCCGGAATTGACAAGCAAAAAGTGGGCCAGGTGGCCGCGGAAATCAGGGCCATTAAAAAACCCGAACCTTACAAGGGCAAGGGCATTAAATACAAAACCGAAGTAATCAGGCGCAAAGCCGGCAAGGTAGTTAAGGGCGCGTCTGCTTAATCAATTTTTATATGAAAGATTTTAATAAAATCAAGAAAAATTTAGCCAACCGCAGGGTTAACCGCGTTAGGGCCAAAATTTCCGGCAGCGCTGTTAAGCCCCGCTTGGCCGTGTTTAAGGGTTTAAGGCATTTATCCATGCAGGCCATTGATGACGTGAACGGCCGGACTTTGGCCAGCGCTTACGATCGTGAAGTTAAGGGCGCTAATCCCAAGGAGCGCGCCCAGCTTGTTGGCCAGCTGATCGGCAAAAAATTGACCGAACAAAAAATTACCACCGCGGTTTTTGATAAAAGGCATTACCAGTATCACGGCGTGGTTAAGGCCATGGCCGATGGCGCCCGCGAAGGCGGTCTTAAATTTTAAAATTTTATTTATTTTGTATGGCAAAACCAGAAAGAAAAGGACGGGGCGGATATAAAGATAGGCCGCAACCGGAATACGAACAAAGAATCATCGACCTAGCCAGGGTAACCAGGGTTATGGCCGGCGGCAAGCGCATGCGCTTTAGAGCCGCGGTTGTTTTGGGCGATAAAAAAGGCAAAGTGGGCTGGGGCATAGCCAAAGGCGCCGATGTGGCCATAGCCGTGGCTAAAGCGGTCGCTCAGGCGCAAAAGAAAATGATTAAAGTTAGAATTGTTGATGAAACCATTCCGCATCAGATTGAAGTCAAGTTTAAGGCCTCGCGGATTATGATTAAGCCGGCCGTTAAAGGTACCGGTATTATTGCCGGTGGCGCCGTTCGCAGCGTTTTGGAACTGGCCGGCGTACCCAATGTTTACAGTAAAATTTTAAGCAAAACCAGCAACAAGGTCAGTAACATTCAGGCGACTTTTAAGGCCTTATTGGCCTTGCAGTACGCGCCCGACGCGGCTTCGGTTTCAACTGAAGACCAGGTGTCGCTTGACGAAGTGAAGTCCATGGAGCGCGACTTGGATAAGGAAGAAGAGCTGGAAAAAGAACAACAGCGTTTGCTTAAAAAAGCCGGTTTGGAAGTTGACCAAACGGGCGCGGCTGTTAAGGCCAAAGTAAGAACATAATTTTAACTAGGTTGCTTCGCTCCGACGCCCCGACTTTACGTCGGGGGACGGGACTCGCAATGACAGGATAAAGATATGACAATGCTAGGATTACACAATTTAAAAGCGGCCACTGGTTCCAAAAAGAACAAGATTAGACGCGGACGCGGCAATGCTTCGGGTCGGGGCAATTATTCCGGACGAGGCGGTAAAGGCCAGCGCGCCCGTTCGGGCGGCAAGGCCGGCTTGGTCTTGTTTGGCGTAAAAACTTATTTACAAAAAATTCCCAAGAACCGGGGCTTTAAGAGTTTGGCCAATAAGCCGGCCGAAATTAATTTAGGCGAAATCAGTAAGGCCTATCAGAACGGCGAAACCGTTGATCCGATTTCTTTGTTTAAAAAAGATCTGATTAAAACCTCCAAATTCGGCGTTAAAATCTTGGCCCGCGGCGGTATCAGTAAAGCGTTAAACATTACCGCCGATGGCTTTTCCGACAGCGCTAAAGATGCTATTGTTAAGGCGGGTGGCCAAGCTATTGTTATTGTCAGACAAAAAAATCATCCGGAAAAAGCTTCAAAACCCAAGGCGTAAACGGTTAACCCATAACGAACTCTATGTGGGATAAATTGTCACAAATTTGGAAAGCCAAGGATTTAAGGTATAACATCCTGTTTGTTTTGGGTTTGCTGGTAGTGTTTAGAATCGCCGCCCACGTGCCCATTCCGGCTATTGGCGCGCAAAATTTAAGGGAATTTTTCGGCCAGAACCAAATTTTAGGCCTGTTAAACATTTTTTCCGGCGGCGGTTTGGAAAACTTTTCCGTGGTCATGCTTGGCGTAGGGCCATACATTACCGCTTCCATTATTCTTCAGCTGTTAACCATGATTGTGCCTTCTTTGGAAGCCATGTCCAAAGAATCTTCCGGCCAGCACAAGATTAATCAATACACCCGTTTGTTAACCGTGCCTTTGGCTGTTTTGCAGGGCTACGGTTTTATTACTTTGTTAACGCGCCAATCAAACGGTTTAATTGCTCCGCTCACAGGCGTTCAGTGGATTTCAGCTTTAATTACCATTGTTGCCGGAACTATGTTTTTAATGTGGTTAGGGGAATTGATTTCCGAAAAAAAGATCGGCAACGGTATTTCTTTACTTATATTCGCGGGTATTGTGGCCGGTTTGCCGGGTGTTTTACAACAAACCCTGGCGGTTTTTGACGCTTCGCAGGCCGTTAATGTGGCGATCTTTATCGCCATCGCCATCGTTACCATTGCCGTGATTGTAATGATTACCGAAGCCCAGCGCAACGTACCGGTTAATTACGCCAAACGGATTCGTGGCAACCGCATGTACGGCGGTGTTTCCACTCATTTGCCTTTGCGCGTTAACATGGCCGGCGTGATCCCTATTATCTTTGCCATTTCCATTATTTTATTCCCACCCATGGTGGCCCAGTTTTTTGTTAACGCTTCTACCGCTTGGATCGCGGCCACCGCTCAATTTGTGATCAATATCTTTCAGAATCAGGTATTTTACGGTGCTTCCTATTTTATTTTGGTCTTTGCTTTTACTTATTTTTACACTTATATTGTTTTTCATCCCAATCAGATTGCCGAAAATTTGCAAAAGCAGGGCGGCTTTATTCCGGGTATTAGGCCGGGTTCGCACACTATTTCTTATTTGCAATATACCGTTAACAGAATCTTGCTGGCCGGCGCTTTATTCTTATCGGTCATTGCCATTTTGCCGATTTTAATCCAGCCCTTAACCGGCGGTACTAGTTTGGTAATTGGCGGCACCAGCTTGCTGATTGTGGTGTCGGTGGTTATTGAAACCCGCAAGCAGATTGATTCGCAGTTAACCATGAGGGATTACGAAGGTTTGTAAAACACGGATAACACGGATCGAGCACGGATTACACGGATAAAAATAAGCCGAGGAAATTGTTTCCTCGGCTTTTGTTTTTTTCGCCAGTTGGCGCCGTGTTGGGTAACGCCTATTTATACAGTAAGCGCGCCGTATATTCCACTAGCGCCGCCATGCTGTCGATGACCATACTCGAAGCCGGAAACAACAGTTGGAGATCGGTACAGCCGAGCACGATGTTTTTGGCTCCAGCTTTGGCAATCAGTTGCTCTAAAAATTGTTGTTGCTTGTCATCTCTGTTGTCACCCACAAGGCCCTGAATAAGTTGATCAAGAACAACTTGATCTTGTTGGCAGGGGACGCGAACTTCAATCTTAGCTCTTGCCAAAACTTTTTGGTAGAGCCGGGTCTGTATCGTTCTGCTGGTTGCAAGAAGCGTGACTTGTTGCCATCCGCGCTTCTCCACTTCCTTAGCTACTACGTCAATTAGATTAACAATAGGAGCTCCGGCTGACTGTACGATTTGCGGGTAGAACTCGTGAACCGTGTTGCACGGGATCACGATAAAATCGCATTCTGTACGAGTCAGACGGCACGCGCCTCGCCTC
Organism: Candidatus Komeilibacteria bacterium; assembly: GCA_030688315.1. GTDB lineage: Bacteria > Patescibacteriota > Patescibacteriia > UBA1558 > UBA10009 > JAUYIT01. The sequence goes on along the minus strand of JAUYIT010000027.1, from coordinate 2,154 downwards.
AGCAATCTCAGATAATGCCGTCTGTGCGATCCCAAAGAGATGTACTCCGATTCCTTTTGGAGATCAAGAGGTAAGCTCTCAATCCCCACATCAGGCCTTCTTTTTCTGCTTGAGAGTCGGATTAGGTCAAGGTAGAACTCAGCTGTTGTTTCCGGCCCTAAGCCACCTAGGATTCCTACTCGTTTCATAGATTTCTCCATTGTTTTTTTAGGATTTTCATCCTATATGCCTAGAGCCCCGCCAGGCAAGGCAGATTGAGCATTGGCAGTAATCAGGATGACTTTTTAGCGCTGTAACGATTTCCGGGCGCGCGCTAATGTTTTGGATTTCAGGCTTGTCTTATTGTGTCATGACTAAGTCCTTGTTTGAAGGTACGAAAAATCGCGTTTTTCAAGGAACGCGAAAACAAAAAACCTCTGGTTTCCCAGAGGAGTGTTTTAAATTATTTTAGACAACTTCAAACACCTCTCTAGGAAATCAGAGAAGTGTAATAATAAGAATTTAACGGTTGCCAATTTTTCATATTGGACATAATATATCACATTTAAAAAATTTGTCAAATTTTTGCTTAATTTTATGCTAATATTAGCTATATTTTAGAGTTGAAAATTTCAGCCGTTATTGTTATAATATAAACCTATATGATTACATATAAATTCCTCGGCTCGGAAGCACGAAAGCAAAGCTTTTGCGCTTCTCTCGCCTTACGTCATTTATGAATATAATTATTTTTGGACCTCAAGGGTCGGGTAAGGGCACGCAGGCCGACATTCTGGGTGAAAAATTGAATATCCCGCACATTACCATGGGCGGTTTGTTAAGGGCCGAAGCGGGCAGTGAATCCGTGTTGGGAGAAAAAATTAAAACTATCATCAATCAGGGTATTTTGGTGCCGGATGAAATAACTTTGGAATTATTGAAACAAAGATTGGATAAGCCGGATTGCGAAGCTGGGTTTATTTTAGATGGTTATCCTCGGAATTTAGTTCAGGCCGCGGATCTGGAACAGGTGACGGCAGTTGATTTGGCTCTGGAAATTTATATTACGGATGAGGAGGCGTTAAAGCGCACCGGTGGCCGCCGTAATTGTCTGGCTTGCGGCAATACGTATCATTTGCTTTATAAACCGTCACAGCAAGAAGGTATTTGTGATAAATGCGGCGCGGCTTTGATAGTGAGAGAAGATGATAAAGATGAAGTGATTAAAATGCGTCTGAATGTTTATCATCAACAAACCGAACCGTTGGTTGAGTATTACCAAAAGCAGAGTGTGTATTTAAAAATTGACGGTATGCCGCCGATTCCGGAAGTAACCAAAGAAATTTTTGCCAAATTAAAATTGATTTAAATTTATGACTGTAACCATTAAAACTCCTGAAGAAATAAAAAAACTCCGGCAGGGCGGAAAAATTTTAGCCAAGATTCTTAAAAAACTGGGTGCCGCGGCCAAGCCGGGCGTGAGTACCATGGATTTGGAAGAATTGTCTAAAAAACTGATGGCCGAATATAAAGTTAAGCCCTCTTTTTTTGGCTTTGGCGAACCAGCTTTTCCGGCTACTATTTGCGCATCTAATAATGAAGGCATTGTCCATTGTATTCCCAATGAAACAAAACTTAAAGACGGGGATATTTTAGGCATTGATTGTGGTATTTGGCACGAGGGTTTGTGCACCGATGCGGCCATTACCGTGGGTATTGGCAAAATTTCGGCTGAAGCCAAGCAACTAATGGAGGTAACCAAAAAATCTTTAACTTTGGCCATCAAACAAATCAAACCGGGCAATACGGTCGGTGATATCGGTTACGCCGTTCAAAGTTACGTAGATAAATTCGGCTACGGCATTGTGCGGGGCTTGGTGGGTCATGGCGTGGGCTATGAAGTCCATGAGGAACCGCGCATTCCCAATTTTGGCAAACCCAACACGGGAGAGGTGTTAAAAGAGGGTATGGTGATTGCCGTGGAACCGATGATTACTTTGGGTGATTATGCTTTTGACGTGTTGGAGAACGGTTGGGATATTGTAACTAAAGATAGAAGTTTAGCCGCTCATTTTGAACATACCATTGCCGTTACTAAAAGAGGCTGCGAAGTTTTAACAAAATAAATTCCAAATGACAAGCGCCAAGAAACAAATAAATTCCAAATCACAAAAT
>JAUYIT010000026.1 GCA_030688315.1 Candidatus Komeilibacteria bacterium | reverse complement strand
ACCACGTACCAGGAATCATCGGTAACCACCATGTTAACCAAAACGTAACCCGGAAAGATTTTTTCGCGGGTAGTGGTGCGCTTGCCGTTTCTGATTTTAATTTTGGTTTCGGTAGGCACCAGCACGTCAAAAATCTTATCTTCCATATCCATGGATTCAATGCGCTGTTTTAAATTGCGGGTAACGTTTTCTTCATAGCCGGAGTAAGTATGTAATACATACCATCGTCTACCCTGTTGTAATGTTTGCTTAGGCATAGTTTAAAAAAATCAAAAGTAAAAAATAAAAAGAACCCCTAGTAAACAAATAATTCAAGCAGTTTGTTTAAACCAAGGTCAACGGCGCCCAAAAAGGCGGCCACGGCCAAGGAAATACCGATCACCATAATAGTGTGGTTGCGAACTTGGGGCTTGGTAGGCCAAACCACTTTTTTTAATTCCGCTTTGGATTCCTTGATGTATTCAACAAGTTTATTAGCCATATTTGTCTAAAGTTAGCCAAATTTAAAGTTTTTTAAAAGCCCTCTTTGGGGCTATTAATAACAATATAGCACAACCCCCTGCTTATGGCAAGGGGTTGATGTGTAAAAGTTTTAAACTTTAAAGCCCGGATTAATTGTTGATAGAAACCAGTTCCACTTCAAAAATTAAAGTGGCATTGGGCGGAATGCTAGGGCCATTGCCGGCTTCGCCGTAACCCAAAGCGGACGGAATAATCAGCTTTCTTTTTTCACCGACCTTCATGCCCAGCAAGCCCTGTTCCCAGCCCTGAATAACCGAGTTCTCGCCGAGCGTAAGCTCGATCGGTTCACCGCGATCATAACTGGAATCAAACTTGGTGCCGTTTTCCAAAGTGCCAACATAATGAACACTGACAGTGTCGCCGGTTTTTGTTTGCGCTTCGCCCGTGCCTTGGGCTAAAGTTTCAATTTGCAGTTCCCCGCCTTGTGAGGCGTTTTGTTGCGCGTTTTCCATAGATGTTTTTTCGTCTTTTACTTTATTAATTTCTATGCCTTCGGTAAAAAAATATTTGCCGTCCTGGCTCATGTAGGCGGTTACTTTTTGGCCGTCCACCAAATTGACCTCCATAGAATACAGGCCGGATTCTTCCTTAAGCTCCCCTAAAATGACCTGGTTCTGCTCGTTAACCAGATAGCCATTGATAAAGGATGACGCCTGACCCCTGGCCTCTTCCAAGCCAATAGCTTTGATTTTACTATTATTATAAGCGATGGCCAAACCCGCGCCGCCGGCCAAACCGACGAGTAAAACAACTCCAAAAATGATTGCATTTTTCATGATTTTGGCTGTTAATAAGTTAAAAACTGACTTGGATATTTTAACAAATAATCGGCAAAAAAGCCAATCTAAATTTATGGATTATTAACAAAAAACAAATACCGGTGTATTCTTATCAATCTAACGATCTTTATTTCATCAGAGGTTAAATTGAGAAAAAAAATATTCCTCTCTTACGAGGAATTAATCTGGCGGTTAGTCGAAGGGTTTTCCTCCCTGGAAATTACCCCTCAAGATTTGGATAATAGCTTGTTCTTTATGAACGTTTTCCGCAAGGGATTCTTTGAATTCAAACCGTCCGTCAGAATGTCGGAATTATTCCCGCCTGCCATCCATGTCGGCCCTAAAACTTTTAAGCCGCAGAATTTGGCTAAAGTCGCTCAAGCAGTGACCTTGGTCAAAAAAGCTGTCTTTGAGGCCGAGGACAACAACCGGGTTTGGTGGCCAACGGCAGAACAACCGTATTCGTATAAGGCCTTTAACGGCTTCTTATCTGATCACGGCTTTCAAATGGTTACTCCCCCTTCTTCGTGGCCAGAGTGCACGCCAACACGACTGGCCATCCTGATTGAAAAATCAGGACTCAATTTAACGCCGATTGCCAAACCGGCGAACATGCCATATCCATATGGCACATATATTCTGCCAAAACAGGTAGAATACCATCTTGACCACGCCGCTTAATATTACTCCGCCTCGCGTTTTGCTTGAGCGGGGAATTTTTTTTCTAAAATTTACTTATTGCCAATACTATTTTAACCGTTAACGCGCCTCCGGACAGGCGGTAAACTCGCAATTAGGGCCGGTGCGGCCAACATACGAACCATCGGGGCATAATTTGGCTTCCATAGTGCAGTAAACCGGCTCGGGCTTATTGCTCCACAACTGCCAGATGGCAAAATTTAAATACACCGCAAAGCTGACCCACAACAAATAAGGCACCAACAGCCAAGCGGCCGCTTTGGAAATTTTTCCAAAAACAATAATAGTGATCAAAATCGCCAGCCACAAAATAATAATTTCAATAAAGGCCAGGCCCGGATTCTTAAGGCCAAAGAAAATGATTGACCACAGGGTATTTAAAGCCAATTGCGCGATAAATATCCCCAGCGCGAGTTTAACTTCTTTTTGATCCAATCCCCTTTTCCAAATCAAAAACGCGGCCAAACCCATTAACACAAACAAAACAGTCCACACGGGCGCAAACACCCAACTAGGCGGATTTAAAGCCGGCTTACTTAAGTCCGCGTACCAGTCCGCAATAGCCGGAGCGGTAAACAGCGATCCGATAATCCCGGCGGCCTGACAAACAACCAGCGCAATAATTAACTTAAAAGCATTATTGATTTTCATAAACGACGTAAAGTAAGAGAAATGATATTTTGTTAGTTGTTAATACCGATAAAAGGCGAAGCATTGCCCCAGTACTGGGGCGTTTTACCGTCCCATTTTTCAATCCATCTAAGCTCTACTACCCGAGCGTTAAAATTAAGGGCCTCGGCCTCGGTTTTAATGGCCTTGGCCTTGCCTTCGGCTTCCACCACTTTTTGATCGGCCTCAATCCTGATTCTTTCCAAATCCCTTTCGGCCTTAAGCTTTAATTGTTCGGCGGTTACTTTGGCTTCAATAGCGGCGTTAAACGCGTCGGAAAAATCAAAGGAGGTAATATTGATTTCATCAACCACGATGTTGTTTTTTATCAGCCGCTCGGCTAAATTGATTTTGATCTGATTTTTAACGTCTTCGCGCTCAATAATCAGCTGTTCGGCGGTAAACTTGGCCGTAACGGCCTTAACCGCTTCCTGAATGGAAGGAGCGATAATGCGGGAATTATATTCCTTGCCCACTTCCTGCCAAATTTGGTTAACGCTTTCCGGCGCCAAATGATAGTTAATGGCGATTTTGGAAGTAACGATCTGCAAATCCTTGGAAGAAGCGCTGGCCGGCACCTCATCCTTTTGCATTTTTACGTCCATTTTAACCACCTGCTGGACAATGGGAATTTTAAAATAAAGACCCTCGTCAAACACCTTATCTTTGACCGCGCCAAACTGCAGTAAAATTCCCCGTTCGCCCGCGCCTACCGTGCCTACAGCGCCGAACAAAAAAACTACCGCCAAAAACCCGATTAAAATTGCCAGGCCTCTTTGCTTGATTTTTTTTAACATGGCCATTTTTTCAGGGTCTAATATATTTTCCATTTTTCTTTTGGTAAGTTGATTATAACTACACCTTAACATAACCAAAAAATTTTGGCTATTATTTATTAATTAATTTATTTTATGATAATTTTTTAATTCCCTTCTCATCTTGGAATAATCCGGAATTGTTTGAGCCACTAAATCCCAAAACTGGCGCGAATGATTGAGTTGGCCCAAATGGCACAATTCATGAACAATAATATAATCGGCCAACGGTTGAGATAATAAAGCGATCCGATAGTTAAAATTTAAATTGCCTTTTTTGGAACAACTACCCCAGCGGGTTTTTTGATTTTTAATACTGACCCGGTTGAATTTAAAACCATAAGAGCGATTAAAAAATTCCAGCCGCTGTTGCGCCAAAATCAATGCCCGATCTTTGTTTTCCAGATATTCTTTTTTAGCGCCCCTTAAAGATACCCGCCTAAAAATAATTCTAAAATACTTAAAATTTCTTCGCATCGGCTTTTATTTTTTTAACTAACTTTAATTTTTCTTGCCTGGATAATTTTTTAATCCTCGCCTCTTCTTTGGCGGCCAAAGATTTATTTTTGAATCTCTTGGAAAAAACTAATTTGACCGGCCGGCGGCCGCGGGTATACTTGGCACCCAAGGGCGAGTTATTATGCTCCCCGATTCGCCTTTTTAGATCCGTGGTAATACCGGAATAAAGAGTGTTATCGGAACATTTAACAATGTAAGTTTGCCACATGCTATTTTTTATCGTCAATCCCTATTTTCCAGACATTTTTTTCCAAAAAAGCTTCAATAGTTTGTCGGCCAGCTTTATTAATAAGATTTGAGTGCGAAAGCTTATTGTCTTTCGCGTAATCTATTAAAGTGATAATTTTTTTACCTTCCAAATAAGCTAATCTTTTATGATAGCTATTGGTCAATGCTTTGCCTACTATTTCTTCCATAATAACAGTAGCGCCTTTTGCATCAAATTCTCTAAACGCTTCATAATATTTTTGTCTGTCAATAAATTTTATATTTATTGGAACAAACCCCTCTCGGATCAACAAGTAATTATTAATAACACGGCCAATGCGGCCATTGCCATCAACAAATGGATGAGTGTATTCAAAGGTAAGATGTAATTTAGCTATGCGTTTAATAATATTTTCATGACTCGCGGCGTTGTATTCTGACAACATTTTTTCCATACGCTCATTTATCTCCTTGGGATTAGGCGCGATATGACTGCCGACACGAACAAATTCATTATTATTACGAAACCTTCCGGCAATATCATCACGGATATTTGAAATCAACATCTTATGAAGTGATAAAATCACCCCATCATTAAGTTCTTGTTCTTTGGCTCTAGAATCTATATAGGAAACAACTCGAGCTAGGTTCTTTGCTTCAAAAATTTCCCGTTGGGTAACAAATCTATCCAAATCAATTTGTAAAAGTATTTTTTCAGTTTCTTCAAGGCTAAGAGTGCTATTTTCAATAGCGTTTGAGTTATATACCTGCTCGGCAACCTCTGCCTCATTAACAAGCTTAATAAGCGCATCCTTGCCTATGGCTGCTTTATAGTATCTTTCACGAAGAGAACTTACCTTATTAAAAACATTGAGTATTTTTGTCATATATCTTTATTATACTCTTTTTCACGTTTTTGTCAACATAAACGTGAAAAATGACCTAAAAAATACTAATTTTCACGTTTTTGGGGTAATTCTTAGATTTTTATAGGTTTTCCAGGATAAGAGTTAATTAAATGTAACTTATCCTTTCTAGACAATTTTTTAATCCTCGCCTCCTCCTTGGCGCCCAAGGGCGAGTTATTATGCTCCCCGATCCGCCTTTTTAAATCCGTGGTAATGCCGGAATAAAGAGTGTCATCAGAGCATATTAAGATATACGCTTGCCACATTAAGTTGTTGATTTATTTAACCAGCAAATTGGTGATTAATACAATAATTGTGTCTTTTTCTTTAGGATCGCTTTCAGCAATTAATAATGCCAAAGCTACCAAGGCATTGTCGTTTATTTTTCTTTCGCCTTTTTTATTATACAAATAATTATTTTTTACCAGGAACAAAATAAACAAAAACGAACCGATGCGCTTGTTGCCGTCGGAAAAAGGATGGTCCTTAATTACAAAATAAAGCAGGTGGGCGGCTTTTTCTTCCAAACTTGAATATAATTCTTTGCCGCCAAACGTCTGATATAAGCCGCCGATAATACCCTGGAATGAACCGCCGCGTTCCTGGCCGAATAAACTACCCGCTTCTTGTTTACCTCTCAAATCCAAAGCCAATTGATTAATGGCTGTTTGCGCGTCCTGATAATCCAATTTAGCCAAAGCCTTTTTGGTTAATTTAGGCAAAGCTAATTTACCTTCATCATATCGTTGAAGCAACAGCCAGGATTGAGCATAGTCGGTAATTACCTTTAATAAACCCTGGGATTCGGTTGTATTTAACTGCTTAGCATTAATAACTCTTTGCAATAAACCGACTGCCTTTTCCATTTCTTTTAACTTTACATCGCGGTTTTGTTTTAAACGCCTTTCGTTAATTGTATAGCCGTCCAGTAAATGTTGTTTTAAGACCTTAGTGGCCCATTGACGAAAAGAAATGGCTATAGAAGAATTTGTTCGATAACCAACGGCTAAAATTACGTCTAATGAATAAAATGCCACTGGCTTATCTGATTTTGCAATATGCATTTTTTGCATATTGCTTTTTTTATCAACTTCCCTATCTTTAAAGATATTACCAATATGCCTAGAAACAACCGATTGGTCAATCCCAAAAAGATCAATAATTTGGGCTTGATTAGCCCAAATCGTATCATGCTTAAAATCACCCTGGAACTCAATAGCCCCTGATTTTGCCTGATAAATAATAACTTCTCTGTTTTTCTGTTTTGGCATATATTTATTAGTTAATAATAGCAAAAATATTGGTTTTTAACAATAAAAACAAGAGTTTTTGACCCTTGTTTTTATTTGATTTTTAAATTTTAATTATTCTTTATTTCCACTGGCTCTTTTTTACCCATACCCTCAAAAGCCCGTAAAATTTCCAAAGGCACAGCAAAAACAATGGTATTGGATTTATCGGAACTGATATCGTTAATGGACTGCAAAGTTCTTAAATGCAACGCGCCCGGAGCGGCCGCCAAAGTTTGCGCGGCCTTGGCCATGTTGTTGGCGGCCGCTACTTCACCTTCGGCTTGAATAATAATCGCCCGCTTTTCGCGTTCCGCTTCGGCCTGCCGACCAATCACCCTTTTCATTTCTTCGGGCAAAGTAATATCCTTTAATTCCACGTCATTGACCTTAATGCCCCACGGATCGGTGGCCTTATCAATAATATTCTTAATGCTTTCCGAAACCTTGTCGCGCTGGCTAAGCAAACCATCCAAATCCACCTGGCCGACGGCGCTGCGCATGGTGGTTTGAGCCATTTGCGAAATGGCGTAATAAAAATCCTCCACTTCCAGCACCGCCATGTTGGCATCCCTAACCTTGTAATAAATAACCGCGTTAACGCTGACCGAAATATTATCGCGGGTAATGGCTTCCTGATTGGGCACGTCCACGGCCTTAACCCGCAAATCCACTTTTTTGTAGGAATATGAATACATATAAGCTCCTCGGCTCGGAAATATAAAAGCTTTGCTTTTATATTTCACTCGCTCTACGTCGCTTATAAAAAATCGGCCAGACCATTCTCCAGCCGGGTTCCATGAGCCCGATGTATTTGCCCAGGCGAAACTTAAGCCCCTTTTGATACTGATTAATCTGCCTGATGGAGATTAAAATGATGAATACCGCCGCAACTACTATTATCCAAATTATGCCCATATGTTTTGTAGTTAATGATTAAATTATTTATAACTTTGTTTATCTCTCAAATTTACCTACAGCCCGCCGATATTTACAAAAATCACAATCATCCCCCAGCTCGGGTAATTCATTAGAGTTAAGACAATCTATTGCCCCTCTAATAGTTCCTTTTACCCAGGAATCATCACCCTTATAAGGAATAATCTTGATATCAAATTCCAATTTAGCATCAAAGGCCTTTTTATCGGAATCGCCATTGCAATAGACAAAATAACCAATTGAAGACACTTTAAAACCATTTTGCCTAAATAGCCATTGATAAATTTCCATCTGGCGCTTATAGCCAATTTGCCAATCGGCATCCAAATTAACTTCTTCGGCTTTGGAAGTGGCCTTATAATCCACAATCAGATACTCGCCCGTTGGGCTAACCCAAACATCATCCACGCCGCCGGTAACCACTACATTGGCATTTGGCAATTGATAAGTTATTCCGCCCCGTAAAGCATCGCGCCATTCATCCATTTTTTGATGATCCAAAGGTATGGCATCTATGCCGTATTCCTTCATTAAAGGATGAGCAATGCCCTTGGCCCGATGAAGATCAAACTCTTTCTTTAACAGCTTATCTACGGCGGAATTTAAAGAAAATGGATAGCCGGGCGGTTGCCCTATCCCTAGCCTGCGGTCTAAATAAAAACATCTGGGGCAGTTTATGAACAGATCAATCTTTGACCGGCTTAAACGAAACGGCGTGGCAGAATTTTGATCATAAAGATTCCTGGTTCGGTTGGGGTTGTAGTATTGGGACATAAATTTATTTTATCAAAATCTAGAAATCGTTTTGTATTCAACACCTTCGCAATGTTTTATCTTGCCAATAAAGTCACCCCAGTTACTCTTATCTATTTCTTGTTTTAAGATTTGTTTAATTCCCATTACCATCCCGCTGTTGTATGAAAATAAGTCATTTTCAAGATCGTATATTTCTTTACATAATTGGTATTCGACAGGACCCATTAAATTTGGCTTTGTTTTCTTTAGTTCGAAGTATTCTTTATTGAGTTCTAGGTATTTTGCATTTAACTGATCAATAAGCTTTAAAATATCGGCAACATCTACTTTGTATTTGTTCAATACTAGGCCAAGGCATATTAGTTTTTCGATTACTCTAGGATGATTGTAGCCATATCCAACAGACACTTTTTCAAAATGTTGTTCGACTAGTCTGATAAATAAATTAATAACTCCTTTTACGTCAAAAACTTTTTCTTTTAAATTAAAATTTATTTCTCTCAAAAGAATTTCCTGTACTTGCTCAAGATTAAATAGAAAACTCTCATCTATTTTTTCAATTTTCTGAAAATACCAACTAAACGTATTAAATTGTGTTTTGTATATTTTGGTCAAATCGAGATCAAACCTATGCTTTATACCATAAAGAATCCTAAGGTTATTTTCTACTGATTGGATAATAGGTAATCCGACTTGCTTATTTTCAAGCCCCTCGTCTCTAGAAAAATCAAGCAAGAAATCGCTCCATTTTTCCATGAATTCCATGTACTTGTCCAAACTTTCTTTTTGTATATCTTTATCGGTTAAATTAAAAATTGAATTTATAACATCTGCTTGCCATGCATGAAAATCTATATAAAGCTCGCTAACCGATAGACCAATGCTTCCAGACAAAGAAAGTATTAAAGTAGACTTTTTCAACTCCTTAAATAGATCTTTCCAGAAGATAGCGTTACTACTATATTTACTCCATACAATCTTGATTTGGTTTAAATATATACCTGCAATCTCCTTAATAAAGGCTTCTTGTTTTCCTGATATACAAGCTAGGGTTAGTTTATTTATGATTTGATTTATCTGACTGTAAACAATGTAGTTATAATTGTTCAACAATAAGGCATTCGATATTCTAGAAACAGATTTGACGGATTCCCAAATCCAATCGTTTTCTTTAGTGTCGGCTAATTTTTCTATTAAGCCAATATAATATGCCAATATTATATTTAATATTGGGCTCTCTCCTTGCGCCCCAATATTTTTATCAGCAAACTTTATTGACTGCGAGATGATAATCAGATTTTCATACACGCTTAATAGGTAGTATATATTTTCCTTCCTTTTTTCCTGTATAACCCTATTACTCATTGACTCTAAATATTCTAAAACCTTTGTCGTAAATCCTTCATCATCAAACGTATATGTCCCCCAGAAACTCACTGGTAACCTGATAATGTGGCCGTTTCTTAAACTTAAATGAAGCAAATAGATATCATGGATGTACTTCAAAGTTAAATTGAAAGAATTTATTTCATTTTTTGATAGTAAACGAAGGCCGATTTCGTACAGATATTTTATATCTTCTAAAATGAGCAGGTTCCAATTAGAATTAGTCTTATATTGAACTGCCAAGGACAAATCCTTGTTTTCATTTTCATACTCAAATATTTTATTTTGAATATGCGCGTGTTTTTTAAGTTCTTTATTTACCTTACTCAAGCGTCTTACAGCATCATTCCTGATTTTAACTAGGGTCGTTTCCGGATTAATCCTTGTTCTTAGTTCATTATAAAGTGAGTAGATCAAATAAAATGCAACAAACAAAATAGTAACTAATATCTCTGATACCGAATATTTAATAAATATCGGTGTTAAAAAGGCAAAAATAGTTAAGGCCACTAATAACCAAAAAAAGTATTTTTCTTTTTTATCTTGAATAAATTTATTTAGATATTGTGTAGAAAAAAGATCAGCCGTGCTTTGTAAAATAAACGTAGAAAAAGAAAATATGATAGCAATTGAAGCGCCAATTATTCCGGCGACAGCAAAACCGAAACTATATAAATGTTCTTCTGAAACGTTTATATTTAACCAGGACAGACTTTTCTGAAATATGAATAGAAAAATACTATAGACTAAGACATAAAACAAAAAAGAGTCAACAAATTTGATCAGTCTATCTTTTGTTATTAACCAGTCATTATAAACATACTGCCTAGATTTATAGAGATACAAAAATACCTTTTGCTTAACTGTAAATTTTTTATCAAGCTTTGATACATTGCTAATCATATTTTTTAAGCAACAAGTGATTTCAAACTCATATTTGGTGCGACTGCCGTGTGCGGGATAAGAACATAGACCCACTTCTTGCCTCCGTTGGCCAGATTAAATACCGTAGCGGATTCGCAATATTTCTTGCCAGCTTCGGCTTTTTCTTGAACTTCCGTGTCATCAATATCTTTCTCGGCTTTAATCTCGACCATAAAAATCGTGTCGGCGGTTTCTACCACAAAGTCGGGGTGGTAGCGTTTTGAGTTGTATTTCCAATAAAGCTCAAACTGCGAATCAGCTGGGCGAAGCCACTTCAAGACATCTGTATCTTTTTCCAGGATAGCGGCAAAATCTTTTTCGGACTTAGAATCAAACTTATACAGATTATGGCAAGCTTTTTTGAAGCCACTAAATACTTTTGAGGGAATCGTGTTTGTCGGCGTAATTGTTTCGGTATAGTGATGCACGCTATCGGCCGTGTATTTGGAAAAGTTATGCGGTTTTATTCGATCAAACGGATATACAAGGGGTTCCTCAAAACCAGAACTTTCCAAATAAAAATATAGCTGCAATTGAGCGTAAATATACTTGCCGATTTCTCGCTTATGGTAAAGCACAATGTTTTCCAAATCTTCCTCACTTCGGGCATTACCGAGTTTGGCGATAGCTTGTTTGGCTAATTTATACAACAGCTCGGACTCGCGGTCATAATCCACTTCCGGATAGTTAATCAATTCGTTCACTAAAATATTTTCTGGGATATCACGCTCTACTCCGGAACTTTCGCTCTGTAAAATTTCACTTTCATTGGTGCGTAATGTTCGGCGAATAATCTCCTCCGATACCGGCTGATAGTTTAGACCGGCCACATCAAGATCAAAATCTTTAAAGCCAGATTTTACATCGTGTTTTTGTTGAATAAGCACGCGCGGAATCGGGATTGTCTTATCAATTAACTCAGAAACGACCGACTCATATTCTTGTTTGGCCGCTTCAACAATGGCCGACTTAAACAAATTTTGTTGTGGATTACTTTCAATGCTTGTGACTATTTTTTCAAAAGCCAGTTTGCGAATCTCCTCACTATTTAAATCATTAATATTTTTAACACTTGCACCCAGAGCATTCACAGCTTCAGTAATTAACTGTTCGGCTTCCAAAACTAAGCCGGCCTTTTGTCGGTCCACTTCGTTTGTAATGGTCGCCACTTCTTGACGCTTAAGAGCAAAGGCTTCGTCCGTTACCGAGGAAGCGGTAATAACTTCCTGCGCTTCAGGCAAAGCGTTCGGATCAATCTCAATGATATTTTCCTGCCGGATTATAGAGTTCGGATCGTTAGCCGCGTCAATAATGGACTGAAAGCGATCGTGAGCGATGATAGTGAGCTTGTCCACTTTTTCAACGCCGGTCCGCGCACCATAAGGCAAGCGTAAACCGCGACCAATAGTTTGTTCGGTAAGAATCTGGGAGTTGGCCGCACGCAAAGGAATAATGGTGTAAAGATTGGTAACATCCCAACCTTCTTTGAGCATGTTTACATGTACCACAATTTCAATTTGATTTTCCGGTTTTTCCAAATCCAATAATCTCTGAACATTTTCCTCTTTTTCTTCGCCTCGTTGATTAGAATGGATTTCCATCACCTTGCCTTTATATCGGCCTTCAAAAAATCTTTCGGACTCAATCATTTCTCGAATTTCTTTGGCGTGATCTGTGTCTCTAGCCACCACCAAGACAAATGGTCTGACCAAACGATTATTGGTATCGCGAGAATAAATATCCAAAGCCACTTTGGTGTCTTCGTGAATTCGCACGCCGTCCTCAAGTTTTATCAAATCCAATTCTTTCGGATCATTGCGATATTGATCGGGATTAAAATCACGCCGTGTTGCAATGGCCGGTTCTTTTACAAAACCGTCTTGCAATGCTTTGGCTAAAGGATAATCAAAAACAACATTTTCAAATTTATTGTTGTGCGTATCAATCGGGGTAGCAGTAAGCTCTAAACCTAAAATCGGTTTTAATTCATTAATCGCTTTTAGTCCGGAGTCTGCCCGATAATGATGCGACTCGTCCATAAGCAAAACCAAATCCGGCAATTCGGAAAGATAATTAAAATAGGACTCGCCAAGATATTCAGAAAGCCTTTTAATTCTCGGCTCTCGACCTCCTCGGACTTCGGAATTGATTTTGGAAATATTAAAAATATTTATATTAACCGATTCGTTAAAAAGTGGAGTTTCTCTCGCTTCAGCATAATTATCACCAGTAATAATTCTTGGGCGCGTAACAGCAAATTCTGCTATACCTTTAAATACGTACTTAAGGCTTTGTGGGTTGGATAGATCGTCAATAAGCTTATTGTAAATTGTAAGATTCGGCGCAAGTACAAAAAAATTCTTAATCCCCTTAGCAGTGAATAAATATGAGATAAAAGCCCCCATGAGGCGAGTCTTGCCAACGCCGGTGGCCAGAGAAAAACAAACTGAGGGAAAGTCTCGTTCAAAATCAGAGCAAGTCGGATATAGGGCTCGAATTTTAGCCAGCTCGCCAGCCGGATCAATATTCTTTTTCAATTCCAATACATCGGCCAGTTTTTCTATAATTTCCAAACTATCCGCTTGCGGTTTGCGAAGGCTTAAACGATTTTTGATTGCTTGGGCTTTGGTGTTCATATTATTTTTCGTTAGATTCCTAGGCTTCCGCTTCGGTGGCTTTAATAATATTGAGGTCGTAATTATCCTTGCCAAACTCGCATCGACCGAGAATCATCTGCGGAATTTTCTTGATAGTAATATTGGCAAAATGGTTTTCACATTCTGGGGCATAGGCTTTAGCACAAATAAGCAAACTCTCGTCAGCTTTCATTTCACTATGAACTTTATCCAACTGCTCGGCAGTAATAAAGCCGGTGGTAACAAAAATAAAGTCAGTCTCGGTGGATTTGCCGTGTTTCCAGTAAAGCGTTTCGTCCGGATAAAACTTAAAGCCCTCGTGTTTGCACATAGCGGCCGCCAGCATATTGGCATTATAGTTTTCATCAATCACAAAGTTGCCGAAAGAATCTTTGCGAAGCAAGCTTGAGGCAAGGTTATAAAACTTAAATCCACCCCCACCTTTCCAGTCAAGTGTTTCCGATAAAGGTAAACCATCGTTACCGTCAACAACCTTCTTTAGGCGGGGCAGACAATGTGTGTTAACATGTTCACCAAATTCCACCCCGATGTGCCGACGTCCCATTTTATGTGCAACAGCAGAAGTTGTACCTGAACCCAAGAAAGAGTCGAGAACGATGTCATTTGTATTAGAAGCAAGGTGAATAATCCGCTCAAGCAAACGTTCTGGTTTGGGAGTAGAAAAAACAGTGTCTTGCGGAAAAAGAGTACGCTGTTCTTCATTTGCAGTCTTGTTACTTCCAACTTCATCATGTGGCCAAAATGTATTACAGACTTTCTTTCCTCCAGATTCACTTAGAAATAGTTTCCTCATCGGCACAGCATTCCCATCCTTGCCCCACCAAATTTTATTTTCGGCTACCAACCCATCAAATCCTTTTCGAGATATCCAACATCGCCCCTTGCTAGGCCAGTGTTTTTTACCATTTGGTGCAACTATCTCATAGAGCCCTGTAGACTGACCAGTTTTGGCAAATGCCTTGCCTCTTGCCCCACCAAGCAACCCCACAGTAAGCGGAGCCGTCCTCCACGGCCCACGAAAATCGTTATCCGGATTCTTGTACACTTTCAAAGCATCTTCATCCATAGATAAATAATTAAAATTTTGAAGTGCTTCACTTTTTTTATATATCAAAATATGATCATGTGCCGCCGACAAACGATACTGCGCGTTAGTTTTTACAGAGTGAAATTTTTGCCACACAACATTCCCAACAAAATTACTTCTGCCAAACACTTCATCGCAAAGTACTTTTAAATAATGCGCCTCGTTGTCGTCAATTGTGATCCAAAGCGACCCGTCACTCGCCAGCAGTTGGTGAATTATTTCTAGTCTCGGCCTCATCAAACTAAGCCAAGTGGAATGCTCCAAATTATCATCATAGTGTTCAAATGCACTCCCGGTGTTATATGGAGGGTCGATAAAAATACATCTTATCTGTCCAGAAAAGTCCTGCTCCAGTGCCTTTAGTGCAAGTAAATTGTCGCCGTAAATGAGCATATTCTCGGCTTTCGGATCGCCGTAGGATTTATCTGGGTCCTCAATTAAAATCCTCGGCTCAAGTTTTAATTCCTCGTCCTTGCCGATCCATGTTAACTCTAGTTTTTGCTTTTTATTAGTCATAAATTTAAATAATTTTCCAACTAATTGTAAATAAAGTTTCTATTTTTGACTTTTGCTTCAGCTGGGCTTCTATTTTTTCCAACAACTTTTCTTTTTTTACCTCCACCTCATCTTGCGCTTCATATAATTTTTTTCGCATCTCGTTTCGTTTTTTCTCGTCATCCTTTATTTCTCGTTGAGCCTTGAGTTTTTCATTCAGATTAATAATTTTCTTAGCATTTGTTTTGGCTGTCTTAATGTCAATATCAAGTTTCCTTAAATCAAGTTCAAGGGCTTTTTTTACATCATCCGACCAATTGTCCAGTTTATCAACTTCGTCATCAAAAAATTCACCATTCCTTTCCATAATCTGCCCGGAAATTATCGAGATAGTTTGTTGTTCAAGTTCATCTAATTTTCTATGATCATTAGATGAAAATGTTTTTGGTATGACTGATTGAGTAGAAAGTGAAAATATCTTTTTTATAATATCTGTTTCAATAGACTCTCCGGCTTCATTGATTGCCGACACAACTACGGCATCTTCTGCCTCAAAAGCTTCAACTGTATAATTTGAAACTTTTAAGATACCACCTTTACCAACCAATGGTTCCAGCACGGAAATAATTGATGAATGGTTTGAATAATTAAAAACAATCTCTGCTTCAGCAACTTGCTTGTTTTTTACCTCATTTAATATCCTCTGCGCTAAAGAATGGCCTGGCCGATACACGTGAGCATCTTCTACATTTTTACCAATTTTATATGGCCCTGGGTCTATATTTTCGTTTTTGAATGGATTGGTCTTAAGAGTAAAAGAGTATTCATGATCAGCAAAATCAGCATTATCTCCTAAATAATATCTAGTAACATCCCACAACCAACGTTCGTATGTATCAAGATAGGATTGGCTTTCTTTTTGATTAATTTTAAGTTTCTCGTGAACCTCGGCGTCAAAATTTTCCAAAAGCTTTTGACGAGTATCAGATAAGTTGCTTTGGATGCTTTCATCCATTTCTTCCTGAAGTTTATCAAAGGCAATATTAATATCTTCGGTTGTTCGACATGTTTGATAAATACCGGCGATTCGCTTTTCAAAATCAACACCAGATTCAATAGAACCAAGTACTTCATCGCTTGCACCAAATACGCCCTTAAACAATTTAAATTTCTGATCTAGTAGTTCATAAACACGCTGGTCGGCTGCGTTTTTTCTATTAACAAAATTAATTACAACAACATCATGTTTCTGGCCATAACGGTGACAACGGCCAATACGCTGTTCAATTCGTTGTGGGTTCCAGGGTAAATCGTAATTAATAACTAAAGAACAAAACTGTAAATTTACACCCTCGGCTCCCGCCTCAGTAGCAATCATAATTTCTGCCTCATCTCTAAAATATTCAATGAGTGCTGCCCGGGTATCAGCTGTTTTTGAATCAGTTACTTTATCAGTATCCTTATTTTTTGCGAGCCAACTTTTATATATCTCTTTTGATTTTTCGTCGTTATTTGAACCATTAAACAAAACGATTTTATCTTTATAACCATTATTAGCGAGTAAAGTTTCGGCTAAGTATCGTTGGGTGATAGTAGATTCAGTAAAAATTATAGCTTTCTTTTTAGCCCCTAGTTCAGTAGTCATTTCAAAACCTTTTTTTAACGCAGTAAGTAAGGCATCTCCTTTTGAATTGGTGTATATTTTTTGTGCGAGATTCCTAAATTTTTCTAAATCAATTTTTTCTTGTTCCATCAACACAATATCTTCTTGCGTAAGCACTTTTTTTTGTTTCTCGTCTTTATCGTCCTCGCCCTCCTCATCATCATCAATCCATTCATCAGATATTTCTTCAAAGGCTTCAAAGTTTTGCTCAATGCCAGCAATATCATTATCTTGGTGTGGTATTTTTGCTTTTGTATCAATTATCAATTGATCGAGCTTGTATACCAATTTATCTAAGGTGCTGGCGATAGCAAAAGAAGACGAGGCCAAAAGCTTTCGTAAAATAAGCGTCATAAGCTGGCGCTGGCTAAAGGGTAGAGCATAAAGCTTTGTCCGTTGAAGATATTCAGACATTCCATTATAAAGTTCAACTTCCTGTTCGGTAGGAATATAATCCTGTGTTATTGGTTTTCGCTCGGTATAATTAATATATTCTAGTACTTGGCGACGGAGTGTGCGGATACAAACTGGTTTTAACCGGTTGCGTAAATCAAGGAACATTTCCTGTTTTGGCTCAACGAGACCGACCTCACTTTCGTATATATCTTGCTCACGAGAAACTCGTGCATAATTTGCTTTAAAACTTTTAAGATCACCAAATACGTGATCATCAATAATGCTCACAAGTCCATATAATTCAAGTAAAGAGTTTTGTAATGGGGTCGCGGTCAGTAGAATCTTGGGCACATCTCCTAACGCATCTTTAATATCTCGTGCGATTTTATTACTAGTTTTATATACATTACGTAAACGATGAGCTTCATCTATTACTGCTAAATCCCATTTTGTCTGTTTTATGTATGGAGATTTGGATCGAGCAAAATGGTAAGAACAGATAATTATTTTATCCTCCTGATTGAATGGATTAAGATTTCCATCTTTTATGTATTGATTGAAAGATTTTGTTTCAAGAATTATTGAGGGTAAAAAGAACTTCTCTTGAAGCTCATCATTCCATTGTTTTCTTAAGCTCGAAGGCACAATTAAAAGAATACTTCTTTTCCTCTCCGCCCATTTTTGAGAGAGAACAAGCCCGGCCTCAATAGTTTTTCCAAGGCCAACTTCATCTGCTAAAATTGCGCCCTTTGAGAGTGGTGAACGAAAAGCAAAAAGCGCCGCCTCAATTTGGTGGGGGTTTAGATCAACTTGAGCGTTAGATAACGTAGAGGAAAGTTTTTCTAAACTATTAGAAGAACAGCGCTTCGTTAGCTCGTAAGCAAAATACTTTGCATGATATGGAGTGATTTTCATGTTAAAATTATCTCAAAATTTACCTAAACTTTACCACTTTTAAAGGGGTTTGGCAATAATAAAACCCGCCTTGCAAATATGCTTAAAGCGGGTTTAAACTATCGGTTATTTATCACTTTTTCCAGTAGCACTTAGGGCACTCCCAATATTCCCTGCTTCTATCCAGCTTGCCAAAATAGTGACCGTTGCGATAGGAACGATCGGCATACAAAATGACCTTAATTGACTTGCCGCAAACAGCGCAGGCCTTGTTTAATCTTTTGGAAATTACTTTTTTAGCCATAAGATAGGCTTCCTGATGAGTTAAATAATTATTTCAATTTTTTTCTGCTTTTTGCCTCGGGTTCCTTGAGAAAATTCTTTTTGACCACAATGGAGCGTTTAAGGCGTTTTTCCAAATTTCTTCTGGCGCCGCCGGCAATCTCGCCTCCGGCCTGGGCGTCAGACTTGAGTTTTGGCACTCCCTTGGAATCTTCGGTGCGGTGGATTTCGGTGGTGGCGCGTTCGCCCAGCATGTTAAAAATCAATTCAAAATCATCCATGTGATCGCGCAGATTTTCTTTTTTTAAACCCTTCAGCTTTTTATATTCCTTAGGGGTAACGCCAAAAGTGGCTTTGGAAATTTCCGCCGTTAAAATTTCGTAATCTCTTTTTTCTTGCGCGCCTCTTTTTTGCCATTCATCGGTTAATTCCTCCCGGATAACGATACCACGGAGGCGTTTTTCAATCCAAGCTTCGCTGTAACCTTTTAACTTATACAGCATTCTGGTGCGCTTGGTGGCCAGTTCCGGGTCTTCTATTTCCTGAATCCTCTCATAGCCAACTTTGGCCAGCCAACGTTTAAAAGGTTCGGCTTTAGGGGATGGAATTGATTGGATAATGCGAAAAATGCCTTCAGTATTGGCGCAATCTGTTTCATACTTTTTATTGTCAGAAGACGGTAATTTCAGTTGTTTACAAATTGTAAATAACTGAATTCCTTCTTCATTCTTAACCCGCGTTTTCATGACGCTCCAATAAATACTGGGTTTGGCGCTATCCGTAAGCGCTTCAACCACGTCCACAACCGAAAACCACCATTCGTTGTTGTGAATAACTTTACGGACCTCCTTGCCTTTAAAAACAACGATTTTTATTGATTCTATAGGGTTATTTGTCTCGTTCATATGTTTTTAATAGTATTACTTATTAGCTTAAAAAGCAATTAAAAACAGGGCTACATTTGCTCAAAAATAGGCAAAGTTGACCCTGTTTGTTCATCTATCTTACTAAACCCTTAAAATCTGTCAATTGTGGAAAAACCAGCCCTTAAGAAATAGAAATTTTTTGGTTCGCGTTTTTCGGAAATTTCCGTTGTAGCCGTTTCTGCCAGCATATTTAAAACTAATTCCAAATTGGTCATATTATCCCGCAAATTTTCTTTCTTTAAATCCTTTAGCCTTTTATATTCTTTAGTGGTCATGCCGGTCCAGGCCTTGGTTATTTCGTTGGTAAGAATGGCAAACTCAAAGCCCTCTTTTACGCCTCGTTTTTCCCATTCGTCGGTAAGAGCCTTGCGGATTTCAATGCTTTTAAGGCGTTGATTTACCCATTCGCGGCTGTAGCCCTTTTGCAGATAGGTTTTTAAAGCGCGGGTAATGGCCAGTTCGGGATCTGCGGTTTCTTCCAGCCGTTCATAACCAACGCGAGCCAGCCAAAGCTTAAATGGCTCGGCGTTTGGCGAAGGAATTGACTGAATAAGACGAAGCGCTAATTCAGTATCAGCCATATCTGTTTCGCGTTTTTTTCCATCTTCAGCAACAATTTTTAACTGTACGATTTTTTCGTACACTTCACTTCCTTCGTTTTTTAATTTTTTTTTCAAATCCGACCAATATCTGCGAGGTATTGAACTGCCAGTTAATGCTTTAATAATATCGGTGACGGAAAAATACCAAAGTTCTTTTTCCTCGTCCCATTCCCGGCGAATTTGCTGTCCTTCAAAAATAGCTACTAACTTGCTTTTTGGATTATTCATACTTCTTTATGTTATTACTTATTAGCTTAAAAAGCAACAAAAACAGAGCTGTTGACCCTGTTTTTGATATTTGTACCAGTATCTTACTAAACCCTTAATATCTGTCAATTGTGGAAAAGTAAAGATTATAGTTCATCGTACTTTTTAGCGCTATCCTTGGCCTTTTCCACTGGATACTTAAGGGCATTCTTGCCCATTTTGGCGGCGATAATTGAGGTAACATCGTAATCGGCCCTAATGGCCAGTTGCAGGCAGTAAATAATGACGTCGGCCAGTTCATCACCCACCTGTTCCCTAAACTTGGCATCCTGATTTAAACGCTGGGCGATTTTTTCATTATCCTGCCATAAAAAATGTTCCAGCAATTCCCCCGCCTCAATACTCAAAGCCGCGGCCAAATCTTTGGGGTTGTGGTATTGCTCCCAGTTGCGCTCGTCCCTGAACTGTTGGCAGAGCTGTTTAAGTTCGGCCAGGTTGGTATTTTGATCGGTATTCATTACTGAAATTTACCACTTTTAAGGGTATTTGGCAATAATGGCGAAGATACAAAAAACCGCCTAGGCGGTCGGTATTTATCTATCAATAAAGCTTTGTAATATAAGGTGATTTGAGGCTTGTGGATAACGAATTTTGACAATATTTTTATTATTTGGTATCTTTAAATCAGCATAAATCCTCTCTGGATTGTTCTGGGTGTTCCCATCCATCGGTTGGCTATAGCCTAGACAAAACAAGTTCAGAAGGTCGCTTCCCCGCAAGGGGATTTTTAGTTTACAAAAACGGCTCATCAAGTCTTATTTTTTCGGCAAAAATATCATACCAAGCCCTACCCTGCCTTTCGTACTTTTGAAATATTCCCCAACAAAATAGGTCAGCGGCTTGCAGGCCGAAATTTTCATGAGAGAGCCAATGATAAATATCCAAAGGAATTTGCGGAGAAAGCCTGCCTTCAAGCTGTCTGCGGATATAAGAATTGAATTCGGCAATTTCCGGCTTGGCCATTGATCTATCCAGAATCAACTCCACTCTGTCGTTGTTATTTTTCTCGAAGGGAATCTGATCCAAAACTTTACGGGCGATATAATTATAAACACGAGCCTTTTCTTTAGTTAATCTTTCAAAAACTTTTTTCTTATTTAAGGTAACGGAATAAACGCCAAATTTAATATTTTTAACTTTTTGATAAAAATATTTTTTGACTTCTAAAGTGGTTCCAGTTCCTTTTAATTCCTGGACTAATCTTTTTTGATGTTTGGGCCTATTAAGTTTTCTGCGCAAAGTAACCTTAACAGCCTTATTTAACTGACGGTTGGCGCTTTGATTGCTCAACGCCAAAATTGTTACAGTGAAAAATTTTGAGGGCTTTTTATTTACAAAATCAAAGCCCAAATCTCCACTCTCATCTAAATATAAATACCACATGGTTTTATTCCTTTAAAAATTAAAAACAGGGCCACATTTGCTTAAAAATAAGCAAAGTTGACCCTGTTTGTTCATCTATCTTACTAAATCCCTAAAATCTGTCAATTTAGACCGCTTGTGGAAAACCGGGCTTGCAATATTTTTTAGACGTGGTAATATTTAGATACTTGGCTAAATATCTAACATATGACACTATCTAAAACCTTTAAAGCCCTAGCTGATCCGACCCGGCGGAAAATTCTGGAACTGCTTAAAAAACGGCAAATGTCGGCCGGGGAGATTGCTGAAAATTTTAAGATTACCCTGCCCTCCTTAACCCACCACTTTAATATACTTAAGGAGGCCGACCTGATTAGTCAGGAACGGCAGGGCCAGCAAATAATTTATTCTTTGAACTTGAGCGTGCTGGAAGAAATGATTGAAGGTTACTTTAAATTTTTCAAAAAATAATCAAACTAATATGAAACCAACTCTCAAAACAGAACTTTTGCCCCTGCTGATGGTTGTTATCTCCATCGCTTTGGGCGTTTACTTTTACTCCGTTTTTCCGGAGCAAGTACCTATCCACTGGAACGTGTACGGTGAAGTTGATAACTGGGGCAGTAAACTGACGGGCGCCATTATGGGCCCGGCCATGGTGATTGGCATTTATCTGCTCTTTTTGATTATTCCGCTGATTGATCCGCGCAAAGAAAAATACTCGGAATTTTCCAAACCGTTTAATGTATTCAAAATCCTGCTCATGCTATTAATGCTCGGTATTTATCTGATCGCTTCTTTAAGCAGCTTGGGTTACAATTTAAGAGTTGAGGTGTGGATTCCATCCCTGATCGGCGTGATGTTTGTGTTAATGGGCAACTACATGGGCAAGATTAAACCCAACTGGTTTATGGGCATCCGCACGCCTTGGACGTTATCCAATGACGAAGTGTGGAACAAAACGCATCGTTTGGGCGGAAAAATGTTTGTGGTTTTAGGCCTGTATTTGCTGTTATCTCCCCTCTTGCCGCCCCAATACACTTTTTTAGCCATGCTGATTTTAGTGATTGGCATGGTTATCGTGAGCACCGTTTACTCCTACGTCTTGTATAAAAAGTTGAAGAAATAAAAAAAGGCCTTGCCGACTACCGTCATTGCGAGCCCCGCGTAGCGGGGCGTGGCAATCCCGATGTGCATACCAGTACAACGGGATTGCTTCGTCGCTACGCTCCTCGCAATGACCATTATGGCAAGGCCTTTTTAAATAATATTTTTCTTCTTCAACCAGACAAAAATACCCACGATCACGGCTGCCAGGCCTCCAAAAATATACCAAACCAGGGTTTCATCGTGGATCAGCGGCAAGGATTGAAGATTCATACCCCAAATGCCGGTTAACAAAGTTAACGGTAGCAGGGAAACGGAAAAAATCGTTAGAATTTTCATTACCCGGTTCAGGCGGTAGGAAGAAAGCGACTCGTTGGTGGCGTGCAAACCGTCCACCAGCTCCTTGCTGGTTTCCACAAAATTGTGGATTCTTTCGATATAATCGGCGATATCGTCAAAGTAGGATTCAAATTCTTTGCTTAAATAATCTTTTTGCAAATTGACCAAAGCGCGGATGACCAGCCGCTGTGGCTCCATAATGCTTTTAAAAGTAAGTACGTTGCGGCGCAAAAGGGCTAGGGCCTTAACCACGGTTTTTGTTTCTTCATCGTAAACTTCCTTTTCCACCTGGTTTATTTCAGCCATCAGCCAATCGGTCAAAGACAACGTGGCGTGATACATTTCGTCCAGAATATTATACAACAGAAGCGCAGGGCGGCCGCCAAAAACTTCATCCATCAATTTCTCATTAGCCATAACCTTACGGTGATAATCCTGCAACGAAATTATTTTTTTCTTTTGAATTGTAATAACATAATCCTTGCCCAAAAACACGCCCAACTCGTGAGAACCGATTAAGTTGGAATCTTTGTAAGTAACCGGGAAACGCAAAATGATAAAAGCGTAGTCGGAGTAAATATCCAGCTTACTGCGCTGGGCTTCATGCCCCAAATCTTCCAAATCCAAAGTGTGGAATTTAAAATTTTCACGCAAATAATTGATATCCGCTTCGGTGGGTTCTTCAATATTGAGCCAGGTAACGTTTTTGTGTTTTTTTATTTGGACTGACATATAAATTATTGTTTATCACTTTACAATAAATCATTTCAGAGAAACTTCAGATTTTTAGGCGAGACGAGGAAGATGAGTAAAAATACTTGAAGCGTAATACTATTACGTTGAAAGTATTTTTACGAAATCTGACGAAGTCGCGGCCAAAAATCTGAAGCTTCTTAAATATCTAAGTTTTGAACACTAGCCGCGTGAATCTGAATAAAACGCTTGCGAGTGGAAACTTCGGAACCCATTAAAATTTCAAACAGTTCGTTGGCTTTTTCGGCATCCAACACATTAACCTGCTTCATCACGCGCCGGGCCGGATCCATGGTGGTTTCCCACAACTGGGTGGGGTTCATTTCACCTAAACCCTTGTATCGTTGGATGTTGACTTTGCCGGCCTTAACCGCTTCGGTTTCCTTTTCCGCTACGGCCGCATCGGCCTCTGGCCGAGGAGCTTCGTCGCCTTCTTCGGCAAAAACGCTGACCAGTTCGGTTACGCCCAGTTTTTTCTTTAAAGATTCCAACTCGTCATCGCCGTAAACGTAATTTACTTCCTTGCCTTTTTGCACGCGATACAACGGCGGCTTGGCAATATATAAATGCCCGGCAGTAATAAGGGTTGGGAAATAACGGTAGAACAAAGTTAACAGCAAAGTGCGGATGTGCGCGCCATCAACGTCAGCGTCGGTCATGATAATGATGCGGTGATAGCGCAAATCTTCCAGATTAAACTGATCGCCAAAATTGGCGCCCATGGCAATAATCAGGTTTTTAAGCTCGTTATTGGCGAGGATTTTATCCAAGCGGGCTTTTTCCACGTTTAACACTTTACCGCGCAACGGCAGAATGGCCTGGAATTTTCGGTCGCGGCCTTGTTTGGCTGAACCGCCGGCCGAATCACCCTCCACAATATACAGTTCACATTCCTCCCGTTTTTTGGAAGAACAGTCGGCCAGTTTACCGGGCAAAGTTAAGCCGTCAAAAGCGCCTTTGCGGATAACGGTGTCGCGCGCCGCCTTGGCGGCGCGCCGCGCCTGGGCCGCCAACAAGCATTTGCTTAAAATTTCCCGGGCGTCGCGCGGGTTTTCTTCCAAAAACGCCGTAAAGTAATCGTTAAAAATGGTATCTACCACGGTGCGCACTTCAGGATTGCCCAGCTTGGCCTTGGTTTGACCCTCAAACTGGGGATCGGGCAATTTAACCGAGATCACAGCCGTTAAACCCTCGCGCACGTCTTCACCGCTTAAATTTTCATCCTTTTCCTTTAAAAAATTATTTTTGCGGGCGTAGTTGTTAAGCACTCTGGTTAAAGCGGTTTTAAAACCAACCATGTGCATGCCGCCTTCAATGGTATGAATGTTGTTGGCAAATGAATACACAAATTCCCTAAATTCCGAAGTGTACTGTACGCCGATTTCCACACTGATATTATCCTGTTCCTTGCTAACATAAAAAACCTTTTCCTGTTTGACTTCATTGGCGTGGTTTAAATGCCGAACATAGCTGGCCACTCCGCCTTCAAAATAAAAAACATAGCGCTTGATATCCTGTGGGTCGCGTTCGTCGGCAGCAAAAATTTTAACGCCCTTGGTTAAGTAGGCCTGCTGGCGCAAGTGATTTAAAACTTCATCCCAATCGTATTCATTGGCGGAAAAAATTTTTTGATCCGGTTCCCAAATTTGAGTGGTGCCGGTTTCCTTGGAAGTGCCGACGGTTTTTAATTTGGCCTTGGGCTTGCCTTCGGAAAATTCCATCATGTAAACTTTGCCATCGCGCCTAACTTCGGTGCGCATGTAAGTTGAAAGCGCGTTAACCACCGAAATACCCACACCGTGCAAACCGCCCGAAACTTTGTAACCGCCGCCGCCAAATTTACCGCCAGCATGCAGTTTGGTCATAACAGTTTCCAAAGCCGAAAGCTTGGTTACCGGATGCGTATCAACGGGAATGCCGCGACCGTTATCGGAAACGCGCACGCGGGTGTTGGGCAGTAAAGCCACTTCCACTTCGGTGGCATGGCCGGCCATGGCTTCGTCAATGCCGTTATCCACCGCTTCCCAAATAAGATGATGAAGACCGGTTGTGCCCGTGGAGCCGATGTACATGCCCGGCCGTTTACGGACAGGATCCAAACCCTCCAAAACGGTAATTTGTTTGGCGGTATATTCGCCGGCCGAGCCGGCTGTTTTTTGCTTTTTTTCCTTCTCGTTTTTTGACATATTTATGATTACATATAGACTCCTCGGCTCGGAAATATGAAAGCCAAGCTTTCATATTTCTCTCGCTCTACGTCGCCTATAACAAAAAAACCACCACTAATGATGACCTAATATTACCACATTTAAAACAAGAAAACAAGGTCAAAAATGACCTAATTTATCAACAAAAGGCCTTGCCCTTAACGGTCATTGCGAGGAGCTCAAGCGACGAAGCAATCCCGATGTTTATACCAAGTACAGCGGGATTGCCGCGCCCCTTTGGGGCTCGCAATGACGGTTGTGGGCAAGGCCCGATTGAAATTATGACTTAAAGGTATCGTTATCCCGGCCCAAAACATTATTGACTTCGGCTTGCGGTTTGGCGCTGGTGGCCAAATGCTCGCGGTTGCGGATTTTTTCCAGATCAAAATCGGGCAAGGGCTTTTTAACTTCCTGCTCTTCCCAAATTATACCGCCCACCATGTTAGCCGCGATATTGTACAGCCAAGCAATGATAGCGCCGATAACAAAACTGATGGCGCCGATTAAAATGGCCAATAACAAGACGGCTAAAATACCCGAGCCAAAGCCCAGTAAATCGAATTTTTGCAAAGCGGGCACGCCTAAAAACAAGACGGCCAAATTTACGGCCAGCCCGGCGATCAAGTACACACCGCCGTTCAGCAGGCCCATGATTTTAGCTAAGGAGAGAATGTTGATTTTTTTTATTGTTTTCATGTTTTTTTTGTTATGAATTAAAATTTTAATAATGTAGCGAGGGAGGGCAAGAAGAATTTCTTTCGGTCCGAGCTATCTGACTTCGGCTTTAAATTTATGTTTCAACAAATCAATAATTTTATCCCTTAAGCCGTCACCCTCGGCCGAAGTTAAAGTGCGGCTCTCGTCGGCCAGATAAACATGAAAGGCCAGCGAGGTTTTATCGGGCCCCAGTTTTTCCAAAGTAAAAGTATCAAACAACTCCACTTTTTTAATCAGCGGACTCGCCTCCAGCACCGCCTGCCTGATTTTGGCCCAGTTGGCTTGCTCGTCCACCAGCACGGAAAAATCGTAAGCCATGCCCGGATACTTAGGCAAAGCATGGTATTTTTTGTTATCCTGAAAAAACTTGACCAACAATTCAAAATGAAGTTCCCACACGGCCACCTGGCTATGCGCGTCCAGTTGCTGACACAAATTATCCTGTAACTCCCCTACCCAGCCCAAAACCTGATCGGCTACTTTGATTTCCAAATATCGATCGCTTTTAACGTACGCGGGCGCTTTATCGGACACGTGATAATTATAATCCACTTCCAAATAATCCAGCGAGGTTTCCACCATGCCTTTGGCCTTAAGGAAAACTTTTTGATTACGGGCCTCGGCCACCAAACCGGCCAACATTTGCTCCTGCTTGCCCAAAAACGATTTTTGGCTGGGTTGGGCGGCAAAGCCCCCCTCGTGTTTGGTATAAACGCGGCCCAGTTCAAAAATATTAATGGTTTGGTAAAAACGGGAATTGCTTTGTAAATTCTTGAATAAATTCTCAAATAAAGAAGTTCTTAAATAACGCTGTTCTTCGGTTAAAAAATTGGCAACTTCGTAATGATCGGTCAGTTTTAAACCCAAAGGCGAGGCGGCGGCCGGGCCCACGAAAGAATAATTGTAAACCTCGGTTGAACCCAAGGCCTGCGCCAGCAAATCCTTGGTTTTTTTAGCCACCAACAAATTAATATTATCTTCGGGCAACAGCAGATCGGCCCGAGGCAACCGGGGGCTAATGTTATCGTAACCGTAAATTCTAGCCACTTCTTCCACTAAATCTTCCGGAATGCTAATATCCTTGGCCACTCTAAATGAAGGCGGAGTGACCAACAGGGTTTCGCCCTTATCCTTGACCAAAAATAACAATCGTTCCAAAATGGCCACCACTTCTTTTTTGGGAATATCCTGACCCACCCTTTTATTTAAAAATTCCAGATTTAATTCAATCAACCGATCTTCCTGCTTATCCAAATTAACATCTACCATTTTGCTGGCAACCTTGGCTTCAGGAATTAATTGCTGAATTAAAGTAACGATTCTTTTTAAGCCCAGTTCGGCCAAATCGGGCGCCAAACTTTTTTCAAACCTAGTGGCCGCTTCGGTTCTTAAATTTAATTGCTGGGCCGTTTTGCGGATATTGACGGGGTTAAAGTTGGCTAGTTCCAAAATAATTTGAGTGGTATCGTTTTTGATTTCGGAATTTTGCCCGCCCATGATGCCAGCCAAATCCACGGGGCGCGCCGCGTCGCAAACCAAACACATTTGCTCGGTTAAAGAACGTTCCTGCCCGTCTAAAGTGGTAAACTTTTCGCCTTTGGCGGCGCGCCGGACAATTATGGCGTCGCCAGTTACGTCGCGCCTATCAAAAGCGTGGCTAGGCCGCCCTAGTTCCAGCATCACAAAATTGGTAATATCCACTAGATTATTAATCGGCCGCGTACCGACCGCGATCAGCAACCTTTGCATCCACACGGGCGATGGCTCAATTACAATACCGCTCATTGCCAGACCCAGGTAACGGCTGCAGTTTTGAGTATCTTCAATATTTATTTTTAAATCAACGGCGTTGCCTTCTTTAAATTTGGCCAGTTTTAAATCCTTAAATTTTAAGCCGTAAATAGCCGCCACTTCGCGGGCAATGCCGTAATGGCCCCATAAATCCGGCCGATGGGTTATGGACTTATTATCCACGTCAAAAATCACGTCGTTTTGGCCTAAAATATCGGCCGCTGACTGTCCGGCCTTGGCGCCCGGTAAATCAATTACCCCGCCAGCTGGGCTAAGCTCATAACCCGCGCCGATTTCCTGCGCGCCACACAACATGCCAAAACTTTCTATGCCCCTAATGGTGGCTTTTTCCAATTTAACCGGTTCGCCTTGGCCATGCCATTTAACCGTGGCGCCCGGCAAAGCCAGCACGCCTTTCATGCCTTTGTAAACATTGTTCCCGCCGCACACCACCTGATAAATTTCTTTGCCCGCTTTAACCTTGCAAACCTTAAGCCGGTCGGCCTGGGGATGATCCACGATTTCCATAATCTCGGCCACCACCATGTTGGCAAAGGCAGCGCGCTGTTCAATTACCTCTTCCACTTCCACCGTGGCCATAGTCAATTTTAAAGCCAACTCCTGGGGCGTTACGCCTTTGGGCAGATCAATATATTCTTTAAGCCAATTCAATGAAATTTTCATGAGGTCGTGGGGTGATTAAAATTGTTCCAAAAATCTTAAATCGCCGGACATAAACAGGCGGATATCATCAATGCCGTATTTAAGCATGACTAGGCGGTTAATGCCCATGCCAAAAGCAAAACCGGACCAAATTTTGGGATCCAAGCCTCCTGCCTGTAAAACTTTAGGATGAACCAAGCCCGCGCCGATCATTTCCACCCAGCCGGTTTTTTTACACAGTCCACAGCCCTCGCCGTCGCAGAGCAGGCACGACACATCCACTTCAAAACCCGGCTCCACAAACGGAAAATAGCCCGGGCGCAATCGGACTTTAACGTCTTTTTTAAAAATACCTTTAAGCATCACTTTAAGGGCGGTAACCAGATGGGCGATGGAAATATCCTTATCAATCATTAAACCTTCCAGCTGATAAAAAGTGGTTTCGTGCCTAACATCGGTGGCCTCGCATCTAAACACCCGACCCGGAAAAATCGCCCGCAAAGGCGCGCCGTATTTTTCCATGGTACGAACTTGTTGGTTGGAAGTTTGCGTGCGCAACAACCAGCCGGGCTGATCTTTGATGTAAAAAGTATCCTGAATATCGCGCGCCGGATGAGTGGCGGGAATATTCAAAGATTCAAAATTATAGTATTCCGATTCCAATTCCGGCCCTTCCAGCACCATAAAACCCATTTTAACAAACACCTCTTCCAACTGGCGAGTGATAATGGTAATGGGATGCAAATGGCCGAGCGCGGGCTTTTGGCCGGGCAAAGTAATATCAAGGTAATGCGCTGGCTTAGCTTTATCGGCTAAATGCCCAAATTCGTGCCTTAATTCGGCCACTATTTTTTCCAATTCCAACTTGATCTGATTGGCCAACTGCCCAATTTTGGGCTTGGCCTCGCCGGTTAAATCCTTGACCTTTCTTAAAATGGCCGAAAGTTCCCCTTTGCGGCCCAAATACTTGGTTTCCAGTTTGTCTAAATCGGCTAAGGTCTTGGATTTTTTGAATTCCGCCATTGCCTGATCTTTAAGTTTTTTTAAATCAAGTTCCATGTAGTAAATTAATTGGCCGGTAAATCAGGCATAAAGCCCTGATCCTTTTTAAGGGATAAAATTAAAAATTCCAAAAAAGTGACCAGCAAAACCAGCAAAATGCTGTTCAGCCAGGTCATTAAATTATTGGCCTGCAAAAACAAGGAGCCGGTAATAACCACGCTAAAAAAAACGGCTTGTCTAAATGATACCTGAACTTTTTCCTGCTTGGTGTAAATCCGGTTAAATAAGATGCGAAAAAGATAGCTTAATAAGGCCAACGTGCCTAGCAGGGCAAAAAACAAACTGGCGTAAAACATGATAAAACCCAAGGTACCGGCGCTTTGCGGATTGATAAAAAATAAAACCATTAAAAATCCGCCCCAGCATAGCGCCGTGCAGATAAGCATAATCATTAAATACTGTTTAATTGTCATAAAAAATCTTCCTGATTCTGACATTATTTTAACAGTTTTACCATTTTTTGACAACCAACTTTGAAATTCCGCCCCGGCGAGGCCGTGCCGGGGTGGGAAGTGCTAGATGGGGAGGGGCGGGCTTTGGAACTCTGAACCCCTCCCTCCGACAAAAAATTAAATTATATCTTTACAGTAATCACACGGTTCATGATGAGCCACAAAACCCACAAAATCAAAGTTCTTAATTTCTTCAATGGTCTGGCTGATTTTGGCCAGCAATTTTTCGGTTTCCTTATCGGTACCCAAAAACGGCACCATGGTATCGTTTTCCAGATAATAGTAGGCCAGCTCCTTGATTGGCTCCTGAAATAACTGACCCGCGGCCAGCTGGTAAATTAGCAACTGTTCTTTATCTTCAGCTTCCAATTTTTCCTTGGGCTTGCCGGTTTTGTAATCAATAATTTTTAAACCGTTACCCGCTTG
Organism: Candidatus Komeilibacteria bacterium; assembly: GCA_030688315.1. GTDB lineage: Bacteria > Patescibacteriota > Patescibacteriia > UBA1558 > UBA10009 > JAUYIT01. Next base: position 8,826 of record JAUYIT010000026.1, on the reverse strand, counting down.
GTCCAAGCGGTCGATTTTACCGGTTAAATTATAACCATTGATTTTAACCATGAACATTTTTTCCAAATAAACCGGCGCTGATTCTTCCAAAAATTTGCTGTGGTAAAAATTCTTTAAAATTTCCTTACCCTGTTTAAAGTAATCTTCTTTTTGCTGTTTGGAACCGTACCAGTCCTCAATCCAGCCGTCTTCGTAAAACTTAATCAGTTCCGCTAAAGTAATTAAATCTCGAATTAACTTTTTATGAACGGAGCCGACGGCTGCCCCGAGCGAACGCGAGGGGCCCCGTTGAATTTTTAAATCACTTTGACCAAACAAACTGCCTTGAGCGGAAGTTTGGCGGCGTTTGACTTCTTCAAAAAACTTTTGCAAAGCCAAGTGAACGCTGGAACCAAAGCTAAAATAGTTATTGCCCTTAAGCGGAATTTTTAAAATATACTTGTAATAGTAACCGCGCGGACAGTTTTGAAAATCCTTGATTTGAGTAAAGGAAAACTTGGACGGCAAAAATTCCTTAATGGACTGATTGGCCGAGGACTTAATTTGATTAACGCTTTCCAGTTTTTCAGCTGTGACCGATTTGACTTCCGGCTGTTTAAAACCGAGGTCGCTAAGAAAAACCGAAATTTTCTTTTTGCGCACGCCGCCGTAATCCTGGGCCGAAGTTAAAAACAAGCCGTCACGGGCGCGAGTAATGCCGACGTAAAATAAACGCCGTTCTTCCTGCAAATGAATATCCCCTTCCGGCACGATTTCCTTGACCAATTTATCGGGCAGTTCAATGCCATCGGTTCTTTGTCGAGTTGGGAATCTTTGATCCACCAAATTGACCAAAAACACGTATTTAAATTCCAAACCTTTAGCCGAATGGACCGTCATCACTTTGACCATTTCCGGGCCTTCGTCTTCGTTTAAAGCGGCTAAATCGCCCTGCTCGCCGGATTCCAATTCCAACCCCAGTTGATTGAGAAAATTTTTAACCGTTTTGTTGTCGTTGATTTCTTCAAAGGCCTTGATGCGTTTGTAAAACTGGCCGAGGTACCCAAACAACTGGCGTTTTTTACCTTCTTCCAAACCGTCAATATATTTAAGAAAATTGGATTCGTTTAAAAAATCAAACACAATGCGGCTGGTTTTGTCGTTTTTGGCGCGGGCAAGATATTTATCCAGCAACACCAGGGCGTGGTCCAAATTTTTCTGCGCCGTATCCGACAATCTTAGGTAAGCCCGCGCCTGCCGGGCCGTTTCCCACAGTGTCCATCTTTTTTTGGTGGCCTCATGAGTGATTTTAATTATTTCCACCTGATCCAAATTAAACATGGGCAAAGTCAGGTAGCGGTACATGGCGTCGGATTCGTGGTAATTATCCAGCAATTTCAAAAAAGCGATCAAACTTAACACCACGGGCTTGGCGTACAGCCCGCGCGAGGCCACAAACTGATACGGCACGCCGGCCCGTTCCATGGCTTCAATAAAGGGCTTAGATTGGTCATTGGCGCGCACTAAAATGGCAAAATCGGACCACGAAAGGCCCTGCTCTTTTTGAGACAATTCCCCGATTTTATTAACTACCGCCGCCACTTCCTGTTCTAAAGTAGAAGCATGGATATGCTGAATCACGCCGCTCCCCGTTCTGGCCGCCTTAAGTTCCTTGGTTAATTTTGAAGCTGTTGTTTTTGTTGCAGTTGTCTTTTTTTTCTTAAGTTGAAGCTGGGCCTCAAGGCGGTTCGGATTATTCAACTGAATAAATTTGTAAGCCACGTCCAAAATATTCTGCTTGGTGCGGTAATTGGTGGTTAAATAAACTTCCAAACATTTGGCAAAATCTTTTTTAAATTCCAAAATATTGGAAATGGACGCGCCGCGGAATTTGTAAATAGAATTATGAACAACAACTCCTTCAGCTAGAAAATTATGAGTTCTCTTAACTTCTAAATCATAAACTGTCATACTTTTTTCCGCTGACTTAATTTCTATAATTTCATCATAAATAATATTATTATTAACTTTAACTGGCAAATAATGGCCTAAAAGCAAGTTTTTCGCGGGTATTACTAAAGACGGCAAATGTTGATAATTATGCCTGCCGATATTGGCTTTGACTTGCGCCATTCCATTAGTTAAAAATTCCAGCCGCTCGAGCTGTTTGCCTAATACTTTTAAATCCGAATTTACTATTCTTAAACGATAACCTATCCTTGTTTTTTGCAAAGTAAAACCGTTATTCCGTAAAATTTTAATAATCTCTGGTTGGGAAGTTTGCAAAGACAGTTGATGCTGGACTAAACTATTTTTAATAATTTCATCTCCACGCCTGACAAAATCCTTACTCCTGTGATTACGGTAGCACATTTCTAAATTGATTTTCAGCCTATTTTTATTACCCCTTGTTACTCCAGCTAAACAAACATGACTGCTTTTTAAATCAATGTTCAAATCAATGGCCAATCTTTTAGCACTTTCTTCCACGGATAACTGGCTATATAAACTTCTCAAAATATCTTCATCAAAAGACAGCCCCTTTCGTTGTTTAAAACAATACGTCGGTATGCTATATTTTAATGAAAACAAAGCTTCATAAAAACGAGCCTCCGTTTCGGAACCGCAAGCCTTGATGCCTATAATTTTATCCGCTGATCTTTCTAACGCCAACCTCCAAGCTAAATTTTTTGTAATACCAAGCCGCCAACCTATATCCTGCCGCCACATTAAATAAACATACACATAATTATTATTGACCGAAACACTTGATGGTACCCGACAAAACATTTTATGGTTATCCGTTACCTTTACTTTAAATCCTTTTTTAGTTGTGATTGTTAATACTATAACTTTCTTTGTATTTTTAAAAACCCTACTAACTGTAGAAATGCCTATGTGACCTTTACCGACAGCTGTTAGTATTTCGTCACCAACTTTAAAATTTTTAATTACCCTATCGCCAACTGGCGTGGCAATCCTGGTCATAGCTGGCAGACATTGATCGTCATCGCCCACAACCGTGATATTATTCCTGGGTTGAGCCAATAACTTGATCAATTGATACTGGGCGTAATTGGTATCCTGAAATTCATCCACCAAAACATATTTAAACTGATCCTGATATTTTTTTAAAATCTGCGGACGTTTTAAAAATAATTCGTAACAATAGTTGATCAAATCGCCAAAATCCAAATAGTTGTTATCCAGCAATAACTGTTGGTAAACATGATAAGCGTTGGCGATTTCTTCCAGCCGCCGCGTTTCCATCGCCGCTTCCTCATCTTTTCTTAAATCGTTATCCAAACGATAGCTTTCGGCGTAAGCCAGGTAATCGGACGGTTTAACCAATTCATCTTTGGCTTTGGAAAAATGTTTGAGTAAAGCGTGAATGAATTTATTGGGATTGCCTAGAGGCCGGTAATAATCCAATTCAAATTTATCCAAATTGTTGCGCACCAACAGCCAGGCCTCGGTTTGATTCAAAAGTTTGAACTCGGTGGTTAAACCGATATCCAAACCGTGTTCATGCAAAATTCTTTCGCTAAAAGCGTGAAAGGTGGAAATCCATAAATCAGTGTAGCCGTAAGGCAGAGCTTTATCCACCCGCTCCTCCATTTCGGCCGCCGCTTTTTCGGTAAAGGTGAGGGCTAAAATTTGATTGGGCGCCAGATTCTTTTTGGTAATCAAAAAATTGATCCGTTCGGTGATCACGGTGGTTTTGCCCGTGCCGGCTCCGGCCACAATCAACAAGGGCCCGCCATCATGTTCCACGGCCCTTTTTTGCTCGGGATTCAGCTTATCCTCGTAAGTCATGACGGTATTTTAACACATTACTTGAGCTTGAAAAAGGGCAAAAGTTGTGCTAAATTGAATCAAAAGCACGAAGGCATTCATTCAAACAGGAGATCAAGAATGCAAGCAAGTAAATGGGATTCGCTGCTTAACAAGTCGCTAACGGCGGCGAATAAGGAAGATGCCGCTAAACTGGCAAAAAAACTTATTCAAGCTATTATCGGCGCCGAAGCTCTGTTAAACAAAGAGCTTACATCCCAGGAAGCGGTGGAATACGCCATCAAGCTGGCCCTGGAATCCAAATTTTTTCAGGTCAGAACCTGGGCCATTAAATTGCTAGCGACCTGCCCGGGCATTGATGTGACTGATTGCTTAATGGAAGTGATCTACAATGACTTGAGCAGAGAAGCGGTTCATAGAGCAATTGATGCTCTGGCTATCAGGTCAGCAGGCCGCCTTGAGATTGACGATGCTCTGCAAGAAATTGCCGATGGCAAACACAAACATCTTGAACCAATGGTGGCCGAGCGAGCCCTGGAAAAAAGATCGTTAATGCAATCGGATTAATCTCATGTTCTCTATCCTCCAAACCACCACGGTTTGGAGTTTTTTTAACCATTGACTATTTTTCTGAATTGATTTAAAGTAAATGCAATGTAGTTCTTTACTTAGCGGCTTGATTGGACAGTCCCTAACCCGGAGGCTCCTACTGTCCGTTTTACAAGCCGCCTCAGGCGTTTTAGATACCCCATGAGCTGAAACGCCTTGAGTTTCAATGCCGGTCAAGGCGACCAGAGTTTTCCTCTTGACTCTATCGTTTTGACCGCTGTTAAGGCAAGGCCATGATTACATGGATAAGCGACTATTGTTTGAAAAACCTGACTGCTTCCGATATTCCGCCGGAAGAAGCACGTTACCCTTCAAACAACTGTTATGACTATGTAGTAGACGGCGGCCTTGCCTTTGCCTTTTTCGGCGCTGTACAATATTCATCTCACTCCCTCGGGTAAGGTGGTAAAAAGATGAAAAAAACAGCGCCAAACTTTTTCGCGGCAAGGAAAGATGGGCATCTCTCCGAACTCCGCGACAACCCGCCTTGGGACCCATCTTCAACTTGTCTTACTCCGCTCCGGTTGAAATGACTCCACTTGGCGGGTCTTTTTTTTGAATCAAAAAAGCCCTTGCCTCATTGTCATTCTGGAGCCCCCAAAGGGGCGCGGCAATCCCGCTGTACTCCTATGAACATCGGGATTGCGGAGCCTGTCCCGAGCGTAGCGAGGGATCCCGCTCCTCGCAATGACCACTGTGGCAAGGGCTTTACGTTTAACTAACGAAACCGCTGACCAAAGAAACTGAACGATTTTGGCCGGCGGTAATAGCCAATTTGGCATCAGGCACAGCCGGTTTGGAACAGTCCATAAACAACTGCTTATCCTGCCTTCTAACGGAAATAATTTTAGCAGGGTCGGCGCTGTTGGCAAATTCCATGATCCTATCTTCCCCTTCCGATCTTAATAAGTTATAGCCCGCTTCCTGTAAAGCAACGCTTAAATTTTCCTGGAACAAATCCAAAGCATTTTCGGCGTTATCCCAGTTAAAGTAGGGCTCCACGACAGTTTGCGCCGACGGCTGGTCAACAGGCGCGGATCTTAAGCCGCTCTTATTGATTTTAAACAAAGGCACTAAAATCAGCGGCGCCATGAGAGTGGTAATAATAGTCATCATAATGGACACGCCAAAAACTTCCTGATTAATTACGCCGGCGGCTAAACCCACGCCAGCCACGATTAAAGCCACCTCGCCTCGGGGCAACATGCCAAAGCCGATGCGCGAAGCGCCTAAAAAGTTAAAGCCCGAAAACAAAGCCGGCAAACCGCAACCAACCACTTTACCGATAATGGCAAATAAAGTAATGACCAAGCCGAAAGTAACCGCGGCCATCATGGCTTTAAAATCCACCAACATGCCCATGACGGCAAAAAAGATCGGTACAATAACGTGCGAAACCCAAACCAGCTTTTCTTCCAACTGATGCCTTAGCTCGGTGACTGATAAAATAATACCGGTTAAGTAAGCGCCGATAATCATAGCCAAGCCGAATTCTTCGGCCAAAGCGGCGATTAAAAAACACAAAGCCACGGCCACGGCCAAATAGGTTTTACCCTGTAATTTTAAGAGCATGCGGGAAAGTTTTTTGGCAAACAAGATGCCTAAAATAACCACAGCTCCCATAAAGCCCACGGCTTTAAGACCGATTAAACCCAGTTCGCCCCAGCTAACGTTGCCACCCGTGGCGTTTAACGATAACACCAAAGCCAGAACCAAAATACCTAAAACATCATCCATTACGGCCGCGGCCAAAACGGTTACGCCTTCCGAAGTATCCAATTTAAAAATATCCGACAGCACGCGAGCGGTAATACCCACCGAAGTGGCCGTCATTATGGCACCCATAAACAAAGCGGTCGGGCTAAATAAAGTGTCGGCAAAACCGAACATAACCGTACCCCAAGCGCCCAAAAAGAAAGGCAATAACACGCCGCCCAAGGCCACTCCTAAGGCCTTAACGCCGTACTTCATAAACATTTTAGCGTTGGTTTCCAAGCCCACTAAAAACAGCAAAATTACCGCGCCGATTTGCGCGAACACGTACAGCTCCGGCGAAACCGGCAAAGTAGCGGCGTGCCCGCCAACCTGTTCGGCAATGGGGAACAGCTTGCCAAAAAACGGCAAATTAAGAGAGCCCAAAGCGTAAGGCCCGATTACCATGCCGGCGATCAGTTCGCCCAGCACGGACGATTGACCCATTCTTTCAAAAATTTCTCCAAAAATCTTGGCGACCAGTAAAATGACCGCCAGCTGGAGAGTAAACTCTGTCAGAAGTTCTGTCATATTTTTTATCGGCCTTTCCGCCAAAGGTGGACTGCCTATGGCATGTGGCCGAAATGATTAATTATTAACGATAATTTTTACAAAAAACCGGATAGCAACAGCGCCTCCAGTTTTTTATTAAATTTTTACGATTGATCTTTTTCCTTTTCAATCCTGATTTGCGGACTCTTGCGGATATCCTTGTATTTGCGAGCGACCTTAAGGCGCGCTAGTTCTTTTTCCATCTTAACAGCTAGGGCGGTAAAGTCCACTGCTTCCGCTGAAACTTTTTTATCCAGCAAATCCTTGATTCGGCTTCTGGCGGCTTCAGCCCGTTGCTCGTCGATTTCTTCCACCCGTTCGGCCGTATCAGCTAAAATGGTCATCTTGTTATCGGTAAATTCCACAAAACCGCCCGAAACGGCCAAAGGCAAATCTTCCTGCCCTGTTTTGACCAAAATTTCGCCGGGCAGTAAAACCGAAACTAACGGCAGATGATTAGGTAAAACCGTAATCTCCCCCATTTTGGTAGGTAAAGTGATTTGATCCACTTCCGCTTCGTAAACAACTTTTTCCGGCGTGGCAATTTTAAATTGAATTTTCATGTTTTTATTATTGTACTTCTTCAATACCACCTTTCATGTAAAAAGCGGATTCGCTTTTAGCATCGTGCTGACCAGCTAAAATTTCCTTAAAGCCCTTAATGGTTTCTTTAAGCGAAACATACTTACCCGGACTGCCGGTAAAAGTTTCAGCCACAAAGAACGGCTGGGATAAAAATCTTTGCACTTTGCGGGCGCGGGAAACAGTCAGCTTATCTTCATCTGAAAGTTCTTCCATGCCCAAAATGGCAATTATATCCTGAAGATCTTTGTAGCGCTGTAAAACCTTTTGCACGTCGCGCGCCACTTGATAATGTTCCGCGCCCACAATTTTGGGATCCAAAATAATGGAGCTGGAATCCAACGGATCCACGGCCGGATAAATACCCAGTTCCGAAAGCGACCGAGCCAACACCACGGTAGAATCCAAATGACCAAAAGTGGTGGCCGGAGCAGGGTCGGTTAAGTCATCGGCCGGCACATACACGGCCTGTACCGAAGTAATGGAACCGTCTTTGGTGGAAGTAATGCGTTCCTGCAGTTCACCCATATCGGTAGCCAAAGTGGGCTGATAACCCACGGCCGAAGGAATACGGCCCAGCAAAGCAGATACTTCACTTCCGGCCTGGGTAAAGCGGAAAATGTTATCAATGAATAACAGCACGTCTTTATGTTCTTCATCGCGGAAATGCTCGGCAATGGCCAGGCCGGATAAAGCCACGCGGGCGCGCACTCCGGGCGGTTCATTCATCTGGCCAAAAACCAGCGAGGTTTTATTTAACACGCCAGAGTCCTTCATTTCATAATACAAATCATTGCCTTCACGACTGCGTTCGCCCACGCCGGCAAAAACGGAATAACCGCCGTGTTCGGAAGCAATGTTGCGGATAAGTTCCTGAATAATCACAGTTTTGCCCACACCGGCGCCGCCAAACATACCCACTTTGCCGCCTTTAACAATGGGGCAAATTAGATCGATAACCTTGATACCGGTTTCCAAAATTTCGGTTTTAGTGGATTGGTCCGTAAAGCTGGGCGCGTGCCTGTGGATGGGGTTGCGTTTTTCGGTGACCACGGCCTCTTTGCCATCCAACGGTTCGCCAAGGGCGTTAAACATGCGACCCAAAGTTTTTTCGCCCACCGGAATACTGATGGGTTGGCCCGTGGCTTCAACGGCCGCGCCTCTGGCTAAACCGTCGGTGGTGCCCATGGCCACACAGCGGACGGTATTGGAACCGGTGTGCTGTTGTACTTCCAAAACCAACATGGAGTTATTTGGCATGGACACCTTTAAAGCATCGTAAATTTTGGGCAACTGGTCGGGGAAATCAACGTCCACCACCGCGCCAATGATTTGTTTTACTTTTCCTTTATTTTCGCTCATATAAAATTTCTTATTTATTTAATATAGATTTTTTAAAAAATTACTCTAGGGCCGCGCGGCCGCCGGAAATATCGGCCAGCTCAGCGGTAATGGAACCCTGCCGGGCTTTGTTAAATATCAATGTCAAATCGCTAATCATATCTTTAGCCGCGTCCGTGGCGTTTTGCATGGCTACCATGCGGCTGGAATGTTCGG
>JAUYIT010000038.1 GCA_030688315.1 Candidatus Komeilibacteria bacterium | reverse complement strand
ACATTTTAAATAGAAAATGGGAATATTTTATTTCCAGAAATTTGACGGTTTGGCACGATGAACTTAGTTTGATTGGCGGAGTAAAACATTATCCAATTTACCGCTTGCCTAAGTTTTATCAATTACGAATCCATCACCATAACTATTCCGATTTTTATCAACTCAAAGGTGGAGAGGGAAGTCATTTATATTTTCAGGAATCATTAAGGCGCAATTTTAAAAAGCCCGGGTATATAAAATTTTTAGAGGTTTTATATAAAAAACAAAGCCGGGAATTACTTCGTTTAGCAAAAAAATTGCCTGGCAAACCCGATTTATTGAAAAACTTTTTTGATTCATATTCTAAGGCCACTTGCCTATTGCATATTTCCACTGTTGCCAGCAAGTTTTTAACCGATGATATTTTGCGCTCATTAAAGGCATTATCGGAACAAGAGCGGCATGAAGTAATCTCTTATTATTCAAGGCCAAAACAATTGGCGTCTCTTCAGCAACTGGACAGGGAAGTCGCTAAACTATTTAAAGCTAAAAAGTTAAATATTAGTAAAGCGGCAGAACAGCTGGCGCAAAAATATAATTGGATACCGGTTAATTTTGTCGGAGAACCATGGGGGCTTGATTATTTTATTGACAGGTTAAAATCCTATCAACCCAGTCGTCATCAGATTTATCTTAAGCCGAAAATCAAAATTTCCCAAAAAACCTTAATCAATTTAAAATTATTAGGTAAGATTAGTTATTTAAATGAATACCGTAAAGCGGTTTTTTCTCAGACCAATTTAATTATCAGATCTTTCTGGGATAAGCTGGCAAAAAATCATAAATTATCGGACTGGCGGGATATTAATTTTTTATTAACCACAGAGATTTTTGATTTAATTGGTAACAAAGCTGATTATCAAAAAAAGTTAATCAAGCAAAGGCAGGATTTTTTCGCCTTATACAATGCTTTTTCCGGCGGCGTGGGTTTGTTGGATAAAAAAGAAACTTTTAAATTTATCAATAAATTTACAATCAAAGCCGCTGAATTTCAAAAAGTATCAGGAACAACGGCCAATAGAGGAAAAATTAAAGGAGCGGTTAAAATAGTTAACTCGTCCAAGGATTTTAATAAATTCAATCAGGGTGATATTTTGGTAGCCAAAATGACTTCGGTTGATTTTATTCCGATTATGAAAAAGGCCGGAGCGTTTGTTACCGATGAAGGCGGCTTAGCCTGCCATGCGGCCATTATTGCCAGGGAGTATAATAAACCCTGTATTATCGGCACCAAAATCGCCACTCAAGTCCTAAAAAATGGGGATTTGGTGGAGGTTGATGCTAACAAGGGAATAGTTAAAAAGTTGACTTAAAGATACTCTTTTGGTAATTGAACGCAGATTCGATAATACATGCAGTCAATTAAATTAAATGAGCAAATAAATGAAAAAGATCGTTTTAGAAAAAAAATACACCCGCGATAACTGCTTGATTATTCAGGAAGTTTGGGGTAAAGCACATTTGTTTGATTATTTTGGGAATAATAATCCTCATTTTCCTCCAATCGTTAATTACGTTAATGACGGGGTTGTTGAAATATGGGAAAATAAAAAGGCGTTGCGATGGTTTATTGCCCGGTTACTTAAAAAGAACATTCAAGACAAAAGATTTTTGAATAATGTGATCAGTGAACACGCTCAAATATTGCAAGAACTTAAACTCATGATAAAAAAACGGCGACTCACCTCCGTTGATGAATTAAAAAAGTTGATTGAACTGTTGCGAAGAGGTACCCGAACGTTTGCGGCATTTTATTATTCCGCCCTTGATGATAAAACGCCAATTAAAATAAGAAACATTGCCATAAGCGCCAGAAATAAGGATGAATTTTACGATCAAATGGACCGTTTAATTAAAAACACTCTCGAACACCTTTACCCTAGGGCTAGAGGACTGTCGATATCGATTTTGATCAATGATTTGAAGTCAGTGCCAAGCGGCAGAACCCTGCGAGCAAGATTCAAAAATTTCTTAATGATTATTGATAGAGAGCCGGAGGTAACCATAGTTGAAAACTTTGCCAAAAATAATCCGAAATATCAATTTAATTTTCAAAAGATCGTTAACACCGGATATTTAAAAGGCCAGCCCGCCAGCCCCGGTTATGTTACAGGCAAGGTAAGGATTATAAAAAGAAAAAATCAAATTAGCTCATTTTTGCCTGGAGAAATTTTGGTTTCACCTATGACCACACCTGATTTTATTTCCGCCATGAAAAAGGCGAGCGCGATTATCACTGATGAAGGTGGTATTACTTGCCATGCGGCAATTATCTCCAGGGAACTGCACATTCCATGTATTATCGGAACTAAAATTGCTACTCAAGTCCTAAAAAACGGGGATTTGGTGGAGGTGGATGCTAATAAGGGGGTTGTCAGAAAACTAAAAGCCGGTGAATAAACCGGCTTTTTAAAAAGTCGAAATTAGGATAAAATTAATACTAGTAAAAGGCCGTGCTCATGGACCAGCCGAGCATGGAAATAATCATCATAAAACTGATGATAATCCAGATGATTTTAATTGTTCGTCTGTTCATAAGTGTTTCTTATGACCAATTATAGCAAACATCTCAAAAATAATGAAGAGCTGGTAAAAGTTATCCACCGTCACTCGTTATCTTTTTTTAGACCTGCCCTGGGCGCGTTGATACTAATTATTCTGCCATTTTTTTTGATGTTCTTGTTATTTAGATGGCAGGAAACCGGCTTGGTTTTATTTTTTATTCTGCTGATTATCGGCTTGATTGCTATTATCAGAATCGCGGTGTTATGGTCGGGCAACGTTTTTTTAATTACCAATCAGCGGCTAATTTTATTCAAGCAAGCCGGTTTGTTTGATAAAGTGGTTTTGGAAGCTGATTTTGAGGATGTGCTGGATGTGGCTTTTAGAATCAAGGGATTTTGGCAAACAGTGGGGCGCTATGGTTCCTTAAGAATCCAGATTTTAGATAGCGATAATAATATGATTGTGAGCAAAATTTCTCAACCGGCACAGATTCAACAATTATTACTTGAGCTTAAGAAAAAAATTGGCAGCGGCGACTGATTTGTGGTATAATATTCTTTAATATGGGCGGACCTGGTTTGCGTTTAAAAAGAATCTTAGCATCCAAGGCCCTTTTTTTGGTCAGTTTGGCTATTTTGTTGTTTTTTTCCGTTAATTTAGTGAGAGAAATAATTAATCGTCGGGATTTGGAAAAGGAAATTGGCGGCATAACCGAAGAGATTAACGCTTTATCGGGGCGTAATCAGGAATTAAGCGGTTTGATTGAATATTTAAAAACGCCGGATTTTGTGGAGGAAGTGGCCCGGACCAAATTGAATTTAAAAAAGGAAGGGGAGAAAATCATCATCGTGCCTGAAGAAAGGGATCGGGTAGCCGGCGAGCAGTCCCAATTCGCGCCGGTTATGCAACAGCGGTTAACTATGGATTCCCGACCCAACCCGGTCAGATGGTGGCAGTATTTTTTTAAAAACGAATAAACGGGTTGAACATTTTTTCAAAAAATTAAATTTTGCCATTAAAAACAAAAACAATGGTCGTCAATAATTTTAAAAAAATTAAAGTACCGGAAGCAACTCAAGCGACTTCTTCAACCGAGGCGAGCCCGGCAACGCCGGTAAAAATTAAAAAAACGGTTAAGGCCAAGCCGGCTAAGACGGCCAAAAAAACCGTGGCCGCGCCGATTAAAGCCAAGCTTTCACCCAAGAATAAAAAAGCCATAGAAAAAAGCTATCAAGAAAAAATCCAGGCGGCCATTAAAGAGTTGCCCGTTGAATCCGTGGCGGAGGCAAAAAACGACCAGCCCGTTAAACCGGTTAAACAACCGGCGCCGGTAAAAGCCAAGGCCGCCCCGATTGTCAGCGAAGTTACTTCCGAACCAAAAGCCGTTTTAGATACCGAATCAATCAGGAACGCGGTTTTGGCGGAACTTAAAACTTCCGTTTCCACTTCGCCGGTAAAAAAGGAAAAAAAGACGATTCTACCTGTTTTGTCTTCCTTGCCCCAGGATAGGCGCCAACCGGTACGAGCTACTTTGCCCGTCAAACAAATTGCGGCGGAACCGGTTGAAAAAGTTATTGAAAGCCCTAGTAAGATTCACATTCATATCGGCGGTAAAAGGATTTTTTCCGTTCATCATCCTAAAATTTTAATTAAACCGTTGACCAGCTTAGTAGTCGGTCTGATTTTGATTATTTTGGTTTCCTTGGCCGGCGTTTATCTGGGTAGTTGGGATAATCCGGCGATTCAAAAGGTTTACGGCGCTCTGCCCTTGCCAGCTGTGTACGTTGACGGTCGGATAATCAGCCTGGGCGATTTTTATGAAGATACCACGGCCCTTTTGGCTTATCAAAAACGTTTAGGTCTTTTGTCTTCCCGTCAGGAAGCCAAGCAACAGATTATTAAAAGTTTGGTGGAAAAAAGCGTTATCGCTTCGTTAGCTAAAGCCAAGGGTTTAACCGTTGAACCGGCCGAAGTTGATCAGGAACTTAACTTTATTATTGCCAGTTCCGGTTCCAGCGCTGAACTGGAAAAAATGGTCGGCGATTTATACGGCTGGAATCTATCACAGTACAAGGAAAAAATAATCAGGCCCTTGTTGTTTGCGCAAAAAGTGATGAACGATTTTAATTTGACCGGCGGCAATGCCGAAATTAAAAAGAATCTGCAGGCCAAGCGCCAGCAGGTTATTGACGGAACAGTTGAATTCAGCGCTCTAGCCGCCGAAATAAATGAAGATGATAGTAAGTTTTCTAACGGCGATTTGGGCTGGTTTAAATTGGGCGATATTTTGCCGGAGTTTGAAATTCAGTTTTTAAATCTGGAAGCAGGGGAGTTAAGCCAGGTTTTTGAAAGCAGCGCCGGCTACCACGTGGTTAAGCTGGTGGAAAAAACCGGCGAGGCGGGCAGTGACGCTTCTTACCACCTGTCCCAGTTGTTTTTAACCAAAGTCCGCTTTGAAGATTATTTAAACGAGCAAATAAAAAAAGCCAGGGTACTGACTTTAATTAAAATATAGTGGAGCCGACCGTCGGAGTTGAACCGACAACCTACGGTTTACGATACCGTTGCTCTACCAATTGAGCTAGGTCGGCAAATGTTATTAGCAATATTCTTTTAGACATGAAGTAGAACTCACATGCGTTCGTTCACTTCATGTCACACTGAAGTTTTGCGAAGCAAATACTTCAGGGTGGAGCGGGTAACGGGAGTCGAACCCGTACCTTATCCTTGGGAAGGACACGTTCTACCGCTGAACTATACCCGCCTGCGCCCCGACGCTTCGGTCGGGACTTCGGCGGGCAGACCCGCCTTTAAAGTAATATTATAACTGAAATATTAAAATATGCAATTAGGTCGAATCGTTGTAATTATCGCCATGCTGGTTCCCGTTCAACCGGCTTTGGCCGAAAGCGCGCATTTTGAGCCCGCCTCAATTTTACAAAATTCCGAGTTTGCCAGCGCTGACAATACCTTTAAATTATCCATTCCGACCGGAGTTTATCAACAGCCGCTTGATGTTTATTTATTCCGTTTGCCGGCCACATCAATTTTGGCCCAGCTAAATCCGTTGACGGAAATTTATTCATATTATGTTTATTCCAGTGAAGTTACCGATCAGACAGAATTCAATCTGACTATAAGCTATAAAGCCGGCGATCATGCCAGCGGCAAAACCGTTTATTATTTAAATCCGCAATCTAAAAATTGGGAACTGGCCAGTCAGCAGGCCTTTTTGAATAATTTAACTTTTAAATTAAAGGGACAAGCTAATCAACTGGTCGTGGTCGGCACCAATTTAGCAGTTAAAACCATTGCCAACGGCGGTAAGATTCAGGTCAGCGAAACTTTTAATTTTAATGTTCAGCCAGAGTTAAGCCAGTTAAAATACGATAAAATTTGTTCGCCATATTTAACCGGCTATTTTAAATCAGCCAAAACCAATAGCGCGGAAGAAGTAAAAAAACTACAATCCTTTTTAAATAAATACGAAGGTTTTGTTGATTTGCCGTCCACTGGTTATTACGGCAGTCAGACGCAAAACGCGGTCAAACAGTTTCAGGAACGCTATGCAGGGTCAGTTTTAGCGCCTCACGGCCTTAACAAAGGCACCGGCTGGGTTTTAGAAACGACTTTGGCTAAAATAAACCAGGTTTACTGCCAAAAAAATCCCGATGCTTCTTCTTATCAAGTTATTCTGCCATATAAAACGCCGTCCAAGCAGGCCAAAAACGCTTACTGGCTAAATAATGGAGAGTGGGAATTGCTGGAATCATATGACAATTATAAAAATCAGACAGTTACTGCTATAATAGATGAGTCCTCTGTCAGTTTGGCCGGGGCGGAGCCAGTTCAGGTGGCTTTGTTTGAAGAAACTACCCAGTGGGTGGGCGAGGCCAGCTGGTACGCCTGGAAAAACGGTAACTATGCCGCCTCGCGGGATTTTCCTAAAGGCACTAAGTTAAAAGTTACTAATCAGGCCGCGGGTAAATTTCAGGGCCAATCGGTTATTGTGGAAATTAACGATTACGGTCCGGAAATTAGAACCGGCCGCATTATTGATCTGGATAAAGTTGCTTTTAAGCAAATCGGTTTAACCTCCAGCGGCGTTCTGCCTGTCAAAATTGAGGTGGTAAAGTAATATGATTGAATTAATCAACGTTTCCAAATTTTACAAGCCCAATACCAATGCCCTTAAGGACGTTAATCTTAACATTGGTGCCGGCGAATTTGTATCCATTGTGGGCCAAAGCGGTACCGGCAAAACCACCGTTATCCGCTTAATTATCGCGGAAGAAAAACCAACGGCTGGACAGATTATCATTGGTGGCTGGGATATTACCAAAATCCATGACCGGGAAATACCGTTTTTACGCAGGCAGATCGGGGTGGTGTTTCAGGATTTTAAGCTATTGCCCAAAAAAACCGTTTTTGAAAATATCGCTTTTGCCCTGCAAACCTGCGGCGTACCCACGGTTCGCATTCGGCACATTGTGCCCCAGGTTATTAAAATCGTGGGCTTGGAAGGCAAGGAAGACCGTTATCCGTTCCAGCTTTCGGGCGGGGAGCAACAGCGCGTGGTGATTGCCCGTTCCTTAGTCCATAAACCCAAATTGCTGGTGGCCGATGAGCCCACGGGCAATCTGGATTCCATCAATTCATTGGAAATTATCGACTTGCTTAAAAAGATCAATGAATTGGGCACCACGGTAGTGTTAGTAACCCACGACCGTGATGTGGTTAACAGTTTAAAAAGGCGCGTTATTACCATTGACCAGGGCCAGATTATCGGCGACCAAAGTAAAGGCCGATATATTTTGTAATTTAAATTGAGCGAGGACAAGAAAAATTTTTTGGACCGAGTGAAAAATACCGGGCGAGCCGCCGGCCGCGGCGAAGGCCGGAGACGAGGGCAAAAAAAATTTTCTTGGCCGAGTGTACACAAACAAATAAAGATTATCACTATGTTTTTTTCCGAACTAAATCAAATCGTTAAATTCGCCTTACAAAGTTTTTTCAGGAATATCTGGCTGTCGGTGGTTACCATTACTATTGTGGTCATGGCCTTGTTTTCCATTAGCTCCTTAAGCGTTTTTAACCTACTTACCCAGCATGTGCTGACCGTGGTGGAAAATAAGACCGATGTGTTTATCGATTTAACCAAAGACGCCACCGCAACGCAAGCTCAAACCCTGGTTGATGAACTGCAAAAATTGCCGGCCATTAAAGAGGCGCAATTTATCACGCCCGAACAAACACTGGTTAATTTTAGGGAGCGGCACAAGGATAACCAGGTAATTATTCAATCCCTCAACGCCCTATCCGAAAATCCTTTTCGGGGCAGTATCCGCTTAAACGTCCATAACATTGAGGATTTTCCGATAATTTTGGAAGAACTATCTAAAAAGGAATATGCCGATTATCTGCAGATTGAGGATAGTGAGTTTGCTGATGCCAAGCTGTTAATCAGCGGCATCAGCGATTATTCCAAAAAAATCCAGCAGACCGGCCTGGTTATCAGTTTGATTTTTTTGCTAATCGCCATTTTGGTTGTATTTAACACCATTCAGGTGGGTATTTATACGCATCGCGAAGAAATCGGCATTATGAAATTAGTGGGCGCTTCCAATCATTTTGTCCGTTCGCCCTTTTTAATTGAAGGCGCCATGTACAGTTTTATCGGGGTATTTATTTTGGCCCTACTGATTTATCCGTTAATGTCCGTTGTTCAACCGTACGTGGATACATTTTTTAAGGAATACACCATCAACCTAACTTCACTGGTCAATCAGAATTTTATCAAGTTTTTTGGCGGCCAGCTGTTGGTGGCGATTGTAATTACCATGATCAGCAGTTATCTGGCCGTTAGGCGGTACATCAAGGTTTAGATATAAACAAAAAACCGCCCCGACTTTACGTCGGGCGGTTTTTAGATTGAGTAATTCGGAATTTACTTAGAAGCAACTCTGACAAACTTGGCCGGTTTTAAGGAACCGTCAAAGCGCCTGATTTTTTTCTGGCTGAATTTGACCAGTCCGGTGGCAATGGCGAATAAAGTATCGTCTTTGCCTTTTTTAACGCCCACGCCGGCTCTAAATTTGGAGCCGCGCTGTTTAATGATGATCATGCCGGGTTTAACCGGCTGGCCATCATGGATTTTAACGCCTAAGCGCTTGGCAACTGAATCGCGGCCTAGTTCTGTTGAGCCGCCTGCTTTTTTATGAGCCATAATGTTTAATAGGTTAATTGAGTAGTAATTGATTAATAGGATAATGGATTTTATTATTTTTGTCAAGCTTTGCGGTCAAGTTCAAAGTAAAAAAAGAGCTGCCAAGGCACAAGGCGTTGACAGCTAGAAACGATTAATCGCCTTATTCCTGGTTGGCGATTTTATCCGACCACGTTTGGTCCGGGTCAGGTTGCCGAAGAAGTTCCGCTTTCTCAAGCCGCTCAATATCGGATTCAGACAACCGAGTAGGTTCAGGGTCTGGTTCAGGCAAGAAGCCTTCCAGATCCTGATCCATGCAATTCGAGCATTCTGGTCTTTCGACCTCGCTGCGTAATCGATGAACAATCGTTTTGCTCAGCGTTGATTTGAATGGGACATTCTCCTGTGTTTCGACATTGTAAATCGATTCAACAGCGGTAATTTTAAAGATTGAAGTTTCCCGTTTTTTTGGGAAGAATTCATTTTTATTGAATCCACCGCACCTGTGGCACGGCATTTCAACATCAGAGCGTTCACCGTCAAAGTAAACGCGATAGGTTTCACCGCGAATATCATATTCGCGATTGTATTCACCTACGGCCATTTTCTGTCTCCGAATAGATTGTTTGGAACATTATTCAAGAAAATATATCATAGTTTGATTTATTTGTCAAGGTTAGCTATAAGGGTATTCCTACCCTGATGGAACAAGGTTAGAATAGTAATATAACTATTAACCTAACTTTATCCTATGATAGCCCTTTTAAATCAGATACCTTCTGAAGCTAAAATTAAAAAACAATTAAGGAAAATTATCTTTGGTCAAAATCTATTTTGTCCTCGTTGCCGTTCCAGAGATGTCGTTTGTTCGGAGAAAAGATATCGTTGTAAAAGATGCCGTCGTCCCTTTACTTTACTGTCAGGCACTTGGCTTAAGGATATGAAGCTTTCCTTAAAAACCATTTATGCGTTAATATGGTGTTGGACCCAAAGGATCCCCGTCCTGCAAACTCAGAAACTTTGTCATTTAAGCGAAAAGACCGTGAGTCATTGGTTTAGAGAATTCAGATTGCATTTGCCTGAATTTGAGCCTATTTTGAACGGTAAGGTGCAAATGGATGAAGCTTACTTTAAAAGTCTGTCCTTGTTGCTGGCCAAACAGGTCGGTTCCAAAAAATTAGCTCATCAGATTATTCACAAGAACTCGGTGAACAAAACAGAGGCCGCTCAATTCCTGTTTCAGTGGGTTGCTCCGGGCTCTAAACTGCAAACAGACGGAGCTGGCATCTACAAACAGATCAATCAATGGTGGCCAGTCAAGCACAAGGTTGATATTCACAAGAAGTTCCAATTCGGACTGACCAGCGAAATCGAGGGTATGTTTGGCAACTTAAGGACTTTCATTAGAAGAATGTATCATCATACCAGCCCTGAATACCTGCCGGAATACGTGAGTGAATTTTGCCTCAGATTTTCCTCACCGGAAATCTTCATTTCACCCAATGATTATTTGGCTAAAACTTTAAAGCTTGTTCCAACTGGGTAGGTATACCCAGCTATAATTATTCAATCGCCAAATAAAAATAAATTTATGTTAATAGG
>JAUYIT010000033.1 GCA_030688315.1 Candidatus Komeilibacteria bacterium | reverse complement strand
TACAAAACATTTCCGGGTTGGAAAATGTCGGGCAAAAAGTTATCATATTCCGCTTTGCCCGTAAATATGAAAAAATATTTGCAGTTCATTGAAAAGGAAATTAACGTGCCCATTGAAATGGTTTCCGTGGGTCCCGAAAGAAACGCTACGATTATCAGATAAAAAAATCTTCAAGGCGTTGCCTTGAAGACATGGCGGTGGGAGTCGGAATTCAACAATAAATCCGAACTTCCTCACCGATAATCTGATTGATGTATGAGCCGTTCAGTTCCGCAAAGAACTGTACCTGCCTTACTTCTGGCCGAACTTGATGGCCATCAATTAAAGCGGCACCTTGATCAGGTAATAAGTTTACCGGCAGGCAAACTCTACCCACCTCTGTTTGTAGAATCAGTTCACCAAGTTCGCCGGTATGGGCGTAATGTACAACCTTGGCGATAATGTTAACGGTCATTGTTACCTCTAAATGTTTAAACAGGTCAAATTAATTTCATTTTAGCTTATTGATAATTTTTGTCAAATTATTTTTATAAAAAAGAAACCTCTTTAATTGAAGAGGTTTCGGAGCATTGGATAGACCTTATGCCATTTTAAGATGACTGGTGCTAATATTTCAAAAGTAATAAATACTAGCGGGTAGAGGATGGTACGGATTTTTTTCCTTTGACGGCTGATTTGTTCCTCATGCCGGTGATTGGACGGAGGATCAAAGAAAAAAATCATTTCAACAATTATCACAATCACTATGGCGATTATGGCGCCGATTACCGAAATTAAGGCGACGGACATTTTGTTCCTAAGTTTATATAGAAGGGCGGAATAGTATATATTAATAGAAAATTTAATAATTGTCAATGCCACAGGAAATTTTGGAATTAAAAAATTTAACGGATGAACAGGTTACGAAGTTGTTAAAAAAATACAACCTTGGTTTAACTGTGGCTGAAGCGCGGAAAATTGAAGAAGAAATTTTGCACAGGCCAATGACTTTAACTGAAGCTACGGCTTGGAGCATTGAGGGCTCGGAACATTGTTCCTACAAGTCATCCCGCCAGCATTTAAAACAATTGCCAACGGATGGGCCCAACGTTATTTTAGGGCCCAAGGAAGACGCGGGAATTATAGAGATTGCCCGTTATAATGGCGAACGCTATGGCATTGTAATGTCGCACGAAAGCCACAATCATCCTTCGCAAATTGTGCCTTATGAAGGCGCGGCTACCGGCATTGGCGGCAACGTGCGCGACGTATGTTGCATGGGCGCTAAAGTGATTGCCGTGGCCGACCCTTTGCGTTTTGGTGAAATTTCTGCCAACAAAACCAAATGGATCGCGGGGGGAGTGGTCGGCGGTATTGGCGGTTACGGCAACCCGATCGGTATTCCTAACTTAGCCGGTGATGTGTATTTTTCCCCCGGCTTTAATGAAAATTGTTTGGTCAATGTGGTCACGCTCGGCTTGGTTAAAGAATCGGAAATTATTCATTCGCAAGCTCCGGTTGGCGCGGGCGAGGGTAATTATGATGTTATTTTAATCGGCAAACCCACGGATAATTCCGGTTTTGGCGGTGCTTCGTTTGCTTCTTTTGAACTGGATGACCAAGCCAAAGAAAAAAACAAGGGCGCGGTGCAGGAACCGAACGCTTTTTTAAAACGGCATTTATTGGAATCAACTTACGATTTATTTAAAATTTTAAAAGAAAAGAAGTTATTGGATAAAGTCGGGTTTAAAGATTTGGGCGCGGGCGGGGTGTTGTGTGCTTCGGTGGAGCTAGTGGATGCCGCGGGCTATGGTGCCAATATTGATTTGGAAAAAGTTCATGTGTCTATGGAAAATCTGCCGCCGCAAATCGCTTTAACCGCTGAAACGCAGGAAAGATTTATGTGGATCGCGCATCCTAGTGTTACTGCTTTAGTTGTCAGTCATTATAATGAAAAATGGGATTTGCCCAAAGTTTCTACCGGCGCGCGCGCCTCGGTAATTGGTAAGGTCACGGTGGGCGGGCAATACACGGTTAATTACCAGGGCGAAAAAATTGTGGACGCGCGCGCCTCGGATATTACGGAAGGATTAAGATACGATAGAGAGATTAAAGCTCCAATTTCCAAATTTCAAGAACCCCCTCGGCTTCGCTCGGGGCAGCCCGAAGATTTTAATGAAATCCTGTTAAAGATACTGGCGCATGAAAACATTGCTTCGCGCGCCTGCGTGTATGAAAAATACGATAAAACGGTTCAGGGTTTAACCATTATTGAACCGGGAGCGGCTGATGCCGGCGTAATGGCGCCGTTAATTGACGAGGTCGCGCCCGAAGTTAACAATATCGGCATTGCCTTGTCTGTTGATTCCAACCCTTTTTATGGCAAAATTTCGCCCTATTGGGGCGCGGCCAATTCGGTGGTGGAATCCTGCCGTAACGTGGCGGCCGTGGGCGCTATGCCTTGGTGTCTTACTGATTGTTTAAATTACGGCAACCCGGAAAAGCCCGAACAAATGTGGCAGTTTACCGAGGGCGTGCGTGGTGTGGCCGAGGCAGCCAAAGGCATTCATTTAAAGGGTTATCCAAAAAGTCCGGTGCCGATAATTTCGGGCAACGTATCTTTATATAACGAATCAAAAGGCCAGCCCGTTGACCCTTCGGCTGTTATCGCTTGTTTAGGAAAACTACCGGATTATCACAAGGCCATTACCATGGAATTTAAAGAGCCGGATTCAACCATCATGATGATCGGCCAAAGAAAAGATGAATTGGGCGGTTCTGTTTATTATCAACTTCACGGAGAATTAGGAGCTAACGTTCCTCAGCCGGATTTCAAAGTTGTGGAAAATGAAGTTTACGCAGTTACGGATATGATTGACGCGGGTCTGTTACTCGCTTGCCACGATATTTCCGACGGGGGATTAGCCGTAGCCATGGCCGAAATGTGCTTTGGCGGCAACGGCAAAAACAGAATCGGCGCTAAGATTGATCTGCGTGATGTCGCTCAAGGACTTGAGGCAGCCGTCAAATTATTCAGCGAAACCGGCGGTTTTGTTTTGGAAACAAAGGATGTTGTCAGAGTCACAGAAATTTGTCAGAAATATCAGGTTGTAGTTATGGAAATCGGTAAAACGAACAACACAGGATTCAGGATTCAGGATTCAAACAAAGAAATAATTAATTTATCGGTTGAAACAATGTCAGATAAATGGTTAAATGGTTTAAGAGATAAATTGAATAGTTAATCCGTTCTTTAAATGAATAAAAAAAGGACAGGCGATGCTCGCGCTGTCCGACGGGTGCTGAAATTGAATCAGCTGTGGGTTGAATCGGCGTTAATCGCGTCGAAAATGGATGTGGCATCGGGGATGTCAGTGTGATCCGTATAAACGAAATACATACTGATTCTTTCGTGCAATTTCTCCGGCTCAAACACTTTGCTGCTCAATATAATGATCGGCATACCGGGCGTAAGGTCAAAGCAGAATTTTTTGAAACTGAATTCGTCTTGACGCATCAGCATTTCCCGGTACACGCCATTAGTTGTGTAGCCTCTACTTATTCCAGACCTCGTGTTTGGATAACTGGAGCAGATGGTGAAGTAGAAGTTTTTTCCATTGCACTCCGCCTTCACCATGATTTCCTCAACCATTTCGTTGCCGCGGAAGAACTTCGGTTCTTCCCGGACGTTCGGTTCGAGTTTGACAATCTTGCCTTGGAAGGAGTTTTCCTTAATCGCCCTAAAATAGGCGGCTTTAGTTTGCTCCCGCTTTGGAACAATTTCTACTTGAGCATTAGGATTTTCCAATCTTTTTTGCTCAGATGTGCAACCCATCAACGAAAGGCTGAAGAAAAGTAGTCCGATGACTACGACTAACGCGGAGTTTCTCATTGGAACCTCTGTTGTGTTTGTGAATTGGATCGATTTACTATATTTATTCATATATTAAATAATATGTCAATAGATTACAAAAGTTCAGGCGTTAATATTGATGTCGGCAATGAAGCGGTTAAGCGCATCAAAGATAAAGTCAAATCCACTTTTGATAAAAACGTGGTCACGGGTTTGGGTACTTTTGGTGCTATGTATAATGCCAGTTGGCTCAAAGATTTTAAAGAACCGATTTTGGTGCAATCAATCGACGGCGTCGGCACTAAACTTAAAGTCGCTCAAATGGCCGGTCAGCTTCAAGGAGTTGGCGAAGATATTGTTAATCATTGCTGCGGTGATATTTTATGCCAAGGCGCGCGCGGTTTAACCTTTTTAGATTATCTAGCTTCGGATAAATTGAATCCCCAGGAAATTGAAGATATGGTTAGCGGCATGGTTAAGGCCTGTAAAGCGGCGAATATCAGTTTGATTGGCGGCGAAACCGCCGAAATGCCCGGAGTTTATATAAAGGGTGAACATGATATTGCCGGAGTAATTATGGGCGTGGTGGAAAAAGATAAAATCATTACCGGCGATAAAATTAAAGCAGGGGATGTGGCCTTGGGTTTGGCTTCAGTCGGTTTGCATACCAACGGTTTTAGTTTAGCCAGAAAAATATTTTTTGAATCAGGGGAGTATGATACTAGCAGTCGATTTGAGGAATTGGCGGGTTCGTTGGGAGAAGAATTATTGATTCCCCATCATAATTACGCGCCCGCTGTTTTACCGCTGTTGGAAAAATATGAAGTCAAAGGCATTGCCCATATTACCGGCGGCGGGTTGATTGAAAACGTACCGCGCGTTTTACCTAAAGATTTATCTTTGGAAATTACCAAAGGTTCATGGGATATTTTACCGATTTTTAAGTTGATGCAAAAAGTAGGCGGGGTTAGTGATGAAGAAATGCACCGTGTGTTTAATATGGGCATCGGTTTGGTTATGATAATTTCCTCGGATCAAGTTGACGCTCTTAAAAAAGATTTAGAACAAGCAGGGGAAAAAGTTTATCAAATTGGTCAGATAGTTAAAGGTAATCAAGATGTCAAATTTATTTAGAATTGCCATTATCGTTTTTCCCGGTACCAACTGCCATGAAGAAGCGTACCGGGCCATTAAAACTGTGGGTTTACAACCGGAGCTTTTTAGGTGGAATGATGATTATAATAAACTAAAAGAATTTGACGGTTATTTTATTCCCGGCGGTTTTAGTTACGAAGATCGGGTGCGTTCGGGCGCCATTGCCGGACGTGATCCGTTGATGAATGTTATAAAAGAAGAAGCCGCTAAAGGTAAACCCGTCATTGGCATCTGCAATGGCGCCCAGATTCTAGTTGAATCAGGTTTAATTCCCGGTCTGGAATCAAATCATTTGGGCGCGGGATTGGCCTGGAATAGCCACGGTTATTTAAATATTTGGACGCGCATTAAAAATGAAGCAGAACCCGGTCGCTGTGCCTTTAATAATTTCGCCCAAGGCCATCATTTTGCTTTGCCTATTGCTCATGGCGAAGGCCGCTGGGTGGTGCCGGAAGATTTATTAAAACAATTTCAAGCCAATGGCCAAACTGTTTTTAGATATTGCGATGCCAACGGCGAAGAAAAAGATGAATATCCCGTCAATCCTAACGGCGCCATGTTTAATCTGGCCGGTATTTGCAACCAAGCCGGCAATGTTTTGGCTTTAATGCCTCATCCCGAAAGAACCAAAGACGGTCTGGTGATTTTTGAATCAATGAAACATTATCTGGAGAGTGACAAAGCAAAAACGGGTAGGGGCGCAACATGTTGCGCCCTCACAAAATTTTGTGCCCCAAAAGAAGAATCAAAAATCACCAGCTATCAAAAGCCCGATGAAGCTTTGGAAATTTTAGTTGATCTCATCATCACCGATAATGAAGCTCAAACCCTACAGACAGCCCTAGTCGGTTTAGGGTATAATAACATCAAGGTCAGTCGTTATGCCCATTGGGAGGTGCAATCATCCGATCAATCAGAAAAGTTTATTGATGATTTAATTAAGTCCGATGAATTGTTAAATACCAATAAGGAAATTCCTCACGTTAACGACCAGTCATTTTTGCCGTCAACCAATCATCAATTGTTAGTCAGATACAATCAGGATTTTGTGGGGCAGGGCAAGTTGGCAACTTTAACCAATCGTCTGGGCTTTAAACAAATTAGTTCAGTCAAACAAGGCGTGCTCTGGTCAATTGATTGTTCCGCATCCGACTGGCAAAAGATTTTGGCATCAAACATTTTAGCCAACCCTTATTCACAAACCAAATTCGTCTATTCGTAATAATTAGTAATTCGTAGAATTTATGGATAAAGCAATTATTGAAAAAAATATTTACAACGTAATTACCGAAACCAATTTTAAGGGTTTGGGTGAAAAAAAGGTGGGTAAGGTCAGGGATAGTTACACCACTGACGACAAAATTATTTTAATCACCACTGATCGGCAATCGGCGTTTGACAGGATTTTGGCCTCCATTCCGTTTAAGGGTCAGGTGTTAAACCAAACTTCGGCCTGGTGGTTTGAACATACAAAGGATATTATTCCTAATTTTTTATTGGATGTACCTGACCCAAACGTGGTGGTCGGTAAAAAATGCACCGTGTTCCCCATGGAAATAATCGTGCGCGGTTACTTGACCGGTTCCACCGATACTTCGGTTTGGGTTAACTATGAAAAAGGCGTGCGGGATTTTTGCGGCAATAAATTAGGCGAAGGCATGGTTAAAAATCAAAAATTCGGCACGCCCATTGTAACGCCTTCCACCAAGTTTGAAAAACACGATCGCAACTTAAGCAAAAATGAAATTTTGGCCGAGCATTTTGCTACCGTGGCCGAGTTTGATTATATTTCCGCCAAGGCCCTGGAGTTATTTGCCTTTGGGCAAAAAACGGCGGCCAGCCACGGTTTAATTTTAGTGGATACCAAATATGAATTCGGCAAGGATGAAAATGGTACAATCACTTTAATTGACGAAATTCACACGCCCGATTCTTCGCGCTATTGGTTAAGGGAAACTTATTCCCAAAGAATCAGCGAGGGCAAAGAACCTGATAACATTGATAAGGAATTTTTGCGCTTATGGTTCAAGGATCACTGCGATCCGTATCACGACGAGGTGTTGCCCGAGGCCCCGCGAGAGCTGATTGTGGAACTTTCTTCACGCTACATTAAGTTATACGAAATGATTACCGGCCAAACCTTTACCTTTGAAGATAAACCTATTTTAAAGAGAATTGAGGAAAACTTGAAAAAGCGGGGATATTTAGTATAATATAGTCAATTAACCTTATACATATATGAAAGTCGTTATTATAATGGCCAGCCAGGCCGATAAGGAGTGGGCGGATAAAATCCAGGAGGCCCTGGAGCAGTGGAGTTTGGCATCCACTTTGCATATGGCTTCTGCCCATAAAGTGCCGGAAAAAGTTTTTGAAATCGTGCAATCCTATAATCGCGAAAAAGAAGTGATTTACGTGACCATTGCCGGCCGCAGTAACGGCCTTTCGGGCGTGGTGGCCGCCAACAGCGTTCATCCGGTGATTGCCTGCCCGCCGTTTAAGGATAAAGACGATTTGTCGGTTAATATCATGTCCACTTTGCAGATGCCTTCGGATACGCCAGTGCTGACTGTTTTGGAGCCCTCCAACGTAGCCGGCGCCTGTGCCCGGATTTTCGGCTTACTAAATGACGAAATGCAGGAATTGGTGCAGGAAAAAATCGACGAAGTTAAAGAAAAATTCGAATAAGCATATGACGGAACTAAATACCATCAGCCCATTAGACGGACGGTACTACAACAAGGTTAAAGAGCTGTCTGATTTTTTTTCAGAAACGGCTTTAATCAGGTACCGGCTTAAAGTTGAAATTGAATATTTTATCGCTTTGGGCGCAGAGTCCAAAATCAGCGAAGTTAAAACATTGTCAACGAGCGAACAAAATGAGTTGCGCTCCTTTTATTTAAATTTCACTGAAGCGGAAGCGGCTAAAGTCAAAAAGATCGAACAAACCACTAATCATGACGTTAAGGCGGTGGAGTATTACTTAAAGGAAAAATTCGGTAAAATAAAAAGTTTATCAGTTGCTTCCGAATTCATTCATTTTGCCCTGACTTCGGAGGACGTCAACAATTTATCTTACTCCCTGATGTTAAAGGACGGATTGGCGGTTTATCTTAATCAGCTGAAAAAGTTTTTGGCCGAACTAAAGGATTTGGCAGTTAAAAATAAAAAAATTTCTTTGTTGTCGCTCACGCACGGCCAGCCGGCCACGCCCACCACTTTGGGCAAAGAACTGGCAATTTTTTATCATCGCTTGAATGAACAGATTAAAAGTTTTAATCCCAAGTTGTCAGGCAAGTTTTCGGGCGCGGTGGGGAATTGGAATGCTCAAGTTGTCGCTTACCCTAAAGTTGACTGGCTGGCCTTTAGTCAAAAATTTGTGGAAGGATTGGGTTTGGTTTTTAATCCTTTAACCACGCAAATTGAATCGCACGACGGTTTGGCTATAATGTGCCATAAGTTAATTAGGATCAACAATGTCATCAAAAATTTAGATCAGGATATGTGGTTGTACATCAGCCGGGAAATTTTTAAACTGAAAAAGATTGCCGGTGAAATCGGTTCTTCCACCATGCCGCATAAGGTCAATCCGATTGATTTTGAAAATAGCGAAGGTAACTTAGGCCTAGCTAATGCCATTTTTGATCATTTGGCCAACAAACTGCCAATTTCGCGTTTACAACGGGATTTGAGTGATTCAACGGTTATCAGAAATCAGGGCGTGGCTTTGGGTTACTCATTGCTGGCTCTTAAAATGACCTTGAAAGGATTATCAAAATTGGAAGTTAATAAATTAAAAATTAGCCAGGAATTAAACAGCCATTGGGAAGTATTGGCCGAACCAATTCAAGTAGTATTAAGAAAAGTCGGCTATGCCAAGCCCTATGAAACTTTAAAAAACTTAACCAGAGGCGAAAAAATCGGCAAAGCGGAAATTCAAAAATTCATCCGGTCGCTAAAAATCGCCAAAACCGAAAAAGAAAATTTGTTAAAGTTAACGCCGGAAAATTATACCGGTTTAGCTTCAAAGTTAGTTGATAAGTATTTAAGCTAGTTTAACAAGATTGCTTCGCTCCCCGCCGAATCGGCGGGTCGCTCGCAATGATAATTAAACATTATGTGCGGAATAACCGGTATTATCGGTAATAACAGTGTGGCCACCGAAATTTACGAAGGTCTGTTGTGTTTACAGCACCGCGGTCAGGATAGCGCGGGCATGGTAACTTACGGCAATCGTTTTCATCTTAAAAAAGGCATGGGTTTGGTTAGGGACGTGTTTAGCCAAGATGATATTTTGCATTTGGAAGGCAAGATGGGTATTGGCCAGGTCCGCTATCCTACCGTGGGCGGAGGCAGTGCCGAAGATACCCAGCCCTTTATTGCCAGTTCGCCTTACGGCATTGCTATGGCGCATAACGGCAACGTTTTTAATCATTGGCAGTTAAAAAAGGAATTGTTTGAAAAAGACAACCGGCAGGTTAATTCCAACAACGACGTGGAAGTTATTTTAAACGTGTTTGCTCATGAACTTTCCCGCTTTTGCCATAAGGAATTTTTTGATTCGGTTTGTTTGGCGGTAAAATCGGTCCATGAACGGGTTAAAGGCGCTTATTCGGTTTTAGCCATTATTGCCGATAAAGGCATGGTCGCTTTTAGGGATCCGCACGGTATTAGGCCTTTAGTGTGGGGACAGCGTAAGTTAGAGGGCGGCAAAACCGAACACATTTTTGCTTCCGAAAATACCATGTTTGAAATTTTGGGTTTTGAATTTTACCGCGATCTGGAACCGGGCGAAGTTGTGTTTATTGATCTGGCGGGCAATATCCATCAGCAAAGAGTAACGGAAAAAGAATTCCGCCCCTGTATTTTTGAATATGTTTATTTTGCCCGTCCGGACGCCCTGTTAAACGGCGTTAGCGTTTACCGCGCCCGTTTGCGCATGGGCCAAAATCTGGCCAAAAAAATCCAGCGTGATTATTCACATTTAAAAATCGATGTGGTTATTCCGGCACCCGAAAGCGCCAACACCGCGGCTTTGGCCTGCGCGCACGAGCTGGGCGTGCGCTATTCGCAGGGCATTGTTAAAAACCATTTTATCGGCCGTACCTTTATTATGCCCGGTCAGGAAGTTCGGCAAAAAGCCAACAAATTTAAACTCTCGGTGATTGATTTTGAAGTTGAAGGCAATAACGTGCTGATCGTGGATGACAGTATTGTTCGCGGTAACGTTTCCAAGCATATCGTTAACCTGGTTAAAAAACACGGCGCCAAGGATGTTTATTTTGCTTCGGCCTCGCCGGCCTTGCGTTATCCCGATTTGTACGGCATTGATTTGCCCACCCGCGATGAATATTTGGCATACAATAGAACAGAGGATGAAATAAGACAATTTATCGGCGCCGACGCGTTAATTTACCAGGATTTGCCCGATTTAATTGAAGCGGTTACCCGCAAAGGCGATCTTAAATTTACTCGGCCCCACTGCGCCTTTTTTGACGGCGATTACGCCACTGGCGACGTGACCGAAGAAATTTTAGCCGAAGTGGAAGCCATCCGTAAAGGCGAACGGAACGCTAAAAAAGATTCGCCCGAGGCCAACAAAAAACTCTCATGATTAAAGTTTTATTGATCGGTTCAGGCGCCCGCGAACACGCGATCGCTCATGCTTTAAAATTAGCCAAAGAAGATGTGGAGCTTTTTGTGTATGGTTCAAGTTTAAATCCGGGCATCAAAGAACTGGCCGCGGATTACAAAGTGGGTCCGTTAAAGAGCAATACCGCCATGGCCAGCTACGCCTCTTTAGCTCATGTTGACTTAGCTATTGTGGGCCCGGAAAATCCTTTGGCCGAAGGCATTAGCGATGTGTTGGGTCAGGTGGGTATCCCTTGCGTGGGCCCAACTAAACAGCTAGCGCAAATAGAAACCAGCAAATCATTTGCTCGGGATTTATTAACAGAGTATAAAATCAACGGCTGTCCGAAATATAAATTTTTTGTTAATGAAATGGGGTTAAAAGAATATTTGATGGAGTTGGGTGATAATTTTGTCATTAAAGCCGATGGCTTAATGGGCGGTAAAGGCGTTTTGGTTTCGGGCGACCATTTTAACGGCCAGGCCGAGGGTTTAAAACTGGCTATTGAATTTATTAAAAACGGTTCCCAAGTTTTAATTGAAGAAAAATTAATCGGTCAGGAATTCAGTTTAATGAGTTTTTGCGATGGCGATCACCTTATCCATATGCCGGCGGTGCAGGATCACAAACGGGCCTTGACCGGTGATAAAGGCGCTAATACCGGCGGCATGGGCAGTTATTCCTGCGCCGATTTTTCTTTGCCGTTTTTGGATGAAGACGATATTGCGGCGGCCCAAAAAACCAATGAAGCTACGGCTTTATCTTTAAAAAAGAAATTCGGCGTGGGTTACAAGGGTATTTTATACGGCGGTTTTATGGCCACGCAAACAGGCGTCAAACTGATTGAATACAACGCTCGCTTTGGCGACCCGGAAGCCATGAACGTTTTATCTTTATTTTCTGAACGGACTTTTCCCGCCAATCCAGCGCCGGATTTTTTGCAAGTTTGCCAGGCCATAGTAAACGGCACTTTGAATAAAGTAAAGATGGATTTAAAAAAGCAGGCCACCGTGGTTAAATATATTGTGCCGGAGGGCTATCCCGAAAGTCCCGTTATAAATCAGATTATTGACGTGTCTAAAGTTGACCAGGCCAAAGTCAGGTTGTTTTACGGTTCGGTTGACCAAAAAGCCGACGGTTTGTATTTAGGCGGTTCACGGGCCTTGGCCGTGGTAGCCACAGCCGACGATGTTGATCAGGCGGAAAAAATTGTGGAAACGGAAATCAAGAAAATCACCGGCCCTGTTTTTCACAGGGAAGATATTGGTACCAGCGAATTGATTGAGAAAAGAGTAAAGATGATGAAGGAATTAAGATCATGATTAATTTAGCCGTATTTGCTTCAACTAAAGGCACGGATTTGCAGGCGGTTATTGACGCTACTCGCGCGGGCGATTTGCCCGGCGTTGATTTAAAATTCGTTTTATCCGATAAACAGGATTGTTACGCGTTGGAACGCGCGCGTTTGGCCGGCGTTAAAACTTATTTTATTGATCCTAAAGGTAAAAAGAGGGAAGAGTTTGACGTTGAATGTTTAAAAATCTGCCAGGAAGAAAATGTCAGTCATATTTTATTGATCGGCTACATGCGGATTATTACCAAAGTTTTAATTGAGC
>JAUYIT010000025.1 GCA_030688315.1 Candidatus Komeilibacteria bacterium | reverse complement strand
TTATCGTTGCTTAACCAGTATTTGTCAAAATAATGAAATACATTCCCACTAGCGCCAAAAAAGTTTTTACCGGAGTGGTTTTTGAAGTTTATCAGTGGCGCCAAAAAATGTTTAATAATACGCATGAGATTTTTGAAGTGGTTAAGCGGTCGGATACGGTAGAGGTAGTAGGCGTTACCGTGGGCAAAAAAATCATTGTTTTAAAACAAAAACAGCCTCATACCAAATGGTATTATTCTTTGCCGGGTGGCCTGGTTAATCAGGATGAAAGTCGCCGTCAAGGCGCTCAAAGAGAGCTTAAAGAGGAAACCGGTTATCAAGCCGGCAAATTGGTTTTATGGAAAAGCATCCAGCCGTATTCCAAGATGATTTATAGCATTAATATTTTTTTGGCATATGATTGTTTAAAAAACGGCGGCTTGAATTTGGATTGCGGGGAAAAAATCGAGGTCCAACTGTTGAGTTTCGATCAATTATTAAAATTGGCGGAAAATCCTTTGTTTATGACCACCGGTTATTTTCGTTCTACTCTAATCAGGGCATTGTATAGTCAAAAACACCGCCAGGCTTTAAAAAAATTATTTTTTAAAACGCTATGAAGCTAAAAAAGCTTGAAGATATTAAGGATATAAAAGGCAAAACCGCTTTAGTGAGGGTTGATTTTAACGTGCCCTTAAAAAAGGGTAAGATCGCTGATGATACACGCATTAAGGCGGTTTTGCCGACATTAAACTATTTGTTATCGGCCGGGACTAAAATTGTCATTCTTACTCATTTAGGCAGGCCCGATGGCAAAGTTATGCCGGAATTGGCCACCAAAATTTTGGCTGACCGGCTGGGAAAATTATTGAAAAAAAACGTTATTTATTTACCTGATTTGCCCGCGCCCGATATGTTAAAAAGAATCGTGGCTCAACCGGGTTATTCGGTGGTAATGCTGGAAAATATCAGGTTTTGGCCCGGCGAAGAAAAGAACGATAAAAAATTTGCCAAACAGCTGGCGCAACTGGGCGATGTTTACGTTAACGATGCTTTTTCCGTATCGCACCGGGCGCACGCTTCGGTTGAAGGCATTACTCATTTTATCAAAGCATACGCCGGTTTGACTTTTAGTAATGAAGTTGAGAATTTGGTTAAGATTTTGGAAAGCAACGCTAAACCCAAGGTGGCCATTGTGGGCGGGGCCAAGCTGGAAACCAAAGTCAAAGTTATTAAAAATTTATTGAAAAAAATGGACTGGATTTTGGTGGGCGGGGCGATTGCCAATAATTTTATTAAAGTTTTGGGTCATGAAGTCGGTCAGTCAAAAATAGACGATAAGGAATTAAAAACGGCCAAGTCGTTGTTAAACAAAAAGCTGGTCGTACCGGTAGACGTGGCCGTTGGTTCAAGTTTGGATAAATCATCAACTTACGCTATTAAACAAGTCAGCGCGGTCGGTAAAAAAGATCTTATTTTGGATTTAGGTCCAGCTACGGTCAAACAATATATAACTCTGATCAAACAAGCCAAGTTGGTGGTTTGGAACGGCCCGCTTGGGTATTTTGAAAACAAGAAGTTTAAAAAAGCCAGTCAAGAAATCGCCAAGGCCATCAGTCAAAGTAAAGTGTATTCAGTCGTGGGCGGGGGAGAAACGGGCCAGCTATTGGAACAGCTTAAACTGACCAAAAAATTTAGTTTCGTTTCCTTGTCCGGCGGCGCCATGCTGGAGTTTTTGGAAGGCAAAATATTGCCGGGCGTCAAACCGTTGATTAAAAAGTAGGCCTTGCCCAAGCGGTCATTGCGAGCCCGCCGATTCGGCGGGCGAAGCAATCCCGGTGTGCGTACCAGTACAGCGGGATTGCTTCGCCCCTTTGGGGCTCGCAATGACCATTATGGGGCAAGGCCACCATTAAATCTATGTCAAACAAAATAACCAACCTATACGCCAGAGAGATTCTTGATTCGCGCGGTAATCCGACTGTGGAAGTAACGGTGGAGGCCGGAGAAATTAAAGCCAAGGCCAAGGTGCCTTCCGGCGCATCAACTGGCAAATATGAAGCGTTGGAACTACGGGATAACGATAAAGACCGTTATGGCGGCAAAGGGGTGCTAACGGCGATTGAACATGTAAATTCGGAAATTAAAAAAGTTTTACTCGGTTTTTCGGTTGACGATTTATCCAGTGTTGATCAAAGGATGATTGATTTGGACGGCACGCCCGATAAATCCCGTTTGGGCGCCAACGCCATTTTAGGCGTTTCTTTGGCTTGCGCCCGAGCCGGCGCTTTGGCCAATAATTTACCTTTATATAAATTCATCCGCCAGTATTATCATTTTCGTTTTGCCGATTATCAATTGCCAGTACCTTTGGTCAATGTGATCAACGGGGGAGCGCACGCTGATAATAATCTGGACTTCCAGGAATTTTGGATTATTCCGGCGGGTATTAAAATATTTAAGGAAAGAGTCAGGGCGATGTCGGAAATTTTTCACGCTTTGGGAAAAATAATTTCCAAAGCCGGGATGGACACCGATGTGGGTAATGAAGGCGGTTACGCGCCGAATTTTAAAAATACCGATCAGGTTTGGCAGATGATGGCGCAGGCCGTGGCTGACGCTAAATACAATTTGGGGGAACAGATTTTTTTTGGCATGGATGCCGGCGCTTCGGAATTTTATAATGCTGGAAATCAAAAGTATGAATTGAAAATGGAGAATAAGAATCTTTCTTCGGATGAGTTGTCGTTAATCTATCAGCAGTGGTTTGCTAAATATCCCTTTTTGGCTTTGGAAGATCCGTTTGCCGAAGAAGATTGGTCGGCCTGGAAAAATTTTAAATCTCATCTGTCCGGCCTGAACAATAAAATCTTATTGATCGGCGATGATTTGTTTACCACTAACGTCAATTTACTCAAGAAGGGAATCGCCGAAGACGCGGCCAATGCCGTGTTAATCAAACCCAATCAAATCGGCACATTAAGTGAAACCATCTCCTGCGTTAAACTGGCTCAACAGCACAATTTTAAAGTGGCTGTTTCACACCGCAGCGGCGAAACCGAAGACGATTTTATCGCCGATCTGGCCGTGGCCGTTAATTCCGATTTCATTAAAACCGGCGCGCCCTCACGGTCAGAAAGGGTAGTCAAGTATAATAGATTGATGGAAATTGAAGCAGAAATTATGAATTGATGTTTAGCTTTAAATCTGTTAAAATACTCAAATCATGAGTCACAAAAAACAATTCAATGGCCCGTTGGTATTGGCGATCTTTGACGGCTGGGGCATAGAGGAGGAAAAAGAAGGCAACGCCGTTAAGTTAGCCAAATTGCCGTTTATCGATTCCTTGTTTAAAAATTATCCCAATTGCCAACTGGGCGCTTCGGGCAAAAAAGTAGGCCTGCCCGATAATCAGAGCGGCAATTCCGAAGCCGGTCACCTTAATTTGGGCGCCGGCCGGATTGTGGAGCAGGACGTGGTTTTGATTTCCAAAGACATTAAAAACGGCAGATTTTATAAAAATCCGGCCTTTATTTCGGTCATTGCCCATGTTTTAAGGCATAAGTCGCAGATTCACTTGGTTGGCTTGCTTACGGGCGATCAAAGCCCGCACGTGGAAATGACTCATTTGTACGCGCTGTTGCGTTTGCTGGATGCTGAAGGCATAGATAAGGTCTTTTTGCATTTGTTTACCGACGGCCGCGACGCCCCGCCTCAAGCCGCCATGAGGTATTTAACCGAAGTCAAAAAGAATTTTTTGGCCAATGAAAAAATCGCCACTTTGGCGGGGCGTTTTTACGGCATGGACCGCAACAAGCGCTGGGAGCGCTCCATGGCGGTTTTTGACGCGATGACCTTAGGTCAGGGCATCAAGGTGGAAACCCCTGAAGAAGCGATTTTGCAGGCCTATAACCGCGGTGAAACGGATGAATTTATTCAGCCCACCGTTATCTGTCATAAGGGGAAACCGGTGGCCACGGTCAATGATAATGACGGCATCATTGTTTTTAATTTTCGGTCCGACCGGGCGCGCCAGCTTTCCAAAACTTTCGTTCAGCAGGAATTCACCAAAAAAAATCCCGGCAGTTTTATCAGAAAAAAAATACCCAAGCATTTGCGCTTTGTGGCCATGACCGATTTTGGACCGGATCTGGACCATATTTTAACCGCTTATCCCAGCACCGATTTGGTGGATACCTTGCCCATGGTAATGAAGGATTTTAAACAAACTTATATTGCCGAAACCGAAAAATACGCTCACACCACTTTTTTCTTTAACGGCGGCTATCATGATCCCGTGGGGGGCGAAGAAAGGATTTTGGTGCCGTCGCCGCGGGTAAAATTTTACGTGGACACGCCGGCTATGTCGGCTTACCAGGTAACAAGCGTGGTTTTGAAAAAAATCAACGAAGGCAAACAGCTGATCGTGGTCAATTATTGCAATCCCGATATGATCGGTCATACCGGCGATTTGGAAGCGGGCATTAAGGCCATGGAAGTTTGCGATGAAGTATTGGCTAAAATCGTCCCCCGGATTTTAAAAAAGAAAGGCATCCTGATGATTACTGCCGACCACGGCAATATTGAAGAAATGATCAATCTTAAAACCGGCGAGATCAATACCGAACACGGCAATTCGCCGGTGCCGTTTATTTTGGTTTCGGACGAATTTAAAAAAACCAAATTAAAAAACGGCATTTTAGCAGATGTGGCGCCGACCATTCTCCAGATTTTCGGCGTGCCCAAACCTAAAGCCATGACGGGCAAGAGCATAATCCAATAATATTTTTTTCATGGTCAGGCCAAAACCAGTCGCTTTAATCATCATTGACGGCTACGGCATTAGTTCGCCGTCCAAAGGCAACGCCATAACTTTGGCCAACAAGCCCAATTTTGATTCTTATTTGGAAACTTATCCTGTTTTAAGTTTGCAGGCCGCCGGTGAAGCGGTCGGTCTTTCTTGGGGCGAAATGGGCAATTCCGAGGTCGGCCACTTATCACTCGGGTCCGGTAAAATTGTTTATCAAAGCTTGCCCAGAATTTCCCGTTCAATTGCCGACGGCAGTTTTTTTAATAACCGGGCGTTCGCAGACGCAGCCGCGCACGTTCAAAAAACCGGCGGGGATTTGCACATCATGGGCCTAATGAGCCCGGGCGGAGTTCATTCATATAACGAACACGCCTACGCTTTGGTGGAATTGGCGCAAACCAAAAAAGTGAAAAATGTTTATTTACATCCGTTTTTAGACGGCCGCGATACCCCTTTTAACAGCGGCCGCAAATACATAGAGCAATTGCAGGGCAAACTTAAGCAGATCGGCCTCGGTCAAATTGCCACTTTATCCGGCCGGTTTTTTGCCATGGATCGTGATAACCACTGGGATAGGATTTCGCAAACTTATTTGGCCATGACGCAGGGCCAGTCAGAAAAAAAATTTGAAGACGCTTTAGAGGCCATTGATGAATCGTACGGCCGTAAAGTTTACGATGAAGAATTTACGCCCACGGTCATCACCCAAAACGGCCAGCCAGTCGGTTTGGTTAAAGACGGCGACGCCTTGATTTTTTTTAATTTCCGCGCCGACCGTGCCAGACAAATCACCAAGGCCTTTGTTTTGCCGGCTTTGGAAAAATTCAGCCCACGCGCTTATTTTAAAAATTTAAAATTCACGGCCATGACCGAATTTGAAAAAGATCTGCCCATAGACGTGGCTTTTCCGCCGGAATTGGTTAACGCGCCTTTGGCTAAAGTGATTGCCGATGCCGGCTTAAAACAACTGCACATTGCCGAAACCGAAAAATACGCCCACGTAACCTTTTTCTTTAACGGCGGTCAGGAAGCCGCTTTTGCCAATGAAGAGAGGGCTATTGTGCCTTCGCCGCAGGTTTCCAGTTACGATAAAAAGCCCGAAATGTCGGCGCGGGAAATTACCAACCGGGTGCTTAAGGAAATTGACGCGGACAACTATGATTTTATGGTGATGAATTTTGCCAATCCCGACATGGTGGGGCACAGCGGCAATTTGCCGGCTACCATTAAGTCGGTGGAAATTGTGGACGAATTGATCGGTCAGATAGTGGCCAGAGTTCTGGCCAAAAACGGCGTGGCCTTAATTACCGCCGACCACGGCAACGCCGAGGAGGTGTTTAATTTGCAGACCGGTGAAATCAACAAGGAACACAGTTCCAATCCGGTACCGTTATTCATCATCGGTAATGAATTTAAGGGCAAGGTGGCCGCGCACGCCCATGGCAACGATCTTTCGCAAATGTCTTCGGCGGGCGTGCTGGCTGACGTAGCCCCCACCATTTTAAAAATCATGGGTTTAAAACGCCCGGATGAAATGACCGGCCGTCCGTTAATTTAAAGAGGCCGGCGCACAATGGTCATTGCTTCGCCCCTTTGGGGCTCGCAATGACCGCTAAGCGCCGGCCCTCGCAATAACAAAGTCTATGCCAGAATTACCAGAAGTTCAAACGGTTGTTAACCACCTTGCGAATAAAATTATCGGCAAGGTGTTTTTAGTTGCCCAGGTTAAAGCGCCAAAAATGGTCAGCCATAATTTTGCCGCACAAATTAAAAACGCCCGGGTCAGCGGAGTATCAAGGCGGGGCAAAATGATCATCATCACGCTGGCTGACGGACGTTATTTACTCTCGCATTTAAAAATGACCGGCCAAATGATTTATCTTGATAAGTTAGGCAAAGCCAGCGGGGGAGGGCACCCGATTACGTTTACCGGTTTTGACGTAACCAAGCCCAATCAATTTACCAGAATCATTCTGGATTTTAAAAACGGCGGTCAACTGCTGTTTCATGATATTAGAAAATTCGGCTGGTTAAAAATCGTCAATACCCAACAATTCCAGCAGATAGTGTCTAAATACGGCGTTGAACCTTTAACTCAAGAATTCAGTTTGAATAAGTTTAAAGAAATTTTAGCCAAAAGACCGAAGTTAAAAATCAAACAATTTTTAATGGAGCAGGGTTTAATCGCCGGCATCGGCAATATTTACGCTGATGAGAGTTTATTCGATTCCAGCATTCATCCTTTGCGGCCGGCCTTTAAACTCAAAGATGAAGAAATTAAAGGCCTTCGCCAATCCATAATAAAAAAACTCCGCCAAGCCATCAAGCTGGGCGGAACTTCGGTTAATACTTTTGTGAGCGCTTCGGGTGAAAGGGGAGGGTTTGTGGCCAAGCTTAAAGTGTATCAGCGCGGCGGGCAACCATGCCTCCGTTGCCATTCAATCTTAAGTAAAATCAAACTCGGCGGCAGAGGAACGGTTTTTTGTTCAAATTGTCAGAAATAGAATTAAGGTCAAAATAATGCCCAACAATCCGCCCACCGCAATCTGCGCCCAGGTGTGAGCAATGGTTTCCTGAAGAACCGGATATTTGTATTCTTCCTCGTCAGGCAGATCCTTAATAAGTTTATTCAAAATCCGTCCATGTTCGCTCAAGTAGCCCCTAAAGCCGATGGCGTCACGCATCACGATAATTGCCAAAACAACCGCCAAGCCAAAAGTGGCGCTTAGCCCCTGGTTCAAATAAATAATGGTAGCCAACGAAGTAACTAGGGCCGCGTGCGAAGAGGGCATACCGCCGTAATGTCCGGCCTTATGCCAGCTAAAACGGCCTTTGGCGATATCCAGAACCAGCTTGATTCCATGGACAATAACGGAAATGATTAGCGGGATTAAAAAGTATTTCATGCGATTGAATTTTTAGGGTTTTTAAGATATACTTTTACTAACATAATTATACAACATGGATTACATTTACTCAATCATCCTCGGACTGGTTCAGGCCTTAACTGAATTTTTGCCTATTTCCAGTTCCGGCCATCTTATTATATTGCATCGACTGATTGATTCGCCTTTGCTGAACAGCTTGACTTACGACGTTATTTTGCACGCCGGCACTTTGGTCGCCACGTTATTGTTTTTTAAAAATGAAGTCGGCCGTTTAATAGCCGGTTTTTTTAGAAGTTTATTTAGATTAAAAATCACTCATAATTTTGACGAACAATTGCCCTGGTTAATTGTGGTCGGCGCGATTCCGGCCGCCATAGCCGGTTATTTTTTCGGCGATCTGATTGAAAACACTTTCCGCTCCGTGGCCTGGGTGGCCATTACTCTGGTTATTGGCAGTTTGCTGTTTTTTATTTACGAACGGCTGGGCAAAAAAAACCGCAATCTTGAATCCATGAGTTTTAGCGATACCGTTATAGTCGGTCTGGCGCAGGTGCTGGCTTTTTTGCCGGGCATGTCGCGTTCCGGCATCACCATTGTGGCCGGCCTTGGCCTTGGGTTTAAAAGAAAAGAAGCGGCTCGTTTTTCATTTTTACTTTCCTTGCCTATAATTTTGGGCGCCACAATTCAAAAGGTCACTCAAATTCCTTTGAGTGACCTGAACACAAATTTTGTTTTTATGGCTTTAATCGGTTTTTTGGTTTCCGCCTGCGCCGGTTACGCCGTGATCAAATTTTTTATGCGCTTTTTGGAAAGCCACTCCTTAAACGGCTTTGCCGTTTACCGGCTATTGCTTGCCGCCGGACTCTTATTATTTCTAATTTAATTTTTACGAACTGACAATCATCAGTTCATGCTTGGCTTTATAGGATGAGGGCCAAAAGTTTTCGGATAAAATAATCAACGGATCCAATCGGGAACCAAAATATTGCACCACCACATAAGTAACGCGCCCTTCCAGCTTGTCGCGCTTAATGCTCATGCCAATTTCTTGATAGCGGGGATTTAAAATGTTTTCGCGGTGGCCCTGGCTTTTCATCCAGGCCTTCATAATAGCTTCGGCATCGGCAAAGCCCTCGGCCAAATTTTCACCGGTAATGGCGTATTCATAACCCACTTTCTTTACTTCATCGGAGAATTTTTTGCCGGGCAGATCATGTGAAAATTTTTGCCATTTAAAAATATCCGAGGCCTTATGCTTGGCGGCCAAATTAAGATCGGTATTAATGGTTAAGGTCGGCAGATTATTCTTAATTCTTTCGGCGTTGGTTAAATCAATCAGCCGCTTAACTTCCAATTTAACGTTATCCGCTCCGGCGGAGCGGGGAATAAAAAAGAGCATGTAAGCAATGCTCAAAAGCAGGCCAAGCGTAATCATGGCAATTCTGGCCTTATAATTATTTTTTGGAGAAAGCAAATCATCCTTTGCTTCCCTAAAATTCAAAAGAGTCATTTTGTTTTGGTTTTTTTATGCCTTCGGCTATTTTGGCTTCCGGCGATTTTTACCCTACAATAATCACAAAATATTGTATCGGGCAAATATAAAAAGGGTAGTTCTTTACCCTTATAAATACAGTATAGCACACAACAGGCCATTTGTCAACAACATCACTCATTGCTTTGTGCTGGTCAGTTTGCTACCATATATCATGTAATACGTCACTTATGAAAATTCTTATTTTAGCCGGCGGCACGGGCACCAGATTGTGGCCGGTTTCCAGAAAAAGAGATCCCAAACAAGTTCAACCCTTTTTAGGCAGTCAAACTCTTTTAAAGTCCACGGTTAACAGAATGTTGCATACTTTTAAAAAGGAAGATCTTTTTTTATCAACCAATCAATCCCAGCTTAAACTTATTAAAAAAGATTTAGGCAGTTTGATTTTAAAAAATCATTATTTGGTTGAGCCGGAAAAAAGAGATACGGCCGCGGCTATCGGCTTTGCCGTTATGTCGATCGCCCAAAAAAATCCGGACGCTACAATCGCGACTGTTTGGGCCGATCATCATCTTAACAACAGCTCGGAGTATTCAAGAATTTTAAGGCAAGCAGAAAAAACGGTTAACAAATATCCCGATCATTTGGTTTTGATCGGACTTAAGCCGGCCTATCCCGAAACCGGTTACGGTTATATTAAGTTGAACAAAATTTTTGACACCCTGGGTAAAGATAAAATTTATAAAGTCGGCGGCTTTAAGGAAAAACCGGATTTAAAAACCGCGGCCAAATATTTAACTAGCGGCCATTATTTATGGAACCCGGGTTATTTTGTTTTTAAGCCCCAAACCATGTTGGATCTATTTAAGAAATATTTGCCTAAGCACTACGGCGTGTTGATGGAAATAAAAAATCAGCCCGGGCAAATTAAAAAATATTTTGGCCGGATGGAAAAAATCAGCATTGATTACGGCATCATGGAACGGGCGAAAAAAATGCTGTGTCTGCCCGCCTCGTTTGACTGGGTGGACGTGGGTCATTGGCGGACGATTCATGACGTGCTAGCTAAAAAACCGGCCGACAATGTGTTAAGCGGCAACAACATAGTTTTGGATTCCAGCGGTAATTTGATTTACAATTTTTCCAACAAGCTGGTTACGGCCGTCGGTTTGCGCAATATGATTGTTGTGCAAACGGATGACGCTTTGCTGGTTTGCCCTAAAGACCGCGCGCAAGACGTAAAAAAAATCGTGGAAGAATTGGAACGAAGACAATTAAAGAAGTATTTATAAAAATGTTTAAAATAATAAAATATTTATTAATTCTGGTTATGCTGGTCGCGGTAGGCGGTTGGGTTTTTTATTCTTATCAAATTTCCGCGCCGGTCGGCGATTCCACCGCCAAGGTTGCTTTTGAGGTTGAGCAGGGCGAGGGCGTTAATCAAATCAGCTCCAAGTTAGCCAAGCGCGGTCTAATCAGGAGCAGTTTTTGGTTTGATGTTTATGTTTGGCAAAAAAATTTGGAAAGAAATTTTGTGGCCGGAGTTTATGATGTGCCGTCTGATTCCAGTATCCGTCAGCTGGTCAAACTATTAACCTCGTCGGGCAATTCCGAACAGAAAATTACTATTATTGAAGGTTGGAATAATAAAGAGATTGCCGCTTATCTGGAAAAGCAGGGATTGGTCCAGGCAGAATATTTTCTTAATTTAGTCGGCCGCGATTTGGGCGCGTATGTCAGCCAGTATGCTTTTTTGACGGACAAGCCGGCCAGCGTGGATTTGGAAGGTTATTTGTTTCCCGATACTTACCGCGTGTTTAAAAACTCCACCGCTCAAGAGATTATTAAAAAAATGCTTAATAATTTTAGCCAAAAATTAACCCCTGATTTGTTGCAAGAAATTAAACGGCGCGATAAATCGCTATTTGAAATAATCACCTTGGCTTCAATTATAGAAAAGGAAGTTAGAAACCCCGATGACATGCGGCTGGTGGCCGATATTTTTTACAAGCGTTTGGAGGCCGGCATAGCTTTGCAATCAGATGCTACTGTTAATTATCTCACCGGCAGTGGCCGCGCCCAGTCCACGGCCGAAGATTTAAAAATCGATAGCCCTTACAATACCTATAAGTATCGAGGTCTGCCGCCGGGCCCCATCAGCAACCCGGGCTTAAACGCCATTATGGCCGCCATTTACCCCACGCCCAATCAGTATTATTATTTTTTAACGACCGACGACGGCCAAGTTATTTACTCTAAAACTTACGATGAACATCTGGCCAACAAGCGGAAGTA
The DNA here is from genome assembly GCA_030688315.1 of Candidatus Komeilibacteria bacterium. Taxonomy (GTDB): domain Bacteria; phylum Patescibacteriota; class Patescibacteriia; order UBA1558; family UBA10009; genus JAUYIT01. The sequence continues at coordinate 30,395 of JAUYIT010000025.1, read as the reverse complement.
TTTAGATTAGGTTACGGATATGGTATAATAATACCCATGAGACATCATCAAAAACGCTTCCTGTGGTTTTTCATTGTTGTTTTTATATTATCGCTGTTGGCGGTTTTTTATTTTGTCCAACAATTTAGCCAGCCCAGAAACGTTTTTTCGTGGCTGACGCCAAAAGTTATGGCCCAGGAGCAGACCGAGGAATATATTGACGATTTTCAGGCCGAACTTAAAATCAATCAGGATAATTCGGTCAACGTGGCCGAAACCATTGTTTATAACTTTGGCGATATGCAAAGGCACGGCATTTATCGCGATCTGCCTTACCGTTATTTTGCCCGGGGCGGAAAATTTACCGTTAAAGTTGAAGTTTTAGGCGTAACCGATGCCAATAATCAGCCTGTAAACTATCAGCTTAAAAAGCAAGACGGTAATATTCAGATTAAAATAGGGGATGAAAACGTTTTGGTTTCCGGCCGGGTAACCTATAAAATCAGTTATCGATTGAATCGGGTAATCAATTTTTTTAACGATCACGATGAATTATACTGGAACGTAACCGGCAATAACTGGCCCGTGGCCATTGATCGGGCGGGAATTGTGGTAAAACTGCCGCCGGGCATTTTAGCTTCAACTTTACAAACAGATTGTTATACGGGTTTAAGCGGAAGTACGGAACAGAATTGCCAAGTGACCAATATTACCAATTCGCAGGTCGGCTACAGCTCATTTAATACTTTACTGGCCAATGAAGGTCTGACCGTGGTTTTGGGCTGGCCAAAAGGTATTTTAACGGCGCCATCGTTTTTTCAGCAAGTGGGCTGGGTCTTAAAAGACAATCCTTTGATTCTTTTGCCCTTGCTGGTTTTGGTGATCATGATGCTGCTGTGGTATTTCCACGGCCGCGATTTGGGAACCAAAAAAACCGTCATTCCTTTTTACGAAGCCCCGGCCAACTTGTTGCCGGTGGAAGTGGGTACTTTAATTGACGAACGGGTTAATTTAAGGGATATTTCCTCAACCTTTATTCATTTGGCCGTAAGAGGGTATCTTAAAATAAAAAAACTGACAGGCAATGATTGGGAACTGTTTAAGCTCAAGGATTTTTCCGGTTTGGAGTTATGGGAAAAAGAATTTGCCCAAGAAGTTTTTGGCAGTGCCAAGCAGGTTAAATTATCCGAACTAAAAAATCGTTTTTACAAGTATCTGCCCAAGTTAAAGAGAGAAGTTTACGATTCTTTGGTGCTGAAGAAATTTTTTCCGGTTTCCCCGGGCAAGGTCAGGGCTCATTATCTGGTGTTTGGCGCGTTACTGTTTGCCGTTGGGCTGGGCGTACTGCCCTTTTTTAACGGCGGTTTTAACATTGGCGCCTTAATTTTGTCGGCAATTTTGATTATTTTAATCGGCCAGGTGATGCCCCGTAAAACCGAAGCCGGTTCCAATACAGTCACGGAAATAAAGGGCTACCAACTGTATTTGGGCGTGGCCGAAAAATCGCGGCTCGATTTTCACAATGCCCCGCAAAAAACTCCCGCAGTTTTTGAACAGCATCTGCCTTATGCCATGGCCTTGGGCGTGGAAAAAAAGTGGGCCGGGCAGTTCGCCAATATTTACGTGACCCCGCCTAGCTGGTACGATGGAAATTTTACGGCCTTTAACACCATTGCTTTAGTCAGTTCGTTAAACAGTTTTGATTCCCATTCCCGTTCCGTTATTACTTCCCAGCCCGGCGCGGCTAGCGGTCATAGCGGTTTTAGCGGAGGTTCTTCCGGCGGAGGTTTTGGTGGAGGCGGAGGAGGTAGTTGGTAAGATTACCCCAAAACCCGCTCGGCTATCGCCTCGCCTGCTTTTGGGGACCCCGGCAGACTCCGCGCCCGCCGAATCGGCGGTCTTGGCCAAAGGGGCAAGCCCCTTTGGAAACCCAAAAAATAACGTCATTATGACCGGTATAATTATTAATCAAATTAGTTATGAAGGTATTTAAACAAAAAATTTCACCGATGCTGGCTTTTGCCTTTGTGCTGGTGTTCGGCTATTTTTCCATTTTTTTAATGAACCAGGTTTTTACGGGTTTTGCCAGCGACGAAGTCCTGGCTCAAGTTGCTCAAATTAAAGATAGCCAGGGCGTTAGGTAGGTCATTTTATAAATTCAACATTACTTATCCCCAAAGCTATTCATCTTTTAGAGTTGAAAATAGTTTTTTATTCTGCTACAATATTGTCACATTAGTTTTAGTAGTGTAGATCCAAGGAGGGTTTACCACTTTAAAAAACAGTGGTTTTTAATTTCTTAAAATTTCAGATTTTTGGCTGCGACTTCTTAAAAAATTATGGTCAAAAAAGTTCTTAAAAAAGATATTCCGCCTCTGTTAGCGCTCATTTTTGTTTTAGTTGTGGGTTATTTTGCCATTTACTTTATGAATCAGGTTTTTGCCCGTTCTTAGCCCGCCCTTGACTAATATTCAGCTTTTGCTATAATAGTTCCATATTTGCCACAGACCGTAGGTGCCCCGACGTTGGCTTTGCCAAGCCGGGACTTAATTACCTACGCAGGTTCCGCCTTCGCCCTTCACTTACGTTTAGGGCTTCGGCGGATAAAAAAACCTCAATTTTTCTTAAGTTTTTAAGGAAAAACCCTGTCTGCGGCAACGCGGATTTTTTAATATTATAATCCATTATTTATGCCAAAAAATAAGACACAAAAAGGTTCAGAAGTAAAAAATCTGCAAGAGCAGTTTGCCTCGGCCAAATCAGCGGTATTTTTAAGCTACACCGGCTTAAACGTCAAAGACAGCCAGGTGTTGAGGAATACCTTGCGCGCCGAAGGCGCCAACTTGATTGCCAGCAAAAAGACCTTGTTAAAAAAGGCCTTAGCCGAAAGCGGCTTGGAAGTTAACGCCGATGAATTTTCCGGTTCCTTGGCCGTGGCCTTTGGCCAGCAAGAAGAAATCGCGCCGGCCAAAATTTTAGCCAAGTTCGGCAAGGATAAGGAAGCGGTTAAAATCCAGGGCGGTTTGCTGGAAGGCAAGTTTATTAGCGCGGCCAAAGTGCTGGAGCTGGCCAAATTGCCCAGCCGTTTGGAACTGTTGGCCAAAACCGTGGGCACCATCAAGGCCCCCATCACCAGCTTTGTTAACGTGCTGGCCGGCAACTTGCGCGGTCTGGTCAACGTGTTAAATTCAATCAAAGATTCCAAAAATTAATAAATCAATAAATTAATCAAATTATTAACCTAAAAAACTATGTCCGAAGAACAAAAGGAAGTAGTGGTCCCGGAAAAATTCAAAGCGATTGTTTCCGAGATTGAAAAAATGTCCGTCCTGGATCTTTCCGAATTGGTGAAGATTTTGGAAGACAAATTCGGCGTTTCCGCCGCCGCCCCCATGATGGCTATGGCTGCCGCTCCGGCTGCCGCCGAAGCCGTTGAGGAAAAAACCAGCTTTAACGTGGAATTGACTGCCGCCGGCGACAACAAAATCGGCGTCATCAAAGCCGTGAGGGAAGTTACCCAGCTTGGCTTAAAAGAAGCCAAGGATATGGTTGACGGCGCCCCCAAAATGGTTAAGGAAGGCCTAAAGAAAGAAGAAGCCGAAGAAATGAAAAAGAAACTGGAAGCCGCCGGCGCCAAAGTAACCTTAAAATAAAGGATTACAGAGTTTAAAAAAGATTACATTGATCAACGTCAGTGTAATCTTTTTTATATCCGTGTAATCCGTGTTTATTCCTGGGCGGCGATAACGTAAATCTGTGAGCCGTTAAGCAGATAGATTTTCTTTTCGTCGCCGGAAACAATGAAATCTTTAAGGTTGTTGAACTTATCGGAATGGTACTGGACTTTGAGCCCGTCCTGCTTATTTAAAACTACCAGCCGCTGATTAGCCGGTTCCAAAATATACAGATTATCGGTCTTATCGTTGGTATAGATTTTGGCGGCGGCAATAAAGGCCGGCTCAATTTTGGGTTTAAGTTCACCTTGGCTTAAACCCGAAGCTAGTTTAACAATCGTCCCATCGGGTTTAAGGGCGTAAATAACGCCGTCAATGGCCAAGGAAACTATTTCGTTGGCTTTAACGGTTTCCAGCGCGGCCGGCTTTAGCCAGGCCTGCGTAGACCTAAATTCGGAGCCGGAATAGGTCAGGCGAAAAATTTGGCCGGCGGTTTTATCCAACAAATACATTTTATCCAGGTAAAAAGTTAAACCGTCGGTTTTGGTAAAATTTGAGGGCAGTTGAACTTTTAAATCCCGGAGCTGGTTGTTTTCCAAAGTGAAGAATTTATTATCTTCGGTAGCGATGATCAAATTATTGATTCTAGGAAAGAAAGCTTCGGCCCGCGCCCGCAAAGTAAAATCTTCCAGCACCAATGTATTATTGTTACTCACGTTAATCGCCATAATCTGGTTTTGATTGCTGAAAGCGAAAATATAATCGTCCTTAGCGCTGATGCCGCTCACTTCGGCGGTCAGATTGACTTCCCTAAAGTTAATTAAACTGACCGGCTCGGGTATTTCAATAATTTTCCAAATCTTAGCGGCCAGGGCAACGGTTTCATTTTTAATCGTCTGGCTTTGGGCTATCTGATCTTTGGTTGCTTGAGGCAGTTGTTCGGTCAGTTGCTTAATTTCCGCCAGCAGATCGCGCGTTCTTTGGTCATCATCGTAAATCAAAGCCGCTTCAATGCTGGCTTTTTTTTCATTGATTTTATTTACAATTTCTTGAAAATTTTGGGCCAAAGCCAATTTAGCGGCGCGCTGGGATTGCCAAATCAAACTTTGCGAAAAAATCAAAGCCAGTGCCAGTACGCTTAAAATTACAACTTTATGGGTTTTGGAAAGCCGATTGTAAAATTGAATCAGGCCCCGGACTCTGCCGGAGATATTTTGAGTTAACCGGGCGCGTCTGGAAGGGTCAACTATGGTCAGCCAAACAATGGCGGCGGGCTTAACGGTCAGTCGGGCTAACGCTTTAAGCCAGGAAGGGGCTTTTGGCCTTGGTAAGGATTTTGTTATTTTATCCCTAACCGCCGCTGTCATCCGGTTTTCAGTCAGCTCGGTTTTTTTACTATCCCGAGCAGACCCGAGGGAGCTAGCCGATGCCTTTTTATTTTGCTTAAGACGTTCAGCCATGTTTTCCTTAAAAACTTGCCATAAAGACGGGGGAGTTAAAATCCTTTCGGTTTCGGATTGCGTTAACAGCATTTTATCCAAAGATTTTTTACTGCTGGCAGTTGCCGCGGTTTTAACATAATTTATTTTTGGCTCGGCCTCGCCGGCTTCGCTGGGCGCCATCATTTGGGCAATCAGGCAGAAAAAAGAAACCGTTTTAGGCGCCGCTTCCAAAATATTGCCTAAGTGGGCGGTGGAGCTTTGCGGCGGCAAAGTGGAAATGATTTTTTTAATTTTTTCCAAAGACAAGTAATCCAACACGCTTTGATTAGCCACCAGCAAACGGTCGCCGGGTTTAAGTTGTCCGGTTAGAGTATAATCAAACAGTGATTTAGACCCTTCCGTTTCCGGTCCGGGCGTGTTAATTTTTTTCTGTAAAGTCGGCCGGATTAAAAAGGCGTGAACATTGCCGTGGCTGGAAAAATATAGGGTGTTTTGTTCCAGCAAACCTACAAAGCAATTGAGGCCGTTCAAACTTTTCTGAATTTGCAGGTTTTTATTATGGCTCAAAGCTCCGCCTTTACCCAATCCGGCCAGCTGGGCGGGCAACTGGGAATTAAGTGCGGCCAAAATATTTTCCAGCTTTTTTTCCGTTTCGTGCAGTTGCGAATGTTCGTAGGCCTCAAAAGCTATTTCCAAAAACAGCCGCGTTAATTCCTGATCGCCCGTTTGGTTGGCAGCGGTTTCCAAAACAATCAGCAAATCACCGCCTTCGCCGGTCAAACTCGGCTGAACCAGAATTTCCCCGCTGTTTAAGGAATGGCGGGGATCATTAAGCGATAATTGGGAAATTTTGTAAGTCATGAGTTTGGTGCCAGGGCTAATATTGCCATAATTCGCTTAAATGATTATACTATAAACAGCCGTTTTAATAAAGATTAAAATAAACGGGTTTCCAAAGGGGCATCGCCCTTTGGTCAAGTCCCGACTTTGCGTAGCAAATGTCGGGACGCGAAGCCCGGGGTCCCCGACTACGCAGGCGAGCGCGCAGCGAGCGGGTCGTGGGGTGTTATTATGCTTGAACAACTATTTGGCTCACGAACCCGCAACAAGCTGTTGTACCTGTTTTTGGAACATCCGGACACGCGTTTTTTTGTTAGGGAAATTACCCGAGAAATCAACGAGCGCATCAATTCGGTGCGGCGGGAGCTGGATAACTTGCAAAAATTCGGTTTGGTGGTCAGCGCGGATGAAAGCCAGAAAAAGTTTTACCGGGCCGATAAGAGTTTCGTCTTATTTAGCGAGCTTAAAACTCTGATTGAAAAATCCAAACTGCTGGCGGAAAAAATCGTCGCCAACAAAGTTAAAAAACTGGACGGCATTAAATACTTGGCTCTAAGCGGACAGCTGGTGGGGGAAAGTAATCTGCCTACGGATGTTTTGCTGGTCGGCCAGATTACCGCGGAACAATTGCAAAAATTCGTCAAAGATCTGGAACGGGTTTACCGCCTGTCGGTCAGATACACCCACTTAACCACCAAGGAATATAATTTAAGAAAACAAATGACCGACAAGTTTTTGTACACCGTTTTAAATAGCCCCAAAATTGTTTTGGTTGACAGGTTGATCAGTTAATTTTGATTTGATGCAGAAAAAAATATCTTTTTTAAACTCCAAAGGCCAACGTCTAGTTGGCGTTTTGCATATCCCCTCGCCTCGCTCGACGAGCTCGCGAGTCGAAGCGGGTAAAGGTAAAGGCCCGTTTCCCACGGTCATTGTTCAGCATGGTTTTAGGGGCAGTCATGAAAGCCGACTGGTGGTAAAAATCAGTCAGGCCCTGGAAAAAGCGGGTTTTATCGCCTTGCGCTTTTCTTTACCCGGACACAAGCCAAGCGGGGGAACTTATAAGGATATTTTAGTCAGCCAATACATTAATGATGAAGAGCGGGCGATTAAGTTTCTTTTAAAACAACCCCAAGTTAATAAAACCAGAATCGGCATAGTCGGTCACAGCATGGGCGCCTTTATTGCTCTTATTACCGGTAATAAATTAAGCAAGTATTTAAACGTGGTCGTGTCGCTTTCCAGCGTTTATGACAATCAGGCAGTGATAAAAACGTATGTTCGCGATAAAAAAATCGGCGAAATCGGCAAGGATTATTGGGTGGTGTCGGGTTTTAAAGTGACTAATAAATATTTTAAGGATAGAATGTTTCTGCAAAAACAGTTTTTAATCAAAGATATTCACGGACCCACTCTTGTTATTCATGGCGATCAGGATAAGCGCGTTCAAGTTAAAGATGGCTATACTATTTATAAGTTATTGGAATGCCCTAAAGAATTAAAAATCATTAAAGGCGCCGATCATAATTTTAAGGAAGATAAGGACGCCGCTCAAGTAGTTAAGTTGACAGTTGGCTGGTTTAAAAAATATCTGGCGTTTAAGGAGGCGAGGGTGGTTAACGCGATTTTGGAATGTAATGGAAAAATTCTGTTGGTCAAAAGAGGTAATAAAGTGGCCAGTCACCGGGGCATGTGGAGTCCGATCGGCGGATACATGGAAGACGGTTTGTCGGTTTTGGATCAGGCCAAAAAGGAAGTTAAGGAGGAATTGGGTATTAATTCCGCTTTGTTGAAAAATTATAAATTGGGTAAAAATTTCGTCATTGACGAAAAAAAGATTGACCGCAAGTGGCGCGTTTATCCTATTTTGTTTCGGCTTAAAAAACTTCCTAAAATCAAACTGGACTGGGAAAACATTGCTTATCGCTGGGTTAAACCAGAAGAGATTAAAAAAATTAAAACTGTGGAATTCAGAATTTACGAGTTGCTTGGGCAATTCGGATTGTTGAATTCAAATAATAAATTAACCAAAAAGTCATGAAGAAATTCGCGCCGTTATTTATAATAGTCGCCGCCGTGTTGTGGGGTGTGGATGGGATTGTGTTAACGCCGCAGTTATTCAGCTTACCCGTGCCGCTGGTGGTATTTTTACTGCACGCCATCGCTTTTACGCTAATGTTGCCAATGTTTATTAAGGAATTTAAGGAAGTAAGAGTGATGAAAAAGGGGGACTGGGGCGCGTTTGTGTGGATCGCTATTTTTGGCGGGGCCATTGGTACTATGGCGATCGTGAAAGCTCTTTTTTACGTCAATTTTGTTAACCTGTCAATTGTTATTCTTCTGCAAAAACTTCAACCGCTGTTTGCCATTACCTTGGCCTGGCTTATTTTAAAAGAACATTTGCCCAAAAAGTTTTTTTTGTGGACGGCGCTGGCTTTAGTCGGTAGTTACCTTGTCACTTTTGGGATTAATCTGCCCAACTTTAATACGGGCGAAAAAACCGTGGCGGCCGCCTTGTTTGCCTTGCTGGCCGCTTTTGCTTTTGGCTCGTCAACGGTTTTTGGCAAGCGCGGATTGCAAAACGTCAGCTACCGAGTGGGAACATATTTAAGATTCGGCCTAACTTCGGTTTTGATGTTGTTTATAGTTCTTTTTACCTGCGATTTGGCGCAACTCTCCAACGTCACTAACTTTCAATGGTTAATCTTTTTAATTACCGCCTTAACTACCGGCGGTACCGCCATTTTTATTTACTATTGGGGTTTAAAGCGCGTCACAGCTTCGGTGTCCACCATTTGCGAGTTGGCCTTTCCCTTAACCGCGATTATTTTGGAATACCTGATTCGCGGCAACGCGCTTAGCTGGGCGCAATGGCTGGGCGCGATCGTCCTCGGTTACGCGATTTATAAAGTTTCGGTCATTAAAGATCAGTCAAACATCGTGGCTTTGTAATAATATATAATGCTAAGGTTATGTTGAATATCCCGCTGGCGCAGAAAATTTTTGATAAACACGGCTTAGGCCGGGTTGATTCGGTCAATAAAGAAGCCAAAGGCATTACCGGCGGAGTGTTTGATGTTAATAATAGATTTATCCTCAAGATTCACCGCGAACCGACTGATCCTTTTATTACCGCCAGAAACGCCGCTGTTTGCCAGATTTTTAAGGAACATCAAATTAAGGCGCCGGAACTGATCGCGCTTGATGTTTCCAAGGAAATAATCCCGGACAATTATCTGATTATGACCAAACTGCCGGGCGAAAACCTTAAAGAACAATGGCTGGATTTTACGGATGATGGCAAGAAAAAGATATTTTTTGATTACGGCGTAATGATGGCTGAGATTCATCTGATTAAAATGCCTTATTTTGGCGATTTGACCAATCCCGCGCAACAGTTTAACAACTGGAGCGATTGTTTTTCTTTCCGCTTTCAAAAAAATTTTGATTATTTAAAAGACCGTCGGCTGTTAAACGAAAAAACTCTGGAACAAGTTAATGATTTTTTCCTTAAGAATAAATATTTGACGGAAATTAACTTTAATCCGGTTTTGGTTCATAATGATTTTCAGACCAAAAATTTAAAATACGTTGATGGCCAAATAAGTGGAATTTTTGATTTTGACGAGTGTTTGGCCGGGCATAATGAAATGGAATTTATCAAAACCTGTTTGCCGTTTAAAAAAGAAAAGGTTTGGCTGGATCAAATCATTAGCGGTTATAAATCAATCGGCGGTTTATCGGAAGATTTTCCCCAAAGAATTAAATTGTATACTTTAAAATTTTGTCTGAAAGTTTTAACTTTTAACCATGCCGTTAATTTATTGTCGCCTCATTTGGAAGATAAATTCAACTGGGCGATTGAAAAAATTTTGCATGAGGATTGGCGCTACTTTGATTATCCCCAGCATTTATGGCGCCAAGAGGGGATTTACTATTAAATATAGAAAATGATACTATTCATCAACACATCACGAACTGATTTGATTCAGGTTAAATTGATTGACCAAGGCAAAGTTGTGGCGCTGTTGGAAAATCATGAACAATACAAGCAATCGGAATTATTGTTGAAATTGATTGATAAAGTAAGAGGTAAGGCAAAACTGACGGCGATTGGGGTGGTCAGCGGCCCGGGTGCCTTTAGCGCGCTACGGTTCGGCATTACCACGGCTAACACTTTGGCCTGGAGTTTGCAGATTCCGGTTATTGAAGTCAGCGCGGAACAGGCAGTTGACGATAATAAGCTGATTGAGTTATTATCAATAACGCCTAAAGAGTTTAAGCCCGTTGTGCCAAAATACGGCAGCGAACCTAACATCACTAAAAAACATGACCAATAAATTTAAACAGTTAATTAAAACGGTGGAAAAAAGCGGACAATTGATAAAATCATATTACGGCCAAAACGTGATGACCGGAGTTAAATCTTCCGCCATTGATTTTGTGACCAAGGCGGATTTGGCTTCCGAAGCCAATATTCTTAAATTTATCAGAAAGAATTTTTCAACCTACAACATTTTATCGGAAGAAGAAGGTTTGACCGATAATAAATCCGAGTACACTTTTGTTTTGGATCCGCTAGACGGCACAATTAATTTTCATAAGAACCTATGCTTTTTTGCTGTTACTTTGGCGTTGTTAAAAGGGGATGAGGCGATTTTTGCCGTTACCCATAATCCGTTAAATGGCCAAACCTATTACGCTTTTAAAAATAAGGGCGCTTATTTAAACGGCAAGAGAATTTATGTCAGTAAAACTTCAAAATTGAATCAAGCCATGGTGGGTTCTTCCTGGGCTTGGCGGACGCCAAAAAAAGTTGCCCGTAAAATGATGGTTAAAATGTTAAATTCGGGCATGACCCGTTTATTAAACACCTGGTCGCCGGCTTGGGAATTTTGCTTGCTGGCTTCCGGTCAAATAGACGCTCACGTCAATTATGATAATGACTTATACGATAATTTGGCCGGCAAGCTGTTAATTCGGGAAGCGGGCGGAAAAATAACCGGTTTTGACGGACGTCCGCTTAAAAACGACCGCGTTAATTCGTTTATCGCTTCCAATAATACCGTCCTGCATAAACAGGTTTTAAATATTTTTAAAAAATAATCATGAAAACCGCCATCTTTGATTATTCCGGCGTGATCAATGATAATCACGAAACAACTTATTATACCGTCACCAAAATTTTTGCGCATTTTGGCGCGCCGTCAATCAGTTACGAGGAATTCAGAAAAAACTGGATTCAGCCGTTTATGCTGTTTTACAACCGGTATCTGCCTAAGGTGACTTTTGAAGAAGAGGTTGAAGTTTACAAAAAGGTTTATCAAGAAGTTTTAGCCGAGCATCCGGTTACGCTTTATAACGGCATGGATAATTTTTTAAAAAAATTGCATGACCGCGGTTTGAATTTAATGATCGTTAGCTCTGATGCCGAAGATTTTTTGAAACAGGAACTTAGGGCGTTTGGCTTAAACCCGCTGTTTAAAGAAATCATCTGCGGCGTTCATGACAAAACCGACAGCTTGCAGGCGTTGGTTACAAACAATAAACTTGATCCTAGGCAAACCATTTTTATCGGCGACACGGTTCATGAAGTTGAGGCGGGCAAAGCAGCGCGCGTTTTAACCGGCGCCGTTACCTGGGGCATTGATACCCCAGACAAACTGATCGCCGCCAAACCCGATTATTTGATTAATAATCTGGACGAACTGGAAAAGATTTTTTCCGAATAAAATATTGTTAAAAAAATAAGCCGCGAGCAGGTGTGCCGCGGCTTTTTGATTTGTGCTGACATTAGATGAAAAAGGGTCGGAAAATATTGAATCCGATAATGATTATGCAGACATATAGGCCTGCCACAGTATCATCAAGCATTATCGCTTTATTTTCCGGCTTCCATGTTTCGATCCTTTTTATGCCCAACGGCTTCACGGTGTCAAAAAACCGAAACAGAAAAAAGGCGGCGATCAGTTCGCCGATCAGCCATTGATGGCTAAGTTTGCCGTGTTGAGAGAAAATATAAAAACTCGAAACAAACATGCCATGAAACTCATCAATGCATGTCGCATTGAGGTCGGAGCAGACCAGCGCGCCGTTATGCCTTTTTTGCGGTCCCCATTTGGCAACCATGTAGGCCTCCGCGTAAGGAATAAAGTAAGCGCCGATATGGTAGGTCGCCCAGGCAATAATCAAAATAAGCCAGTGATTTGCCTGTAATGACATTAACCAGCAGAGCAAGCCAAGGGCCGCCAAACTGCCCATGAGTCCGCCGCCGCCATTAATCCTGCCACCGGTCAAAAACATTAGCCAAACACCGACCGTGCCGACTGTGGCCACCAGAAAAGCCAGGAAGTGAAACATTTCCCTCTCCGTAAGATTATGTGAAACAGCAGATTAATCAAACTTTAGTTGATAATATTGGCATTGTCAAGCTGCTAAAATATTTATCCACAATGGCGGGGTGGTTGCAAATTGTGGTGGAGTGGTTTATAATGTCAGGGTAGTGGTGAGAAGTGGATAAAAGTGGGGATAGAGTGGATAACTCAACTAAGCTTTTATTCAAATTTAGCTAAGACATCACTAATTACCTAAAAGGGTCTATCCTGAACCTCATCCATGCTTAGAGGTCCAGGATTTAGTTGTCTAAAAAGTTTTTGCCATGTTTATCGGAGAATACAACCATACTATAGATGAAAAAGGCCGTTTAGCCGTGCCGGCTAAATTTAGGTCCGAATTGGCTAAGGGGGCAGTTGTTACCAAGGGTTTGGAGAACTGCTTATTTTTATATACCAAAAAGGATTGGCAGGAGTTGGCGGAAAAAATCAGCCGCTTGCCGTTCAGCCAAAGTTCCAGCCGGGCCATCAGCCGTTTGATGCTGGCCGGCGCCATGGAAGCGGAACTGGATAAGCAGGGCCGGATTGTGTTGCCGGATTATTTACGCAAGTACGCCGGGCTTAACAAGAAAGCAGTGGTTAACGGTTTGTATAACCGGATTGAAATTTGGGATGAAGCCACTTGGGAAAAATACAAAACCGCCACGGAAAAAGATTCCGGTAATATTGCCGAGACCTTGGGAGAACTGGGAGTTTAATATATGGCTTACTTCCACCAACCGGTTTTGCTTAATGAAGTTTTGCAGTATCTTGATCCTCAACCGAATCAAAACTTTATTGACGGCACGGTGGGCGGAGCAGGGCACAGCGCCGCGATATTGGAACGGGCTAAACCTGACGGAATATTGATCGGTTTAGACCGGGATCCCAAAGCCATCGAAGCGGCGCGAAATAATTTAAAAAAATTCGGCTCAAGAGCTATTCTGGTTCAAGAAAATTATTCAAACATTAATCAAGTAATAGAAAAAATAAAGAATAAATATGACGCAGGACGTAGTTTACAGTTTAGCGCTATTTTACTTGACTTGGGTCTATCTTCAGCTCAAGTTTCGTCTGAAGACGAGCGCGGTTTTTCTTTCAAAACAAAACAGGTATTAGATATGAGGTTCGGGCCGGAAACGGAGTTAACGGCCGCGGAAATTTTAAACCACTGGCCGGAAGCGGAATTAAAAAGGATTTTTAAGGAATACGGCGAAGAGCGCCATGCCGGTTTGATCGCTCGGCAGATCATTTTATACCGCAAAGAGCAGCTCATTAATTTTACCGAACAGTTAGTTGAAGTTATCAGCCAAATTTACGATCGGGAACATTACAAAACAAACCCGGCCACTAAAATTTTTCAGGCCTTGCGCATAGCCGTCAATGACGAATTAAATAATTTAACGCTGGCATTGCCCAAATTGCTGTCCGTTTTGCCCGCTGGCGGTCGGTTGGCCGTAATCAGCTTTCATTCTTTGGAAGACCGGCTGGTTAAAAATTTTTTTCAAACTGAAGCCAAAGATTGCTTATGCGCCAAGGAACTGCCAATTTGCGTTTGCGGACACCATAAGTCCGTTAAGATTTTAACTAAAAAACCAATCACAGCTCAAGCAGAAGAAATCAGAAACAATCCCCGCAGCCGGAGCGCGCATTTGCGGGTTGGTCAAAAACTGTGAGTAATCAATAATCACAATGTTTCAGCAAAAAACAAACACCAAAACAAATATTTTTTCAGCAGGCATGTTTGGCAATGTTAGGATGATTATTTATTTATTAACCCTAGGCAGTGTTTTTGCGTATTTGCTGATAGTTAACAACACCAACACTTTGGGCATTAAAATGGGTCAGATGAAATATGATATTAGTACCTTGACCGAAGCTAATCGCGATTTGGAAGCCCTGGCTACCGGTTTGCAAGCCATGGCCCGCATTGAGCAGATCAGCAATACGGAATTATCCATGGTTCAAGCCGGCACTTATGATTACGTTTTGGCTCAAACCGGCGAAGTGGCGGTAAAGTAACAAGAAGCGCATCATGAGAAGATTTTCGGACAGACACCAAGTTTCCTGGTTTACCTACGATCGATTGACTATATTAAGCATAGTCATTTTTTTATGTTCGGCTCTGATTTTTTTCCGTTTGTTTAAGCTTCAAATTATTGATCATGACCGCTATCTGGCCCGGGCCGAAGATCAGCACGTGGTGGAAAAGGAGCTGGATCCTAATCGCGGTTCCATTTACATTCATGATTATCAGGCCGGCAACGGGGCTGTTTATCCGGTAGCCATCAACAAAAAATTTTACGAGGTTTTTGCCGTGCCGGATTTAATCAAAAACCCGGTGCAAACCGCCAAACTATTGGCTCCGCTGTTAGAGCTGGGGGAAGAGCAAGAAAAATCCTTGGCCGCCCGGCTGTCCAAGGAAGAGGATGTTTATGAGCCGATCAAACATAAAATTGATGAAGCCAAAAAACTGGCCATTGAAGCGCTGGAACTGGCCGGCATAAAATTTAATGAAGAAATTTTTCGCTACTATCCCGAGGGCGAAAACATTGCCCAGGTAACCGGCTTTGTGGGCTTTAAGGGCGATGATTTGGTGGGCCAATACGGTTTGGAGGGTTATTGGCAAAAGCAATTGGCGGGTGAAAAGGGTTTTTTTACTTTTGAACGCGATGCCCAGGGTCGCTTGATTCCCTTAGCCAGAAGAGTTAAAGCTGAACAGGAAAACGGCGCCGACTTGGTTTTAACCTTAGATCGTTCCATTCAGTTTACGGCTTGTAATTCCCTAAAGCTGGCGGTTGAAAAACACGGCGCCGAAGACGGTTCCGTAATTATTATTGATCCTAAAACCGGCGCCATTTTGGCTATGTGCGGCTATCCCAGTTTTGATCCCAATAATTACGGCGAGGCGGAAGATTACAAAGTTTTCAACAATTATAATATTTCCGAACCCTATGAACCCGGCTCCATGTTTAAGGGTTTAACTATGGCGGCCGCTTTGGATGTGGGCGCGGTTACTCCTGCCACTACTTATGAAGACACCGGTTCGGTGGAAATTGGCGGCTACACCATTAAAAACAGCGACGGCCAGGCGCACGGCATCAAAAATATGACCCAGGTGCTGGAAGAATCCTTAAACACCGGCGCGATTTTTGCCGCCCAACAGGTGGGTATTGAATTATTCAGGGATTATTTTAAGCGCTTTGGCTTTGGTGAAAATACCGGCATTCAGGTGGATAATGAAAAGCCGGGCACTATCGCGTCCATTAAGGGTAAAAGCGTGATCTCCATGTACACCGCTTCTTACGGTCAGGGCATTACGGCCACGCCCTTGCAAATTGTGAGCGCTTTCGCTTCCATTGCCAACGGCGGTAAATTAATGAAGCCCTATGTGGTTGATGAAGTAAAGCATGCCAACGGTAAAATTGAAAAAACCGAACCGCAAATGATTCGGCAGGTAATTTCTTCCAAAACCGCCACCACGCTTTCGGCCATGCTGGCTTCGGTGGTTAAATACGGCCACGCCCAGCGCGCCCAGATTCCGGGCTATTACATTGCCGGTAAAACAGGCACGGCCCAGGTAGCGGATCCCAACGGCGGTTATTCGGCCGATAAAACCATTCATTCATTCGTCGGTTTCGCGCCCATTGAAGATCCTCGGTTTGTTATGCTGGTCAAGTTAAATCATCCTAAAGGCGTGCGCTTTGCCGAATCATCAGTTGTGCCGGTCTTTGGCGAAATCGCCCAGTTTTTATTAAACTATCTGCATGTGCCGCCTTCGTATGATATTAGCCAAACACCTTGATTTATAAGGCATGATTTGATAGTATAACAACCGTTAAGGCCTTATCGTCTAACGGTTAGCCCGCCTCGACTCGCCCGCCTTGCCGTCGAGGCAGGCGGAGCTCGTCGACGCGAGGCGGGGACGCATAAATCTGCATGAAAAGCGATTTAATGTATAAAATATATTGGTTAGTCAATCAAGCTAATAGCCAGACCTATATTGGTTTTACTGAGGATATTCAAGAAAGGATCAGTTATCATAGGTCAGGCAAAGTAAAGTCAACTAAAGATTTTTATAGATTTAGGTGCTTTATTTTAGAGAATAGATTAACGTTAGGACAGGCAATAAAAAGAGAAAAGTATTGGAAATCTTGCGCAGGTAGGAAAAAATTAAAAAAATTATTTGGTAGAATTATTTAGGCCCTATCGTCTAGCGGCTAGGACGCATGGTTCTCATCCATGTAACACCGGTTCGATTCCGGTTAGGGCTACCAGTCTACTATAACTCTGTTCGGGGATTGGCCTAATGGCTAGGGCGCACGATTCGGGTTCGTGAGGTTCCGGGTTCAAGTCCCGGATCCCCGACCAAGGTTATAGCAGACTTCAATTGAAGCTAAATAAAAACAAAAATATGCCAAAAAATTCAGCGGGCTTGCATCATTTTCACGTGCGCAAGCGGATTCACGTAAAACACGAATCATATCCGCATCAAAACAAATGGGTGCGCTTAATGGACAAACTGATTTACCTGGTGGGCGTAATCGGGCCGATCATGACCGTGCCGCAATTGTATGAGGTTTGGAGTAAACAAGCGGCGGACAGCTTGTCCCTAATCACCTGGGCTTCTTGGACCATTTTGTCGTGTTTCTGGCTGGTCTATGCTATAATGCATAAATCCTGGCCATTAATTATCAGTGAAATTCTGTGGGTGATTGTGGAAGCAGGGGTGTTGGTCGGTATTATTATTTATCGTTAAAAAATGCCCGATCAGGAATTGGAACAAAAAATCAAAAAAACCCTGCGTCAGGAAGTCAAAAATCAAACCTTGACTTACGTAACCGCCGCCTTCGGTTTAGTGGCCGGTTTGGCTTGGAACGAAGCGGTCAAGAGTTTGATTGAATATATTTTTCCATTGGACAAGGGGTCGGTCGTGGTCAAGTTTGTTTACGCCATTACCATGACTTTGGTTTTGGCTGTTATTACTTTTACAATCAGCAAAGTTATTAATAAGAAAGAAAACTAACCGCAATTCAGCTTATGTATAAAAAGAAAAAAGTGGCTTTAAGAAAGCACAAAAAGAAGCAGGGTAAAAAGATTGCTTCGCTAAGATATTCGTAATAAAGTCAATCATAAAAAAATGACGGTCACCAGTTGGTGGCCGTTTTTTTGTTTTTTTAAAAGCCATTACTTTTAAAGTATTTTTCTGCTATAATTAAGCAAATACTATGCTAACTAAGCAAAAAAGTGACCGGGATTTGGAACAAGCGCATAAGGCGTTTCTGTTGGAAATGAGCAAATTGCAGATTCAACAACAGCAAATTTTAGCGGATTATGCCCGTAAGGTTAATGAGTTGAAATTAAAAAAAATTCGAGCCAAACTGTAATATGGTTAATAGTGCTGAAAATCCAAAGCCGGTTGAACAAGACGCCTTGCCTATTAAGGAAGTTAAGGAGGACTTAATGACAGGCGAGCAATTAGCCGAAGACCTTATAACAGCCGACGTGGAAGCGCGCGTGGCTGATTTTGAAAATTGGCAGGAGAGCCAATTAGCGCGAATTGATGCCGAAGCCACGCAGGGAGAAAGTTCAGCTTTGTCCACCGAAGAATTAGCTGAAGCAAAAAAAGAAACCGGTCTTAAAGCCAAATTGGATTCATTAATCCAAAAAGTTAAGGAAATCAGGGATGAATACAAAGAAAAAGCCGTGGATTGGAAAATAGACAAAGTTATGCAATCACCCAGAGTCTCAAAATCTTTTGATTTTTACTATATCAAAGATCTGGTGGCGTCTCTCACTCCGGAGCAAATCAGCAGACATCCGGAGTTGATTGAATACGGAAGAAAATGTTTAGTTTCCCGGTTTAATAAAAGCGAGGATACAGCTGGTTATTTTGATGTAAAAAATGGCGCCTCAAATGAATTTGAAACAGTTCTGCAGGCATTTGAGGATGCGCCGGAAGCGGTTACTAAGCTCTTACATGATCCCGAAATAAATGAATTCCAAGAAAAAACGTTTTTAGCATGTCTTTATTATCCCGGATCACAGCATCGGGCCTTGGAATATAGCGGTAAATTGGGAATGGATCCTGAAAGAACTAAATCATTGGCGGTTCAGGCCATAAAGCAAACCGTAGGCAATAAATCTTCCGATCCAAATGATAATCGCCGTGTTTATGACGTTACTGACGCGATAAAAGATTTTAAGATAAATTTGGAAACCAGAGAAAATTTGGCTTTTGATAATTTTAAATACATTGCGACTGGCGATTATCCTTGGAGTTTAGATGGAAGATGGAAAAGTATGTTTCAATTTTCCGACCAGGAATTTATTGATTTTATAGAAAAAAATAAAGAGACACTGACTGAGTTTGCTTATCAGGGAACAATCAAATGTTTACGCGTTAATTTAAATTCCGGGGTTGTGACTAGTTTGTTTGAACATTTTAAAAAATATTTTAATTTGGATTTAAGCGTGGAAAAATTCAAGCAATTTCCGGAGAACGCGGAAGTAATAAAAGAAGTTGTTTATAAATCCGCCGCCAACGGCCAGTTGCTAAAGGATTGGGAAAACATTCTGAAATTATCAAGTGTCGCTTTGGAAGATATTTTACAGAGCCCAGAGGGTAAGGAAGCGTTATATCAAGGCATTCAGGTTTATATCGCTCAAGGCGAAAAAGGGGAAGGGATTGAAGGTTTTGCCAACAGCTTCAAATTGGATTTTGATCAAGTTCGTTCGGATCCGCGGACTTTAGGAAATATTAGAATTGCATTGCAGAACAACATCGAGCGTGATGGAACTTGGCGACCAGATCTTGTTGACTATTTTAATATTAACGAAAACGAGGTTTCTGATTTAAAAGTAAAAGCTATCTCTAGCCTATTATCACTGAATAATTTTAAAAAAGCATTCGCCTTAATGGATTCATTGGTATTAAATGAAGAGCAAAAAAGCGCAATTTCTAGTGATTTATTCGGAGCGGAAGATAAATTTATTTATCTCGAGCAAGTAAAGCAGTTAATGGAAAAACAATTAAACTATGTAGTTTGTTCGGTTTTTATAAAAGAACATGAAAGATTTTTCAAAAAAACGCCTCAACAGCTTGAAGCATACTTTGAGATTAGTCAGAAAATAATTGATTCGCCGTCGCAGGAAATGATTAGGATTAAGGATCAGCTGATTGAACAGATTTTAGCGACTGATAATCCGCACAAAACCTATGAAGTTATCAATAATATTTTCATTCAAAATAATCTGCCAATGATGGGCAAGGTGGAGCGGGTTTTTAGCGCGTTATTTCCTAATGGTTTGATTGCCACAAAATTAGGTGTCGCTTCCAGTCCGGTTTTAAACCAAGCCAGCGCCAGATTAAGGCAGAACATTTTTTTTCAGGATTTATTAAAAGTCCACATTGAATCAGGCAACCGGTCGCTTAAAACTTTTTTGAGTTTGCTTAAAGAAGCTGACCCGCTAACGGAAAAGATGGGACAAAACAATTTGTCGGCGCAGGAACAAAAAAAACTTGCTTACATTTTTCGCAAATTAAAAACCGTGGCCGATACTTCAATGCGCGGCAAGCAAAATGATTTTCCAGCCGTTAAAGGGGAATCCTTAAGTGAAGATTATGCCGAAATATGTTCCCAATTGGGCGTTAAGCCTGGCCAATCGGTTTCGGAACGCGTGGTGGAAATGTTTGCCCGGCCGCTTAACTATCAAAATATTGACCAGATTTTGACGGAAATGAGTCAAAGCAGGCAACAGGCCGAGGCCAGAGGTAGGTCAGCTTTTGCTTCGCTTAATTTGCAACAAGGCGATTTGGTTAAAGGAGTTCAGATTCAGTATATTGATAATATTTTGCAAAACGGCTCGGTAGCCAAGGAGTTTCTGGGAGCCGCTTCCGATTCCGATGCTACTCCTTTTGACACGGATGTGGAAGTATTAAAATCCGAGACCAAATCAGATTTTAAAGAAAATTTTGCGGGCATTACCCTGGCTACGAGTTATGGAGAGTTGATGTTTGTGGTTAAGGATCGCGGGCAATTTCAAAAAACCGTCCGCGGTGAACAAACAAAGTACAATAAAAATAAATATGAACTTTTTCAAACAGGCACTCAGGGAGAAAATCATTTTGGAGTCAGGACCGGGTTTCCCTGTACGGAAATTGATTTTATGATTTATCGCGGCTCCGATCTCAAACAGCAAGAAAATTTATTTTACAGCATTGCCCAAAACGGCTACTACATTCCAGTGGTGGACGAAGCCGGTCAAACTCTGTTTTCGCCGCAATTGTATGATGAATACCGCAAGGTATTTGCCGGCGTGGCCAGATTTGACGGTCAAGATATGAGTTTTGCCACGTCCAAAGGCGAATCATATTATCCGGAAATCAATTCCATCATCAAAGCCAAGGAATAGGATGCTGAACGATTGGCTAAATTAAAAACAGAAATCAGAACTATGGTTTTGGAAGTTTTAAATCAGTACGGAGTTAAACTTAAAGGCGAGTACGATGATAGTTTACTGGGTGCCGAACTGCTGGATATCGGCTCTACGGGCCGCAACACCAATGCCGTCGGCGAAGGTGACTTTGATTTTAACCTTAAGCTGGATGCTAAAGATTTTTCTCTAGTGCCTCAAATAGCTAATGAAATAAGGCAACGGCTGGGCACGGAAATGACTGAGGCGTTTATTGCTCCATCTGATTTCAATAATAATCAGCTAAGATTTTTTGGCAGCAATGCTTTTAGTCAACAGGGCTTGGATATTGATATCGGGTTTGTTAAAAAATCCGATCTTAATGTTTACGCTTCGCATGACGCGCTGGCCGATAAGCTGAATAATCTTTTGGAAAAACGCGGCCAAAAAGATTATGATGAAGCCATTGCCAATATTTTGCTGGCCAAAAAGTGGCTTAAGGAAGGCGGTGCTTATAAAAAAGGCAATTACGGCGACGGCGGTTTAGGCGGCGTGGGCGTGGAAAATTTGATTTTGGCGCATGGTGGTAATCTTAAGCAGGCCTTTCAAGCGTTTTACCAAGCAACCAAAAATTCTGACGGTTCAATTAAAAGTTATGAAGAATTCAAGGGTAGCTTTAAAATTTTAGACGCGGGTTTGAATTTACGCTACAATAACCATGATAATTTTACGCTCAACATGAATGAGGCAGGCTATCAAAAAATGCTTGACGTTATTCAGAATCATTTTGCTTTTTAAAAACGTTTTGTCAAAATACAGTAAAAAAAGAGACGGTCGGCGTAAAAACGCAGACCGTCTTTTGTAGTCACTTGCCCTCCAAGATCTGGCTGGCTTTTTGGACGGCTTCACTATCCTTGATTGGAGAGTGATACCGCAACCAGTGGGAAAGACCAAATGAACCCACTGCCAAAATGATCGGCCATAAATTAAAGTCCAGATGGAACATTAACATGCCGATGAACCAGGTAAAGCTGATCAGCATGCCCGCTATTGAGACGATTAGCAGGGCATGTAATATTTTCTGTTTGAGCAGCATTCTTCCTCCCTATGTTTTCATTTTTACGATAGATTGTATTTTTAACATTTTTTAAGCCAATAGTCAATTCTTAACTAAGATAACAATGCTGTCAACTTTGAGCAAAAATGATATAATAGGGGAAATGTATGAATGAACCGATTTTAAAGCATTTAGCCATAATTATGGATGGTAACCGGCGCTGGGCCAAAAAGCGCGGTTTACCGTCTCTTTTTGGGCATCAGCGCGGTTATGAAAAAATCTTAAAAGTGGGGGATTGGTGCCTGGAACGCGGTATTAAGGTTTTAACGGTATTTGCCTTTTCCACGGAAAATTGGAACAGAAGCAAAGAGGAAGTGGGTTATTTGATGAATTTGCTTAAAACCGGTCTGACCAAAGATATTAAGATAATGCATCAAAAGGGCATTAGGGTTAAAATGATCGGCCGGTTAACCCAACTGCCCAAGGATTTGCAAAAACTTTGTTATGATTCCATGGAGCTGACTAAAAATAATACCAAGGCCACATTAAATATCGCCCTCAATTATGGCGGTCAGCCGGAAATTGTTGACGCGGTCAATCAAGCAATCGCCAGCGGGGTTAAAAAAGTTGACGAACAATCGTTTGCTAAATTTATGTATGATCCCGCTATGCCTTTGCCTGATTTAATTATCCGCACTTCCGGTGAACAGCGCTTGTCGGGTTTTTTACTGTGGCACAGCGTTTACAGTGAAATGTATTTTACCAAGGTCTTGTGGCCGGCTTTTTCCGAGCATGAATTGGATAAGGCCTTGGAAGATTTCGCTTCCCGTCAAAGAAGATACGGGAAATAAAACAACAAATAACAAATTACAATTTCCAGAAAAATTTCAAACAACAAATAACAAAAATAAATCTTATTATTTGAGATTTAAAATTTGAATATTATCTGGAGATTGGCGCTTGGAATGTGTAATTTCATTTTAACATATGACCAACCAACCTTTAATCTCCTTCATCATTCCTGTTTTTAACGAAGAAAAAAATCTTGGTCCCACTTTGCGTCAGTTAAAAAAGCTGGACTGGCTGGATAAAGAAATCATTGTGGCCGACGGCGGTTCAACCGATAACACGGTTAAAATCGCCCAAGAACTGGCCGATAAAGTTTACGTCCGCCAGCCCGGGGAAAAAAATAAAACCATTGCCGAAAATCGCAACAAGGGCGCGTCGCTCGCTACCGGCCGTTATCTGTTTTTTATGGATTGCGGCGTGGTGATTGGCCGTTTGGATCAGTTTACGCGGGCGGTGCTGACTGTTTTGGAAGGCGACGCTAAAACAGTCGGACTGACTGTGGAAATCAGGTTTTTCCCGGAAGAAGAAACCAATGTGGACCGTTTTAATTTATGGATGATTAATAAGGGCATTAAAGGGCTGAACAAAATCAGAATGGGTACGGCTATGGGCTGGGTGCAGGTGGTTAGGCGCGAATCGTTTTTAACCATCAAGGGCTATAACGAAAATCTTATTACCAGCGAGGATCAAGATTTATTTTTGCGGCTAAGCAGAATCGGGCGGACTCAAGTTTTAAAAAACTTTGTGGCTTACGGTACGCCCATTAGATACAGAAAAGAGGGCTGGCCCAAAATGATTTTTATCTGGTTTATGAATCTATTGTGGTACGCTTTATTCCGTAAGTCATATTCTAAGGAATGGAAAAAGGTTGATTAGAATAAATTTCAATATCCAAGTGCCAATTTCCAAATAAGCTCCAAATTCCAAAAACCAAACTCGTATGTAATTTGTTATTTGAGATTTATTTGGAAATTGTGATTTGAGTTTTGTATTTTATGGATCTCTTTGACCAGAACTTAACCAAAGATCTGCCTTTAGCCGAACGGGCGCGCCCCAAAACTTTGGCCGAGTTTTTTGGGCAGGAACAAATTGTGGGGCAGGGCGCCATGTTAAGGCGGGCGATAGAGCGGGACGAAATTCCGTCTTTAATTTTTTGGGGTCCGCCGGGCTGTGGCAAAACAACTTTGGCGCGGATTATTGCCAACTTAACCAAAGCGGTGTTTGTGCCTTTTTCCGGCGTTAGCGGTTCAGTTAAAGACGTGCGGGAAATTGTTAAACTAGCCAAAGACCGCAAAAAGCTTCAGCGCCAAAAAACCATTTTATTCATTGACGAAATCCACAGGTTCAACAAAGCCCAGCAAGACGCCTTTTTACCGGTGGTGGAAGACGGCACCATCATTTTAATCGGCGCGACCACGGAGAATCCATCATTTGAAGTTATTTCACCGCTACTCTCTAGGTCCAGGGTTTTTATCCTTAAACGCTTACAAACCCCCGAGTTAGTCCAAATTTTAAGCCAGGCGCTTAAAGCTGATGTTCAACTGGCTAAATTAAAAGCCAAGGTCGCGCCGGATATTCTAACTTTAATCGCCGAGTTGGCTGACGGCGATGCCCGGACGGCTCTAAATTCTTTGGAGCTGGCCATCAACACGACAAAGCCCGAAAAAAATGGTATAATAAAAATCACCAAAGAAATCGTTAAGGAGTCCTTGCAAAAATCCCATCTTTTATACGATAAAAACGAGGAAGAACATTACAACATTATTTCGGCTTTGCATAAAAGTATGCGCGGCTCAAACGCCAACGCTTCACTTTATTGGTTGGGGAGAATGCTGGAAGCAGGGGAAGATCCTTTGTACATTGCCCGGCGCTTAGTCCGCTTTGCTTCCGAAGATATAGGCCTGGCTAATTCCTTGGCTTTGCCTCAGGCCATTGCCGCTTACCAAGCGTGTCAGTTTATCGGTCTGCCCGAATGCAACGTCAACTTGGCCCAGGCCGTGGTTTATTTGGCCAAATCCAAAAAGAGCAACGAATTATATACCGCCTATCAAAAAGTTCAAGCCGACCTTAAAGACGCGCCCAATTATCCCGTACCTTTGCATTTAAGAAACGCGCCTACTAAATTGATGAAAGAAATAGGTTACGGCAAAGATTATAAATACAATCCAAATTTTAAAGAACCGGTGGAGCAGAGCTATCTTCCTGAAGAGTTAGGGGATAAAAGATATTTGAATAATTAAATCAAAACCCATGCACGCTGACCGCTGGCAGGAAATAAAAAAGAAAATCATTGACAGTTTTGAACTGTTCAATCAGTTTACCAAAACGGACGAAGAGATCCGTCAGGAAACCGAGACCCTGGAATTTAACGGTCCGGGCGGAAAAATGCGGGTGGAGTGGATTACCCGGCCCAAAGTGCTGGATAAAAAAACCAATTATTCCAACCGGGCGGGCGGCTCCACCAGCGTGGATTACGTTTATTCGCCCGACGAATTTACCCACACTTTTAAGGTTTACCGCTGGAATGACCCCGCCGATGAATGGCAGGAAATGGACGCCTCGGCCTTTTCTTAACTTAACTTATAAAGTTTTAATAATTAATAAAAACAAACAAATGAAAAATAATCAGGGAAAAATTTTTCAAATCGGTATTTTAACGGGCGTTATCCTGTTCGTTTTAAGCGGAGTGCAGGGCTGGCTCTCCGGCGGACTGTACGCCACTTCCGATCCGGCGTTGTGGAAAGATATGTCGGGCAACTGGTGGGTTTACAATCTGGCTTTTAATTTAGTTGTTGGTTTAATTTTAACTTTGGTTTACAGCGTTTTTTACAAGGGCTTGCCCGATTCGGGCGCCGTCAGGGGTTTGCAGTACGGTTTTTGGATCTGGATTATTGGCATTGTGCCTGGTTTAATGATGACGTTGCTAACCATGGCCGTGCCGGAAGAATTAGTGGTGGTTTGGCTGATTTCGGGCTTGTTTAATTATTTGTTGGCCGGTTTGGTGATTGGTTCCATGTACCAGCCCAAAGAATAGCATTACACTTATGAGAATAGGCAGAATATTATTTTTAGCCATCCTGTTTTTTTCGCTAACCACAATTTTGGCGGTCAGTTCTTTTTTTGAAGGCCAGGCCTACAGTTCCATCGCGGCCCTAAATCTGTTTGATCAAAACGGCCAGATCCAGTTTACCAGCGTAAAAGATAGTTATAAAAACGAGGTCTTGGCTTTGCTGGAACAGTACAGCCAAAAGCAGATTTCTCTAACTGATCTTGAACAAAAACTGTTTGCCATCAGAGTACCCAAATCGTATCAGGATTTGCATTTGGGATTGGTTAGCGCGGTCGGCGATTTAAATCAAAGCGCGCCTAATATTGAAGAAGCCAAGAATCGTTTTGAAAAATTAAAGGATCAATATGCTTGGTTAACAGCAAGCTTGACCATTTTTCTAGCTAATATTTTTTGATGCTTTTAATTGCCAGGATTTTATCCTTATTCAGCCCGGTGGCCATTGCCGGCACTTTTGCCCTGTTATTTTTAGCCGGGTCTAATTTTTATTACGTGGTTTTTTCTAGCTTAACCATCGCGGCTTTAAGTTTGTGGGCCTTAACCAAGCTAAGGATTAAAAGCGGGGAGGAAGCCGGTGGCTGGTTTTATATTTGGCAGGGATTAATGCTGACGGCCGGGTTTTTACTGCTGTTTGTTTTTTTGGAAAACAATTGGTTTAAAATCGGTTTGTGGCTGATGATTTCGGTGACCATGTTTTTTTATTACAACGGGCTGTTTAAAATTTTCCACGCCCGGTTTTTGCCCGAGGAAAAAATGCTTAACTGGCGTCCGCTGTTGGCCGGTCTGGCGGTTTTTTGTTTAGGATCGGGCCTGTTTGGTTTGCATGATTTTATCAGTTTTAATATCTGGCTGATTGTCGGCTTTGTTTTTGTAATGATTTTTTTTTCCGACTGGACGTACCGAAAAATAACAGCCGGGCGCGCTGCCGCGGTTTACGCCGGCGCGGCCGCTTTAATTGGAGCGGAAATATTTTGGGCCATCGGCAATCTGCCTCTGGTTTATTACTTAAAAGGCCTGATTTTTTCCTTGTTTTACCTGGGCTTAACCGTCAGTTTGGATAGCCGGCTTAACCGCCATTGGCCGGGCTCAAGGGTAAAAAATTATTTGCTGACCATTGCCGTGCTCATTTTGCTGATCTTAGTCACGGCTCGTTGGTTTTGAAAGACACAGATTGCACGGATTATTAACACAGATTACACTGATTATTACACGGATTTTCACGGATATTTTTATATCCATTTGGTTTGTGATATAATAGGAACTAATTATCATTTTGTCCTATGCCCAAAAAAGAAATCGTCCTGCCGGAAAAGCAGACCAACAATCCAGAAAAAAGACCGCTGCTTGAAGATATTTACCAACAGCACCAAATGCAGCGTCCCAGCAACGCCGTCGCTACGTTAAGTTTTAAAAGTTTTCTGCTGATTTTACTCATCTCGGTTTTGGGCGGCTTTAGCGCGGCTATAATTCAGGATAGCTGGTTTTCGGTTGACTATCCGTCACTCGGGTCTGACGGCCGTCCGTCCGCCGATAACGATAAGGTTTTAGATTTGGAATTTTTGCTTAAGGAAGATAGCGGCGGCAACAGCGAGGTTTTTGCCGAAATTCGCAAACAGATAGTCGGTTTTTACGCGGTTAAAAAAGACGCCGGCGCCGGAATTTTGGAATCGTTGTATTTGGAAAAGGATTTTTTGGGCAGCGGTTTGGTGGTTACCAGCGATGGTTGGCTGTTAGCGCCTAAGTCCATTGCCGGCGGAAATAATTACGCCGTGGTTTTATCCGATAAAAAAGTTTATCAGCCCGATAAGGTAATAGAAGATGAATTCAGCGGTTTGGTTTTGGTCCATATTGCCGCTCAAAATCTTTCACCGGTCAAATTCGCTTCCTTAAACAGCATTTTGCCGACCGATTCTTTGCTGACCGCCCGTTATTCCATCCAGAACCATGGTTCCGATCTTCTTAAAACTTCCATTCAAAAGTTTTCCTATCATGATCAAGCAAAACCGGCCGATTTTTTGCTCTCTACCGATAAAATAGATCATTACTTAAAAATCGCCAAGGATATGCCCGGCGTTTATAACGGCGCGGTTCTGCTAAACGGCAAAAATGAAGTGGCCGGACTGTTGTTTAACTCCGGCCGCGATTTGATCAATCTGGCCGTGCCTTCATATTACTTGCGTTCGGCGGTCAATAATTTTTTGGTCAACAGCGAAAAAGTCATGCGCAGCCGTTTGGGCGCGAGTTATGTTGGTTTGTCCGAAAGTTTGGGTTTGTCCGCGGAAGTCAATGAGGACAGGGTTAAAGGCGCAGTATTACTCGGCGACGCCAAAAGGAGCATTATGGCCGTGGCCGAAAACAGCCCGGCCGCCAAAGCGGGCCTTAAGGCCGGCGATATTATTTTAAAAGTAAACAATGAAGATATTGATGAAAGCAATTCTTTAACCAAGCTGATTCAGGATTACAAAAGCGGTCAAGAAATAACTTTACTTATTTCCCGGCAGGGGAAAGAGAGCGAGGTTAGGGTTGTACTAGAGGAGCTGTAAAAAATTTGCCATAGCCGTCATTGCGAGGAGCAAAGCGACGAAGCAATCCCGCTGTACTTGGTAGGCGCATCGGGGTTGTTTCGCCCTGCTGGGCTCGCAATGACAGTTGAGGCAAATTTTTTTGTTGCCCTGTGGAAAACTGGTTCTTGCACTTTCGGTTAATTTTCGGTATGATGAAAAAGTAAAAAGGGAGTTGTTGATAACTCTAAATTAATTCTTAATCATCAAATCGTATGGCTCTAAGCAAACGCCAAAAAGAAATTCTGGATTTTATTACTTATTATTTAAAAGATAACGATTACGCGCCCAGCTATATGGAAATTGCCGATCATTTGGGCGTATCTTCTCCGGCCACCATTCACCAGCACGTTAAGGCGCTGGAAGAAAAAGGTTACCTTAAGGCCAACATCCATCAAAAGCGGGCTTTGGAACCGGTGATGCTCTCGGCCTACCGTGACTCTATAGCCATAGATTTGCCCTTGGTGGGCTTAATTACGGCCGGAGAGCCCATTGAAGCCATGGAACAGCACGAAACTATGGCTATACCCTCGGATTTTGTGGCTAACGCCGATAATAGCTATATTTTAAAGGTTAAGGGCCGGTCCATGATTGATGAGGGTATTTGGGACGGCGATTACGTGATTGTGGAACGCAATCACAGCCCGCGGGATGGCGATGTGGTAGTAGCTTTGTTGGATAACGCTTACGCTACCTTAAAAAAGTTCTATCGTGAAACCAACCGCATCCGTTTACAGCCGGCCAACCCGTCCATGAAGCCCATTTACGCCAGAGATCCGCTGATTCAGGGGATTGTTCGGGCGGTTATCCGCAAATTCGCCACAGTTTAATATATAAATTTCAAATAACAAATTCCAAGATACAAACAAATCTCAATATCCAAATTCCAATTGTAACTTAAAATTTGTAATTTATTTGGAAATTGGCGCTTGGAGATTAAATAGTATGCATGATCAAATTAACGAACCCATTGAAGTGATTGCCAGCTTTAAAAAAGCCGATATCGCGCCTCAACTCTTTGTTTGGCGTCGTAAAATGTACAAGATAGACAAAGTCCATCTGGTTCACACCTCGCAAACCGGCCGTGAAACCATTTATCATTTTTCCGTCACGGACTCGGCCAACTACTTCCAACTCGCCTTTAACCCTTTTAACTTGTCGTGGATGCTAGAAACTATTTACAGCGAAGGATAATTAACGTCAGTCATATTATCCAAATTTAGAAGTTAGATGCCAAAAGTCGGATTGTCCGTCAGCTGGCTTTTGACTTCTATTTTTAGTTTAACTTCCAATCTATGAGCCGCATTATCCTGCACTTGGACATGAATTCGTACTTTGCCAGCGTGGAACAGCAGGCCAATCCGTTGTTGCGCGGCAAACCCGTTGGCGTGTGCGCTTATCTGGCTAAAAACGGTTGTATTTTGGCTTCGTCCATTGAGGCCAAAAAATTGGGCATTAAAACCGGCTGTCGGGTTTTTGAAGCCAAAAAGATTTGCCCCAAAGTTATTTTATTGGAAAATGATCCCAATAAGTACCGCGCCGTTACCAGGCGTTTTTTTAAAATTATGCAAGAATACGGCGGCAATTTTGAGCCGTACAGTATTGATGAGGCCTTTTTGGATTTGTCGGTGGTAACCGCTGATTTTAACCAGGCGCTCAAAATTGCCGCCGCCATTAGGCAACGCATCAAGACCGAAGTCGGCTGCTGGTTAAAGTGCGCTATCGGGCTTTCGTTCACCCGTTTTTTAGCTAAGTTTGCTTCGGATACGGCCGGTGTGGATAACACCAAAATCATCGCTTTGGCCGATGATTTGGACCGGGCCTATCATGGTTATAAATTGATTGACGTTTGGGGCATTGGCCCGGCTATCGGCCGTCGGCTTAACTTATTAGGCATTACCACTATCTTTCAGTTGCGAAGATTTCCTGTGGAAAACCTAATGCGGGCCTTAGGCAAGCAGGGTTATTATTTGTGGCACAAGGTTAACGGTTTGGAATTGGGCCACAAGGATGCGCTAACGGTTGCTCCCAGAAAGTCCATCGGCCACTCCTATTGTTTGCCCAAGTGGACCAAGGATAAAAATTACCTCTCTAAAATTTTAGCCAAGCTGGTATATAAAGTCGGCGAACGATTAAGATC
>JAUYIT010000020.1 GCA_030688315.1 Candidatus Komeilibacteria bacterium | reverse complement strand
ACAGAGAAGTTTTCTCACGTCTGAGTCCCGCCTCCCCCTCAATCAGAGGATGTAAAGGCAAACCAATGCTCGCTCGGGTACCTGTGGGTGCTCGATTCGATACTGCGGCGGGATCAACAAGGCGTCTGGCAACCTGCCGTACGCGAACTGGAACGCGGATGATCGTCAGCTCAACCTGAACGACAACGCGCCCGACGATTCGAATGAGAATCTGGGTCCTCGTGCCTCGGTGAGACAACTTCTCAGGTCAACGATTTTAGCCAGCCGCCGAGCATGCGGCCAATTTCAGCGCACTTACTCTGGGCCTGAAATATTTTCGTTTCATTGGCATCGCTGACCTCCAGGCAGAGTCGACACTTGAGCACTGCGATCTCAAGATGGCTGCTGGCTTGAAGAAGATAGCCAGTTTTCAGTGTTTTCGGGGCATTCTTGGCGAGAATGAGCTGCTCCAAACAGCTCAAGACGCTGGCCTCTAAGCTTTGGCCAAGTGAATACCGCCAGCGTTTCTCCATATGACCGGTCAAGTCAACCACAAGTTTATACACTTCATAGGTGCGATTAATGATGGGTAATGATTCCATAGACTTCAGTCTAAACAATTTATGGCGAATCTGGTACCGCTTTCGGCGTGGCAAACACGCTTCGCGGGAAATCGACGAGTTCAGCTACCACCTTGAAGAGCAGCTCAGCGACCTTCACCACGCGCTTACCGATCAGTCGTACCACCATGGTTCGTATCGTCGTGTCACGATTACGGACAACAAAAGACGCGATCTCGCGGTGGCGATTGTTCGTGATCGTGTGGTGCATCGACTCCTCTACGACTACTTGGTGAAAATATTCGATCAAACCTTCATTTACGACGCCTGGTCGTGTCGAAAAGGGAAGGGGCTCCTTGGGGCAATCACGCGCGCGGCGGATTTTTCGCGCCGTTTACCCAGGAGTTGGGTTTGGCGCGCCGATATCAAGAAGTTTTTTGATCACGTTGACCAGGATGTGCTCAAGCGGTGCCTCCGGCGTCGGGTCAACGATCCAAATGCCCTCTGGTTGCTCGATAGCGTCATCGATAGCTACGCCCTCCCCTCGATTTGGCCGGCCGCCAAATCGAGAGAGAGAGAGAGAGAGAGAGAGAGAGTTTCTCATATATTTTTGACGTGGGTAAGACCCTTAATTATGTTTAAATTGATACTTTTATATTAAATTTACACTAACTGGCTTAAATGCCTTTATTTTTAATCAATATTTACACTACCATAATGACAGTTTATTTGTCAAGATCACCTTTTGCACATCTTTTTAATTCAATAAAGAAGTATACTACACCCCGAAATATTGTCAATAGTTTCTTTGTGGATAACCAAAAACCGCCAAATTTCATTAATGACTTTTTCATTGGCTCGGGGACAGGGAAGTTGTACCCCGTTTGATAGGAGTAGAGTCGAGATTATAAAAATAAACTTATTATAAAAATCAAGCCGGCCGCGGTCATAACCGCAAAAGCCAGCCAGCCAAAAATATTGGACCAAGGGCCATTTTTTAAATCACCCATCAAATGGCGGCTGTTGGCCGACTTGATAATCATCGCGATAAACAAGGGCGCGATCAGGCCGTTTAACACCGCCGAATAAATCAGGGCGCTGATCGGGTTAAGATTGAATAAATTCATCAGCACGCCTGTTAAAATAGCCGCGGCCATGATCAGATAAAACCCCATGGCCTTTTTAAACTTTACTGACAAGCCCTCGCGCCATTTTAACAATTCGGCCAAGGCGTAAGCCACACTGCCGGCCAAAACCGGAATCGCCAGCAGGCCGGTGCCGATTATACCAATGGTAAACAGCAAATAAGCGGCGTCGCCGGCCAGCGGCCGCAAAGCCGAGGCCGCGTCGGCCGCTGAAGTAATATTGTAAATGCCGGCCTGATGCAGGGTTGCCGCTGTGGTTATGATAATAAAAAAAGTGGTCAGATTGGAAAAAATCATGCCGCTAAAAACGTCAAAACGCATTTTACCAATTTCCGCGGCGGTTGCCCCTTTTCTTAGGGCGATAGTGCCGCGATGCTCATTGATTTCATCTTCCATTTCCTGGCCGGCCTGCCAAAAAAACAAATACGGCGAAATGGTCGTGCCTAAAAACGCCACCAGCATCAGCCAGTAATCCCGGCTGAATTCCCATTGGATCCACAACAGATTTTTAAAAATTTCACCCCAATCGGTAACCACCAAAGCGGCTGTGGCCCAATAAGCAAGCAAAGCCAGGCACAGCCATTTTAAAAGATGAAAATACACCCGATAGCTTAAAATTATTTCCAAAATCAGCGAAACCGCGGCAATCAAAATAATCACCAACAGCGCGGATGCTCCCGGCCAAAGCAATTTGACCGAAGCGGCCATAATGCTTAAATCCGCCCCGATGTTAAAAGTGTTGGCCGCAAACAACAGCGCCACGGCCAAAACCAGCACTTTTTTGCCGTAAAACAGCTTAAAAGTTGAAGCCAAACCGCGGCCGCTGACCATGCTTAAGCGGGCGCACATTTCTTGAACCGCGATCATTAACGGCAAGGTAAAAAAAGACGACCAAAGCAGTTTTAAATTGAATCTGGCGCCGGCCACCGAATAAGTGGCAATGCCGGCCGGATCATCGTCGGCCGCGCCCGTGACCATGCCCGGCCCCAGTTTTTTAAAAAATTTGCCTAATATCCGCATTACGCAGTAGATGATAATTATGTAAAAAGTGAATTAATTCTAACCGAATTCCACCCTTTTGGCAATCGCGCCGAAACACGGTTTAAGAATAAAAAAAGCTGACCAAAATGTTGGCCAGCCAAACCTCAATTCAATGCAAGATCTAGGCCTTTTTTAATCATAATGCTGTAAGCAATTATGGACAGGCCGATAATCAGATTCATTACACCAAACACGTAAGCCGCGTCTTCCATGAAGAAGGAAGCTGAATTAAAGGCGATGCGCAATAAAATAAGCCCTGCTAAAGCAAAAAAAGTGTTGATTATTTATACTTTATCAATTTTAAAGTGAAAAAGCAATATTTTATTTAATACCGATAATCTCAGCATCTACTTCACCCTTAGCCAGATTGATTTTAAAAACATCGCCGACTTTTTTACCCATCAAAGATTCACCCACCGGAGAATGGTTGGAAATAATGCCTTTGGCTAGATTAACTTCGCTAGAACCCAACAGTTGATAAACCTTCTCTTTATCGTCAACCATAACCGTTACCGTACTACCCAACTGAACCGTGTCTGAGTTTTTGCCGGGCGCAATGATGATGGCCTGCTTTAAGTGTTCTTCAATTCCAAAAATCTTGTCGTTTAACGACCGCACCCGGCCCTTGGCCATTTGATAAGCCGCGTTTTCGGAAAAATCCCCCATTTCGGCCAAACGCTGAAGTTCGCTGATGGCGCCCGGCAACACGGCTTTGAGTTTTTTCAATTTTTGGGTCAGTTCGTCAAACTTGGCCTGTGTTAAATGCGGATCAGGCGTCATGTTGGTAAACTCGCCGGGTTTTCGGTATGGTATCTGCATTAGGTCATTCTAATGGACTGTCGACTTTTTAGCAATATAAACATAAACTAAAAAAGCGGAAAATTCCGCTTTTTTAGTTTATTTATTCACACCAAACGATTGACCACAGTCGGGTCGTTTGGGAAGATTTTTGTTGGCTCGGGGACAGGGATTTACCCCTCCGCTACGCTCCGGGGTATAAACTTCTCATCCCTGCAAACTTTTACTCTAAAAAATGTAAAACAAATATCTATCACTACCTCTATTTTAATGGCTCGGGGACAGGGATTCGAACCCCAGTTCTCAGGACCAGAACCTGATGTCCTACCACTAGACGATCCCCGAACGTTGATTGTTTGGAATAATACGATAAATGGGAGTTAAAGTCAATATCAGCAAATAAAGACGTTTCTTGATTATCTTATTTTATGTTATAATAAGTTAAATTTTAGACATATGTTTGAGGAAATATTTCCACAACTTACCCTGCTGTTTGGCCTGACCGTGGTCATGGTTTTTTTTGCCAAACTAATCAAACAACCTCCGATAATCGCTTATTTGATTGCCGGGGTTTTGGCCGGTCCGATCTTCCTTAATTTATTTAACGGCAAACAGGAAGTGTTTGAAGTTTTTTCCCAACTGGGCGTAATTTTACTGTTATTCGTCATCGGACTGGGATTAAACTTCAACTATCTTAAAAAGATCGGCAAAATTTCTTTAATTGCCGGTGTTGGCCAGGTGGTGTTTACGGCCACGCTGGGCATTTTACTACTAATTGCCCTTGATTTTTCCTTGATGACGGCGGCTTATTTGGCTGTGGCCATTACCTTTTCGTCCACCATCATCATTACCAAACTGCTTTCGGATAAAAAAGACACGGAATCGCTCTACGGCCGCTGTACCATTGGTTTAATGCTGGTTCAAGATGTTGTCGCTATTATTTTGATGGTTGTTCTTACTTCTTTTAGAAGCGGTGAAGTTGGACTGACAGCACTTTTATCATTGCTGATTTTTAAAGGCATCATGGCGCTAGGCCTGATTTTTTTGCTGGCCAAATACGTTTTACCTTTTATTCTTGATAAAATCGCCAAAACCTCGGAGTTTTTATTTGTTTTTACTTTAGCGTGGTGTTTTGGCATTGCCTACCTGATTTCACAAATCGGTTTTTCTTTGGAAATCGGGGCGATCGTAGCCGGCATTTCTTTGGGCTCTTCCGTTTACCAGCCCGAAATCAGCTCCAGAATCAAGCCGCTCCGGGATTTCTTTTTAATCATCTTCTTTATCGTGTTAGGCGCCGGCCTGGGCCTTAATAATTTAACCCACGCCGTACCGACCGGACTGATTTTATCGGCCTTTATTTTAATTGGCAATCCCCTGATTTTATACGTTTTATTCCGCCTGATGGGTTTTACCAGAAGAAACAGTTTTTTGGCCGGCGTAACAGCGGCTCAGGTAAGCGAATTCGGTTTTGTACTGCTGCTGATTGGCCAAGAGCTGGGCCACATCGGCGAAACGGAACTGGCGGTTTTTACCCTGGTGGCGGTTTTTACGATTTTTACATCTTCTTACCTGATAACTTACGCGGAAAAAATCTTTGTCTGGCTTAAGCCGGCCTTGGAATTATTTTCCAAGGAAAATCGCAGCCAAGCCGAAGAGCGGCCCGTTATTTATGATGTTTGGATTGTGGGCTACCACCGCATTGGCTGGAAAATCGCCGAAGTTTTAAAAGCTAAAAAAATCTCTTTTGCCGTGATTGATTTTAATCCGGAAGTGATAATGGCGCTAAAAAGCAAAAACGTGCCGGCTTATTTTGGAGATTGTTCGGACGTGGAGTTTATAAACGAACTGCCGTTAAATAAAGCCAAGCTGATTATTTCCACCGTGCCTGATTCCGAAAATCAGCTGGCGCTGGTAAATAATATCAAGAGCCGTTCGCCCAAAACCACGGTCATTGCCAATTTGGCCGAAGCCAAATACCGTCCACTGCTGTATTCGGCCGGTGCTGATTACGTGATGACCCCGCATTTGCTGGGCGGCCACTGGCTGGCCCAGTTGATTAAAAATTCCGAGCTGGGCAAATTGTCTTTTACCGAACTGATCAAGGAACAGGAGGCGGAAATCGCCGCCGGTCTGCCGATTAATAACTTGTAACAGGATCACATGGAAAATCCGCGAGTTGACGAACTTCAAAAAATTGCCGTTATTGTTCCCACTTACAACGAAAAAGAAAACATCGCCCGCTTACTATCGGAAATTTTCATTGTCGCGCCCCGGGTTAGCGTGTTTGTAGTTGACGATAATTCGCCCGATGGCACGGCCACGCTGGTCAATTCATTGCTGGGCAAGTTTTCTAATCTACGCCTGATAAACCGGCAAAAAAAAGAGGGCTTGGGCAAGGCCTATCTTTTTGTTTTTAATGAAATCCTTAAAAACCATGATTTTGAAACCATTATTACTATGGACGCGGATTTTTCCCACAATCCGGCTTATTTGCCCAAAATGATTGAATTGCGCCGGGATTTTGATTTGGTGATCGGCTCGCGCTATGTTGCGGGCGGCCGGACTATTGGCTGGGAAACGTGGCGCCGGGGCTTAAGTTACTTTGCCAATCTGTACTGCCGACTGATTTTACGCACGCCCGTGCGCGATAACACCAGCGGTTTTTTAGCGGTTAAAGCTGCTCTGCTCCGACAAATTGATTTTTCCCAACTGGATTTTTCGGGTTACGCCTTTACCGTCGGCCTCAAATACTTATTGCTTAAACAGCACGCGACTTTTACCGAATTGCCCATTGTGTTTAAAAACCGCGTTGGCGGTGAATCAAAAATTTCCAATCATATTATTAAAGAAGGCATTGCTTCGCCATGGAAAATGATCCGCAAAAAATAATTCCAGCCCGCCCCTGTCAGGTTTGCGGAAACAAGAATTTTTTCTGGTTCGGCCAAAAAAATTCTTTCGACCTATGGCGCTGTAAAAATTGCGCCTTGCTGTTTGTTTATCCCCTGCCCGATCCGGCCCGGGTTTACTCGGAGGATTATTTTACTTCAGCCGCCAAAGGTTTTGGCTATGTTGATTATGATCAAGATAAACTGCCGATGATTCCGACTTTTAAAAAATATCTGGGCTTGCTAAAAAAACAGGTGCCGTCAAAAGGCCGCCTGCTGGATATAGGGGCGGCCACCGGTTTTTTTGTCCGGCTGGCCAAAGAGGACGGCTGGCAGGCCGAGGGCGTGGAAATTTCGGATTATGCCGCGGGTTTAGGGCGAAGCCGGGGTTTAAACATTATCACCGGCACTTTAACTTCTTTATCCTTACCGGCTGAAAATTATAACGCCGTTACCATGCTGGACGTTTTAGAGCATTTAACCGATCCATTGACAACATTAGCGGAAGTATATAAAGTTTTAAAACCCGGCGGGCTGTTGCTGATAAATACTCCTGATGCCGGCAGTTTGGTTGCCAAAATTTCAGGCAAACAATGGCACATGCTGGTGCCGCCGGAGCATCTGCATTATTTTAGCCAAACCAACCTGACCAACTTTTTAAACAGTAACGGCTTTAAAACGGTCCTGACCGCTAAAATCGGCAAAAAATTTACTCTGGAATATATTTTTAAAACGCTTTATCATTGGCAAAAATTATCCATCTGGAAACTTTTAAGCAAAGCTTGCCAACGCGGCTGGCTCAAAAAAATCAGTTTGCCCATTCATTTGCGGGATAATATTTTAATCATTGCCGAAAAAAAATAATGCTGACCCCGTTAAAAAGAACATTTACCCGACACTGGCTGATTATTGTTATTGCCCTATTGCTGGGCTGGCTGACCTATTGGCCGCATTTGGCTTATCAAAAAAAGCTGGGATCGGCTGATCAGGGAATTACCAAAAGTTTTGTTAATGACGATTTGTATTACTTAACCCGGGGCCAGGATGTAATTGACGGGCACGCCACTCTGGCTAACCCCTGTTTTTTGGAACATAAAAATGACTGGCCCATGCAGTTTTGGCTGCCCGATAATATATTAAGCAAACCGCTGGCGATCCTGGGGATAAACGTTGTTAACGGTTATAATTTTTACTCTTTTCTCCTGCCGCTAATAGCCGCGTTATTGATTTACTCGACTATTTACGTTTTAGTCGGCTCACGCAAATTAGCCATTATCGGCGTTTTGTTTTTACAAGCCGGCCTCTTTTTTGAACAGGGCGGCAGGTTGCCCAGCCCCGGCCTTAATTTTATTTTTTGGCTAACGCTATTTAACCTCTTACTCGCCTATCTTAAAAACAATAAAAAACTGACGGGAATTTTGGCCACACTCAACTTGGGTCTGTTATTTTATGTTTATCCGTATTACTGGACTTTTGGGATAATTTTGCTAGTCCTGTTGATTATTTTAGGCAAAATCTGCCTAGCCGATTTTAAAATAAAAAATTATTTATATATTCTTCTGGGCGCCCTGATTATCGGCTCAAGATATTTTTGGGAACTTTGGCAAACTTCACGGCTACCGGCATACGATGAGGCCATGATCCGGCTGGGCCTGCTCACAACCCACTTTCCTTCCGGCCTAAAAATCACGGTTTTGTCGCTCTTGCTTGTAACCGGCCTGGTTATCCTGCTTAAGAAAAAAATCATTCAACTTAATTCATTTTTTATTTTATTGTTGGCCGGAGTTTTAAGCGCGCTCATTGCCGTTAACCAGCATGTTATTACCGGAAAAAACCTGGAATTTTCCAGCCATTACTGGCAAATAAGCGCTTTTATCTTTGTTTGTACGGCCATTTATTGCTTGCAGTATCTGCTGTACAGGTTTTGCCGGCTGGGAATAAAACGGCCGCTCAGAAAAATTTTATTGTGGCTGATGATAATCTGGAGCGCTGTTGTTATGGGCCAAGCAATTAGAGCCACCGGCCCGATTGAATCACCCGATTTTTACCGCCAAAATTACGCGCCGGTGTTTAACTGGCTTAAGGCCAACACCGCCAAAGACGAGGTGGTTTACGCCAATCAGGATTTAAGCGTTTACCTGCCTATTTACACGGCCAATAACGTTTATTACCACCAAACCTGCACCTTGTTTTTTCTCTCGGATGCCGAAGTTCAAAGCCGCTTTGCCATGCAAAAATATTTTGACAATCTAGGCACCGAAGATATTCTTAAATATGAACGATCTATCTGGGGAACTCGTTATATCAACAAATACGCCCACAACCAAAGCAAGAATAAACTAAGAAAAATAATCGGACTTAAGCCGGTTGATTATGTTAGAATTCCGGAGGCGGAAATTGAAAGGGTTAAGACCCTGCTGGCGGAAATTAAAACCCTGGATTTTAGAACGGCCCTGCGCGGCTACCGCGCCGACTATTTACTTTGGGACAAAAACAGCGATCCTCATTGGCAATTGGACCGCTACGATTGGCTGGAACAGCTTTACACTAACGACAATTTTACGATTTTTAAAATAAACTAAACCTAAATTAAAAAGTCAGATTTTTAGGCGAGACGAGGAAGCTGAGTAAAAATACTTGAGGCGTAATACTATTACGCTGAAAGTGTTTTTACGAAAGCTGACGATGTCGCAGCCAAAAATCTGACTTTTATATAACTTCGCCGCCGAAGGTTTCTAATACCTGATCCACCATTTTTTTCTCCCCCGGCTTGGCGGCAAAAATATTTTCCGAAAACTGCTCGTCAATCAGGCCGGTCAGGTTGAGCGGTTGGCCGAATACCCGGCTTAATACATCCTTGATGATGGCCAGATATTTAGCTTCCCTAACGCGGTCATAATGAAAATTATATTGAAAACCGACCACAATGGTTTCGCCCTTAAGTTCGACTGGCCGGCCGACCTGTAAAAAGGCCGCCACCGAATGATTGAGCGATCTTAAGGCCTCAATCACTTCCGGCCATTTGCTTTGAATATGTTCAATCCTTAAAGCCGTTGCTGGAGCTGTGAACGATGGCGCCTGAACCTCGGATTGGCCGTCTGACTGCTCGTGGCCATTGGACTGACCTGATGACTGGCCGCCGCTTACAGGCGGCTCTTTTTTTTCAGGAGGGTTTTTTAGCGTACGCAAGCCGGACTGTCCGGCCGTGACTTCGGCTGTTTTAACAATGGCGATTTCCACAGGCAACTGGACAATCAGGGCTTGCTTTAAACCGACTAAGGCCTCCATAAAAATTTCTATAATTTTAACCAAATCCGGACCGGAAAACCTCTGGCTGGCTTCGGTCAATTTTTTGAGCCAGTCCTCGCCCGCTTCCCAGGCCAAATCCTGCCAATCACCCGTCATTTTGCAAAGTAAAATTTTACGCCAGGTTTCCACGGTAATTTTGGTAAAATGCTCCAAATCCACGCCTTCCTCAAACAGCTGGTCAACCAGCAACAGAGCTTCCTTAGTTTGGCCGGCCAGCAGTAAAACTATCAACTCCATCACCTTTTGCCAATCGGAGCGGGGCAAGACCAAGGAAGCCGCCTCTTCGGTGATGGCTGTTTCACCCAAAGATAAAACCTGACCTAACAGCGAAACGGCGTCTCTTAAATAACCTTCCGAAGAGCGGGCGATATTTTCCAAAACTTTGCCTTCAATTTGAATATTTTCCTTGGCTGCAATGCCGGCCAAATGCGCCATGGCGGCACTAACCGGCACTTTTTTAAAATCAAAACGCTGACAGCGCGAAATAATGGTTTCGGGAATTTTATGGACTTCAGTGGTGGCTAAAATAAAAACGGCGTAAGCCGGCGGTTCTTCCAAAGTTTTTAACAACGCGTTAAAGGCCGCGTCGGTAAGCATGTGAACTTCATCGATGATAAAAACCTTGTACTTTTCCTTAATGGGCGTGTACTTGGTCTGATCGCGTAAATCCCTGATATCATCAATGCCGCGATTGGAAGCGGCATCAATTTCCACCAAATCCAAAGAGCGCCCTTCCCTAATTTCCGCGCACGAGGCGCACTCGTCGCACGGCTCGACTGAGCTCGCCGAAGTCGGTTCAATTCCACCGGCCGCGGCTGACGCGATACCCTGTAGATTCTTGCAATTTAGGGCCTTGGCTAAAACGCGGGCAATGGTAGTTTTACCAATGCCGCGGGGGCCGGAAAACAGGTAAGCGTGAGCCAGTTTGCCCGTGGCGATTTCATTTTGCAAAGTGACTTTGATGTGGTTTTGATCGACCACTTCACTGAACTTTTGCGGTCTATATTTCCTGTACAATGTTGTTGACATAGCTGATGAATTTTAACAAAAAAATGCCGTTAAAGCAAATCAAAAAGGCCTTGCCGTAGCGGTCATTGCGAGCCGAGCTCAGCTCGGCGAAGCAATCCCGTTGTTCATGGTATAAAACATCGGGATTGCTTCGTCGCCCCGCCAATGGCGGGGCTCCTCGCAATGACGGTTGTGGCAAGGCCTTTATTTTTTAATCACGTTCTCCACGGCCGCCCACTGGCTAGCCACGCCCTTAGGCACTAAAATCACCGCTTCATCGCCTTCTTCGCCTTTAAAGTAAGTAATACTGGCCAAAATCACTTTATAAATTTGGCCCTCGGCCAAAATGCAGTAATCCCCTTCTTCATCCCTGACAATTTTACCCACCCGCCTTTCACGTTCCACCGGCCCGATCTGTTTGTAAGTAAAATTACCGGCATCGTCAATAATCAGTTTTAAAATATCGCCTTCAACCAGTTTTGATTTGGAAATGTAATTGGCCGGCACGCTGTACTGCTTGCCGTCGGGCCCGATCATTTTTTGCCCATCAAACACGCCTTCAATCACGCGGCTATCGTCATCCTGGCTGATTTCGCCCACCTTAGCCGCCTTGGCAAAATAATCCGCGCCTTTGGCGGATGATAAACTGCCGCCGTTTAAAAGGATTTTGCATTTTTGTATTTGGATCTCGATATTTTCCAAGACCTGTTTTAGCTCTTCAATATTTGTTTCCATTTTTATTTTCTTTATTTTTTCTTTGTTTTTGCGTTTGCTTACAATATAACATTTTCCCCAATAGTGTCAAGAATCATTCATGCACAGATTATCCCACTCTTAATAGCGGTATAAATAACTGGCTTGGCTGCGCGCTTTAAAACGGAAAACTTCGGCCGGCTGCTTATGAGGCAGGCGAAAAACGTAGGAAACCAGCCGAGCCCCGGCCTTAAGTTCGGCGGCTAATTTTGGCTCCAGCCGGCCGATCACTTCGGGCAAGCCAAAACAATACACCACGTCCGCCCGGCTTAAATCTTCCTGAAAGTAATTTTTAAACCTAAACTCCAACCGCGACCGATCAGAACTGAATAATTGCCTGACTTTAGCGAGTAAATAAGGTAAAACCGAAATTTCATAACCGATAAATTTTTTGCCAGGCGTTAAGCGCGCGGCCGTAAACAGCCAGCGGCCGTCGCCGCAACCCAAATCATAAACAATTTCGCCGGGCTTAATCCCGGCCAATTTGATTTGCTCCAGAACGGTTTTGCCAAAAGTGGGCACCCAAGGCGCGCCAATTAAACTAGCACGAATCATTGTGCCAAAAATAATGATAAACATTAAAATAAACAAAATAATCAACATCATTATATAAAAAGTTACAATTTCCAAATATCAATTTCCAAATAAAATTCAAATTCCAATAAACAAACTTGTTTGTGATTTTTGATTTGGTATTTTTTTGGAAATTGGATTTTGTTGTTTGGATTTTATTAACCCACCAATCGCATTCTGGCTAAAATTTCCTTATCCACTTCGGCACGGTCGCGGCCGTATTTTAAACGTGAAAGCTGGCGGATTTTTTCCACCATGGCCTTGTCGCCGGGTGCCGGCGCGTACGGCGCAAAGTTAAAGGCGCGCGAATTCTGATTGTCAATCAACAGCTTAACATAGGCATTGTAGCGCGGCACATTGATTAAATCATATTCGTTAAACACCGGCGCAAACTGCTTGGCCACCATTTCGGCGTCATCCGGCCCAATGCGGAACGAAACCAGCGTGCCCACGTTGCCAAAAACCGCGTCGCGTATTTTGGTATCATTGGCTTTAACCAGCTGGCCGATATATTGATGGGCAATAGTTAGGCACAGTTTGTATTTGCGGGCTTCGGATAAAATAATGGCAATAGAATCGGTAATAAAATTCTGAAATTCATCAATATATAAATAAAAATCCTTGCGTTCTTCACTGGGCAAATCCACGCGCGACAAGGCCGCCATCAGCAGTTTGCCCACCACAATCATGCCCAGCAAATTGGCGCTCATGTCGCCGATTTTGCCTTTAGCCAGTTTAATGAGTAAAACTTTCTGGCCGTCCATTAATTCGCGGAAATTAAAGGAAGATTTTTGCTGGGAAATAATCGGCCGCATTAAATCCGAAGAAACAAACGGCGTCAGCTTGCTGGTAATGTAAGGCACCATGTTGGCCAGAGCCGCTTCGCCGCCGGCTTTTTCCGCTTCTTTTTCCCAAAAATCCTTAACCACGGGGTTGACGCACTTGGACAGTTTGTATTTTCTAAACGACGCGTCGGCCATTACCTTGGGTACTTCCAGTAGCGTGGAACCGGATTCAGTATCTTCCATCATCAACAGCATGGCGTTGCGCATGTATTGCTCAAACATCGGGCCGCCCGTGGCTTTAAGATCGTAGAGCTTGTCAAAAATGCTGATCATCTCGTTAATTACAAAAGTTTTTTGCTCCGGATTGGTAAATTCCAGCATGTTTAACGAAATCGGCCGTTCCATATCGCCTGGATCAAATAAAATCACGTCCTCGGCCCGTTCGGGCGGCACATGCTCCAGCACCGCGTCCACCAAATCGCCGTGCGGATCAATCACGCACACGCCTTGGCCGTTTTTAATATCCTGAATAATCAGGTTGGCCTGCAAAACCGATTTACCGGTGCCGGATTTACCAATGATGTACATGTGGCGCTGGCGGTCGTCTTTGGCAATGCGCACGGGCGTTAACACCCCGCGGAAAGAATTTTGCCCCAACAACACGCCCTCGGCCGGCATATTTAACGGCGGGGCCGACTTACGCGCCTCCAGCCAGTGGATGTTGGGCGTTTCCGAAGTGGACAAAGGCAAATGCCATAACGAAGCCATTTCTTCGGCGTTTAAAATCAGCCGGTATTTTTCAATAAAACTGCGGTGGATAAAATCAGAAACTAGCCGGTTCTTGCTGACAAAACCGGCTTTTTTAAAAGAATTGCCAAATTCGTAAACATTAAACTGCGAAAAAGCGTTTAAAATATTATTAAGCGAGCTGTCGGCCAAATCCTGATTCTTGGATGAAACAATCACCCTAATGTTAACATCCAACCCGGCCTTGCTGGTTTTTTCTTCAATCGCCTTGACGGTTTCGTTTTCCAAGGGCGATAAATGGTGAGTTTGGGAATTTAAATCGTTCTTTTTTTTGCTGACAATAAAAAACTTGAAGAAGGCACCGATAAAGCCGAAAAATTTATCAAAAATATTGCCAAAACCGGCTTTGCCCAACGCTACCCGCAACGATTTGCCCTGCTGCATTTCGCGCGCCACGGTAACGCCCTTGTTATGCCAGCGTTTATGGG
Organism: Candidatus Komeilibacteria bacterium; assembly: GCA_030688315.1. Taxonomy (GTDB): domain Bacteria; phylum Patescibacteriota; class Patescibacteriia; order UBA1558; family UBA10009; genus JAUYIT01. The sequence goes on along the minus strand of JAUYIT010000020.1, from coordinate 37,026 downwards.
ATGAACGGGCCACGATCTGGATGGCGGCCTGGCCGTTATCCATAATTTTGGATAAGGAGTTGGTCAGCGAATTAAGGGGGTCGCCGTCCATTTTGCGGTAAGTTTTGATGGGAAAAATAAAATCGCGCCTAAACTTTAAATACGCGCCGGCAATGGCGCCCTGCGCCAAAAAAATATTATAATCCTCAACTTCTTCCACCAAAGCAAACGGCCAGGCCGCGTGGATCTGCTGTTCCAAAGTATCCTTTAAATAATCGGGAATGCTTAAGTAAAAATAAATCTGGCCGTGTTGCAAAACAATTTCCGCCGAAAACTGGTCGGTCCGGCCGAACAGCCAATACTTTAGGCCGCGCTGGGCTCTTAAGCCCCCTAACACCGAAAACAGGCCTTCGGCCACCCCGATTTCCTGCTGGAGCGATTGAGGCGTTTCTTCCTTATCAACACTGCCCTTGGTCTTAAATTTTTCTTTAGGCAACGAAACGATTAAAATCTTTTGGCTTAAGGCGGCCGGCACGCGGTTGGTTCTAAGCATAAACTGTCTTAACAGCAACAGCCCCCACCACACCAACAGCAAAAAACCGATTAAAACAAAAAGTCCGGCCAGCCAGGGGTTGACTTCCAAAACGCCGGACGTTACGGAAATTCGCGGTTCAACGCCAAGATCAAACTCTATAGCAAAAGCAAGCATGTTTTATGTTTTTTTTACGATTTTGTTTTTTAAAGCCAAAATCCGGTCGGCCTTAATCTTGGCTTCCTGTTCCAAAAAAAACTTGTTAAGACCCGGAATTACCTTAAGCCATTTTAAAATCAAACTGAAAATTTCCTTGACCCGGACCTTGGCCGATTTTAGCAGGAGGGCGATTTTAGAAGCCGTAATTTCGCCGACTTTTTTAAATTCCAACTGTTTATCGGGTGTCAGCTTTTGATAGGCCTCTTCTAGGCCTTCGGCTAAAATACCCTCCACCTGATAATACAGCGGGCTTTTTATTACTTCGTCTTTAACCGGAGCCGGCGTGGCTGGCAATGATGCTGTTAAATCCGATGCCAGTTCCGATTTTTCCAGAGCGACTTCAGTGGTTTTTTCCCGCAGTGGCGCCTGCTCCGCTTGTTGTTCAACCGTCGCAGGCACTTCCGGAGTTTTTTCCGGCTGGCGGGGCTTATTGAAGCCGTTTAAAAAATCATTGATTTTTTTATCCAAATTCTGCTTATCCATAAACAATGTAAACACAGTTATCTGGTATATATTATACAATAAAATCGCCAAACAAAAAAGCCCCGGCAGCGGTTTTAACCGCGTGCTAGGGCTTTAAGTAAATCAGGTTAATCACTGAAGACCACTTTAAAATGATGATCAGCTTCCGAAAAATAAGTCAAAGTAAAAGCTAAATTATCGCCGCTCCAATAGATAAAGTGAATACCCTTATCCTTAAGCGGGTCATCTGGCAAATCGCCAAGGTACTGTTGTAAGACCTGAGCGGCTTTGGCGTTTTCCTTTTTTTCCAGCGGATAGGTTTTGTTGGCCTGATAATAATCAGCCAGCTTGTTTTTGATGATTTGAATATCCGCGGTTCTTTGTTGATCCCTTTTTACTGCTTGTGACTTTTCATGGTCAATATTAGCCATGACGCCGGTCGAAACCAGGCCGATAGCGGCTAACATTAGCGGAATTAGTACTACAACAACTCCTTTTTGATTAGTCATATCGTTATTGTTTAGATAACTTGGCTATTATACTCCTTTTTAAGGTTTTGTCAAGCTTATATTTAGCCCTAAGCTGGCTTGACAAATTTTGTACAAAATGTATATTTTGTGCTAATCTAAAGTTATTACGAACTTTGACAAAGGTTGTTGGCTTTTTTGAACAGTTAAGCAGATAAACTGTTTAAAGAAGCCAATAATCAAATTTTCCTGAAAGGAAAAACATGAGTCAAGATCAAAATCTTCCCGAGGCCGAAATACCTATCGATCCCAATCTGCGCCAAAGTGCCGGTTTAAAAGACGGCAAAACCAAGATTATAGTATCATTTATAATCTTAGCCATTCTGGTCGGATTAGCCCTGATGCTCCGCTCCGTCCATAATCAGGGCGAGGAAAACAAAAGGGTTAATGACAGCTTGGCTTTGGCCGGCGATACTTTAACGGCCGCCAAGATTGCCATGTACCAGGAAGCCATCCGGGCCGACAGTTTGCGCAAGGTTGCCCAGCAACAACTGGTAGCCAAAAAACTGGCTCAAGAAAACACAGCCATGCAACGGCTAGCCAAACAGGCCGAAGCCCAGGCCGAAGGTCGGCTGGGCTGGCGCTTAAAAAGTTTTTTTGGCATCGCGGGTCTGCCCTGGTGGTTTGTAGCTGGCATTCTGGCAATAACCCTGCTTCTGTTTATTGAGCGGCCAAAAAAATCCAAACTGCTGCCCGCATGGCTGTTTATCGGTTTTGTTGTGGCATGGATGACTATGGCTTTTCTGCATTGGCCGCCCCGCCCGCTCAAACTGGAAATAGCGCAGGCGCAAGATTCAACCAAAACCGCAAAAGACGATTCTTTGCTGGCCGAGCTAACCAAGTACCGTCAGCAGGACAGTACCTGGGCAGCGGAGTTAAAAAACGTTTATACGGTTCTTAAAGATCTGAATAGCCAAATGGCGCACGTCAAAACAGCGGTCAACCGTCCGCCGATTGCCAACGCCTCCGGCATGGTTGCAACCACCGTTTCCGGCCAACCGGCTCCCCTTGCCATCACCATGGCAAATGGTTCACAATTGCCCGCTCACCCCGTCACACTGACAGGCACGCCGGTCGCTGCCAATGCCATTGATCCGCCCGCCGGATTAAAGGCCCGGGATGAATATTCCGCGCCCGCTCAACCGCAACAGACCTCCTTTCAGCCGCAACCAACGGCCGCGCAGTCAGGCCAAGCCAACACGGCTCAACCCGTGTTTATTGACCCGCCTGTTTGGCCAGCCAAATAACCGTTCCAACGGAATCAAAAACCCCTGAAGCAGATGCAAGGCATCACTTCAGGGGAATTTTTTTACTCCAATTCTCTTAAGCGGCGTTGGCCAAAACCGACGGTTTCTTGAGTAAAGGCAAAATACTTACATCTTTGGAAAAATTAGGATTAAAAGTAAAATAGCTTGCCAAATCCAAATCTCTAACCACATAGCCCATTCTTAGCGCGCCATCCGGTTGCAGTTGGGGTATTATTTCTTGCCCGTCTTTGTAAAAATGCAACCGTTTCATCAACTCGGCACTGTAAATTTTAGCGCCATCTTCGGCTTCCGATCTGTCCTTTTTATATTCATCCGCGAACTTTTCCACGATATCGTACCCGCTATATTCCTTGCCGTCAATTTTTAAGGTAAGCTGATGAAGGGAAACCGGCTCCGTTGAACCTACTGGCAGAATGGCTGAAGAGGAAGCGTGATGCAATATAAATTGACCTTCAGTCGTAACCGTTAAAATCCCGCCATGGCCTTCAGGGCCATGAGTAGGACCGGCCGGCGATTCCAGGGCAATTAAATACTGTCCGGGCTTTAACTGTGGCCTAACCATATCCCAATTATCATGTTTAAATATTGGATTCTGTTCGGCAAAAAACTGTGAAAAAGTAATTTTATTAGAGTTATCCCTATTTTTACTTAAATATTCCACATAATCATCCAAAACTTTGTATTGGCCCAAGTTTTTGTTAGCGGCATCGCTGATTAAAGTCATGCAATCAAGGCCGGCTTGAGGATCAATATCGTACGGCTTGCCGACCATGCTTTCTGCCGTTTGGGCAATTTCATAATTTTTTGGCAAAACAACGCCAATTTCTTTAACTGCCGCGCCGTCCGGCTGTTTGCTTAAACCGGCCGCTCGTTCAAATTTTTCCAAATTTGATTCGGTTAAAGGGCCTTCGTCAATCATTTCCATTCTGGTATCCCCTCTTTCACGCACTTTAAACCAAGGACCTTTGTTGGTTTCTTTAAGCAGATGGATTTCTTTGCCGTCCGGCGTGTTAAATACTTCCTTATTGCCCTTGATTTGGCTTAATAAAAAATTAATTTTATCCGTGCCAGTGCCTTTGGTAAAATACTGTTCCGCTTTAAATGGACGAGGAGCATCTTGCATTGGTTTAATCAAATTTCGCCCAGATTCTTCCGCCGGCTGTGATTCGCCTGAAGTTGGAGGAACATCGGTCTTTGGAGCATTTTCTAACCACTTCTCGCCCGGTTTAAGCGGAGCGTGATTGCCGACCAGTACATCATTAACCGCCGAGCGGTTATAAATCCCCGCGTTGAATTTACGCTCGGAATCATCCATAGTGCTTATAATTTCTGCTTTAAGAAATTCAGCTTCTTTAGCAAAGTCCTGATTATTTTTTATTATTTCGTAGGTTTCCAATAGAACCACTAATAATCCGTTGCTTTCGGAAATTTTGTTCAGAGCCAATTGCTGATCTTTAATGTTGAGATTGGCGGCAAGATTCTGTTCATAACCGGCTATTAAGTATTCCCGACCGGTGCCACCATGCTGAACCTCGGCGGCTTCAAAACCGGTTACTTCGCCCTGATCATTTTTATAAAATCTACTTAAACTACCATCGGATAATGCAACAACCTTTTGCTGACCCACATCCGGGTTTGACCCATCCGCACCCCCTTTTTGACCGGTTTCCGCGCCGGCTCCCTGATCAACGGGCGCTTCAGTTTTTAAATACTGGCTTATGCTGTTTAAGTCATCATCATCAACTAATTCATATTCTTTGAACTTGTCACCTGTAACAATAATAATTGTTTTGGCCTTAACATCAAGAATACATTTTTGCACGGTGCTAGTGCCGTCAGATAGACCTTCAATATGAATTTGATTGGTTTCATTGTAAGTTATCCGGGTTGCCGTAAATTTTTGGTCATTTTGGCCAAAAATCCTTTGCGCGTATTCAATAGCTTTTTCCGGGCCGTAATCTTTAGTGGCATCGGCCGCCAATTGGGCAAAGGCCAATTCTCTGGTACTGTTAAGATTAAGCTTTTCCGCCATAGCCAAACCGTCTAAAATTTGCCGGGCGGACGCCGAATATTTTTTATCATCAATAAGACGATGGAAAAGGCTCTGCTCCTGATAACCCGGCATTTTTTCAAAAATATTTTTTATTTCTTCCGGCCTCCAGCCGCGGTGCATCATTTCCGAGGCAAACCCTATTCTGGTAAGCGAATAGCCGCCTCTCGCATCCTTAAGCAGGTCCAAATTATCCTGGCCCAATTTTTTAACAAAATTATCCAGCATCTGGTAATTGCCGTCGCCCGGTTTAAAATCGGTCAGTTCGGGCACGCTGGTGCTGGTTTTGTATTCGGCAAAAAACTTGGCCGCTTCCAACCGGTTCGTGCCTAAATGATCGGCGATGCTTTGTAAATTATTACTGGCTGTTTTTGCTTGTGCCAAAAGCTTGCCAAATTCATCATTAGTCGGGTTTTGCGAAAATTTGGCCTCATAGATAATGGTATTATCACTGGTTTTAACCAAAAAACCGTCAGCCACATCGTCGGTGTCGGAAGTATAGTCAATGGCCTGCAGATAATCTCCATTGCCCAGCTCAAGATCATGGCCGGCAATCAGGTCAGCCAATAACTTAGCTTTATTGCCATGAGATAATGAGTTGTCTATCAAATCGCGTTGAGGTGAAGGCAGTAAATTGGGAGTAACTTCTGTTGCGGGAATAATTTTTTGGCCATTGGCGGTTCCGACCAAATCCAAATTATCCGGTTCAGTTTTTGGAGCAGGAGCCGGATCTTGTTTGGCCAAAGGCGCGCCTTGATGTGAGTTATCAAAAATGGGTTGGCCTTGGCTGGAAGGTGCGCCTGAAACTTGTGAACCGGCGGTGGCTGATGAATGGTCCGCGTCCCAGGCGTTTCTGGCCGCCTGCGCTTCCTGATAATTAAGGCGCTGATGGAACCCGCCCTGATCTTTATCGGTGTTAAATTTATCCTTAAAATCTGGGGGAATTTGATCAAGTTTAAATTTGGCGGCAATTTCATCATAACGGCCTTGCAAACTTTGACCCTCTTTAACGGTTACGCCGGCTTTTTGCACAAAAATTTCTTTACTGCCATCGGCGTGCTTAACTTCAAAAACCTGGTCGCCTTCATGAGCCAAGTTGGCGTAAAACTTAACGGGCTGGCCATTCGCGGTCAGCAACACCTTACCGTCGGGGTTAATAACCGTGACCGTGGCATTGGGGGCCATGGCTTTATTTAAGGCCTCGGAAACGCTTTTATTTTTGTCCACCTCGCCATAATCAACAATGGTATCGCCCGTTTTTAACTGCGCCTTAATTTCCGTGGTTAACGCGACCGACTTGCCTTCTACCATGACCGTGGTCGGTTCAATTGATCCGGCCGGCTGTTTAGCAACCACCGGAACCACATTCTGGTCAATCGGCTTGCCATCGGGTGTCAAATCGTCCTGACCCATGAAACCAGGAAAAATAATTTCTTTTTCCTGAATAATACCGGCATAAGGGTGAACTTTGAAAAATTCATCTTGAGAAATTATTGATCCTTTAAAAGTAACTGTTTTATCAGTATAGTCATAGGGCACTGATCCGATATCAAAGGTTAAAACTGACATAGGCCGCTTGACATCAATATTGTTATTTACAATATCATAATCAATGTCATGACGCCTTAGTTGTTCCAATGATCCGCCGGAATATTTATTCAAATCAGATTGACCATCGGTAGTCCCTTCTAACTCACCACTTTTGCCATTATTATTCCCAAAATAATGAAAAGCGGCTTCCGCGCCAACCGCGCCCAAAATTGCGCCAAAGGCGGCGCCCCAGCGTCTTTTGTATTTAACGCTCTTTTCCAAAACCTTTAAGTCGCCTTTTAACTGACCGGCCAAGGCATTATTGTTTTTTTTCTGCAGGTTCAATAGTTGATCTAAAGCCGTCTGGTTTTTTAATTCCAATTGCCTGACGTTGTAAATAAAATTTTTGGCGCGGTTTAACAGAACCGGATTTTTATCCAGCAGACCCATTTCCAGTTTGGAAGCGACAAAGGTCGCGTTTTGGCTTAAGGCGTTTACCTGATCGGAATGCAGTTCTAAATCCTTAATTTTAGATTCCGAGGAAGTGATCATGCCGTCTATTGCCAGCATGCCCTTTTCTTCAGCTTTTTTATCCAGCCAGCCGCCAATGGCGTGACCAAAAGTGGCTCCGGCAACCGCTCCCATTAACACTCTGGCATATTCATTGGTCCTAATGGCCATGCCCACACCCGTGCCAAGGCCAACCGCCAAAGCGTCACGGCCGATTGCCTGCCAAACATTATCGTCAACGTCTTTTGGTTTAGCGCCAAAACGCGCCTGATTGAATTTTTTTATCAGTTCAATTGCGCCGTCTTTATCCGCTTTAATTTTAGCCAGCTTATCAGCCGCGTCCCGATCAGTTGTTTCATGCATGCCCAGAGTCATAGCCATAACCACGGCCATGCTTTGAATTTGCTCCGAGGAGGCATCGGGATTATTAAGGCGAACGTAGCTTAAAACACTCTCAAAGATCTTTTGCTGTCTAAGGTCCAATTTTTGAGCGGTCTCTTTTTCTTCGGTTTCCAATTCAGCCGGAGCGAAATTTTTAACCTGGGCAAGGGCAACGCCGCCGGTTTGTTCTCTTAGCTGATTGGCGATAATTCCGCTTAACTTGGCTTTTAAATTAACATCATTCGCGAACCTTCCTAAAACTTCTTCTTTGGCCCGCTTAAGATCTTGCTTGTATTTTTCTTCTGCCTGGGGTTGGCCTTTTTTCTTTTTATGCTCCAGCCAGCGCCTTAAGCCCAAAGAAGCTACGGTTATCGCACCGACAGCTCCAATACCGGCCGTGGAAAAACCTAACGCGCCAACAGCGGCAATGGTACCGGCGATTACGGCGTAATTTTTAACCATGGCCATGCCGAGGTTTCCTGCTTTTTTGAGATTCAGCTTATTCGCCTCGCTAATTGCCTGAAGTTCAATGGTTTGGGTAATTAATTTTTCCAATTCCTCGGCGATTTTTTGAGCCATTTCATCGCTTAACTCTTTTTCCCTACTCTCGCTAATTAACAGTTTATTAATAGCTGATTTACAAAAATCAACCATTCCGCTTTTATCGCCGGTTCTTAATAATTCCGTAAATTGTCCAACCTCTGCTTCGGTTAAAGAACCAAAGATTTTTTCCGGTTCAATGTCAAAATAGCCGAATTGTTCAGCTAAATATTTTTTAGCATGGCTGGCAAGATCTTTTTGGCCGGCTTTGGTCAAAGGTGGGGTAAGAGGTTCAGGCGCCAACTCAACCAACCTGGCCTCAAAATATGGCATTACCTGGCGTTTACCATCCTCTAAAACACGAATCATCAATTGACCGTTAAAATCAAATACTTCCTGGATGGCGAGCGGTTCCTTGAGTTTATCCTTGCCATTATACTGGCGCTGGATTAAGTCCCCTATTTTAAGGGGCTTTTGAGTAGAAAATTCTTTTTCAGCCGCTATTAATTCTTCATTAAAAATCTTAAACGAATCATAAGCGCTGTTTACCTGGTCATTATACTCCGCGGAGTCGCGCAAATTTTTTAAATTTTTAAAAGTATTTACGACATTAAATTGACTACTAATATCATAAAACTTGGAAATCAATGGCTCAAAACCGTAACCCGATTTTAAAGCTGACAAACGCAGGGGCATCTTTTTAGCCCACTCGGCCAGTTCCTGATACTTTTCTTCAGTGGTTTTTTCGCTCAGCTGTTCCGGCGTATCGCCCAATGGCGCTGTCTTTTGTACGGAAACTAAACTTGAAAGTTTATTTTGTTTTGCGACCTCATCCTTAACCGATTTTAACAACTTTTTGGCTTCATTATAACATTCAGTCAAATAATCGAGATTAAATGAAGAGGTGTCTTGTTGGGATTTATATGATTCCTGTATCTCTTTTTCTATTGTGCGAAATTGACTAAACTGCAGATCTATAAAATGTATTAAGGTGTCTTGCCTGTCTTTATCTTCCGATAAACCGCTGATTAACAGTTTTAATTGATCCAAGGCCTTGGTCATCGGTATAACCGCCAATTTTTCAAACTTTTCAATTATTTTCTGCGCTGCTTGTTGTTTAGCATCAACTGGTTCCGTTTTTTCCTCCTTGGTTATTTTATATGCATCAACGCGTTCCTTAAGTATATTAAATAATTCATCTAAACCTACAATATCATCAAAACTTTCAACATCATACTGACCCACTTTATGCTGGTGCAAAATTTTATTTTGCAAATTGATTGCTAGTTGTTCTAACATCGCTGATCCAGTAATTCCAAAACTGTTAGTTTCTTCTTTTTTCAACTTATTAACCAATGGCTGAGATTCGTTTTTTATGAATAGGGCGATTTGTTGAGCCAAATCAAGAAAACGCCGTTCCTTTTCATTTTTTGGCGTGGAGGAAAGAAGCCAGTCAGCTGTTTCCAGCTGATCGGGCGTTAAATTAGCATTATCGGGATTTTTTGCCGGTGGTTGAGGCGCTGGCGGTTTCTGTTTTTTACCTAATTTTTTGTTAAAGCCAGCTAATAGAGATTGAAACTCCCTTATAAAGGTCTGGTCCAATAACTGTTGGTTTGCTTGAGGCATTGTTTCAACCGCCTCAAGGCCTTTTTTTTGCATTTCAAAACTCTCAATCAGTTCATTGAATTTTTGTTTGTTATTGCCCAAATTTTTAATAATCTCTTCAATTTGACTAATGACCGACTTAAGCTCGGGGCTTCTTTTATCAATTTTTTCCGCCGAGTTTAAATCACCGACAACCTCCAAATCTTTCATATCAACCTTTGGCTTGTTGCCTTTGTTATTGGGTTTAGGTTCGACTATATTATTTTTATCCGGTTGTTCGGGCATAAAAACTTTATTAGAGTTGAAAAAAATATTTTAATTGCTTGCTTTTTTAAGCTTAGCGGCGCCATCAACAAATTCTTCGGCAAACTGTTTTAAAGCAACGGTTACTTTATTTTCAAAATCGGGAATACGGGCTTTAAAAAATTCCATCAGCGCTTGGGGATTTTGTTCCTTGTTTTCCTCCATCAGCTGTTCAAAATCCTTTAAGCCCTGTTCGTCCATTTCGCCCATAGCCATAATGCCCAAGCGCCGTTGCGCCTCGGCCGAGAGCTTGGCCACGTAATCCTTTTTAAAATCCTCGGGCAAATTGGCAATACCCGCCTGTTGCATGATTTGATTAACGTATTGGTCCATGATATTATTCATAGTTGAAAATTGGTTAATGACACTATTACTAACCATAATTTTACTCTAATTTGACCAACTTTTCAAATAATCAACTTAATTGTAAGAAACATTTAACAATAGTACGAATGTAAAATGCTGTCAATAGTTTTGGCTGGGATAAAATTAGCCGAAGCTTGACATTTATTGTAAATTATGGTATCTTTACTTGTTATATTCCCAAATTGTGGAAAACTCAAGAAAATTGGGAAAATAGGGTACTTTGACAAACATTTCAGACAAAATTCCAGCAAATCAGCTTTGATCGGTTTTTTGGCTTTTGTCTGAAATCAAAAAAACACAAACAGCCGTCTTCGGACGGCAAGGAGAAATAATGGCAGTAGAGGCAGTAGCGACCGTTGCCAAAGTCATTGGCCGGGAAGCCAAGGACTGGGGAAAAAATTTTGTTCAGCACATAGTGTTTGAACAGATTTTGGGTGTCCCCAGTGATAAGGATGATCACGAGCACAGGAAGGACCGCCAAAACGAAACGGCGGTCGGAATGTTCCGGATCCTGTTTGCGCGGTCAGGCCATAAGGCCTGCTCGCCGATACTTGATAGGGTCTTTCGGGTGCTGAAAAGCGCTGACTATCAGGAGTTTTCGCTCCAAATTTTGGAAGAAGTGGCTTGCGCCGCTTATTCCTCAATCAAAGGCGGAGCGAAAGAAGAAAATTTTTCCGGACCAAACAAGCCCCTGATTCGGAAAAGTTTTACAGTTGTCACGTCCAACTCTCAAAAAAAAGAAGACAAGAAGGACAAGGACGATGACAAGTCAGGCGGGAAAAAGACCGAGATCAAGCAGGAGTTCTCGCCTAACCTGCACTGCGAAGCCAACTACATTCCCGTGATCGATTTAATGGGTAAAACCATTGAATCGGTCAAAACCGACGATCCGGAGGAATGGACCAAGGCAGTGCTTAACCGCTTTGCCGAGAACAAATGGATCGCCCAAGGTATCGCTGCCAGTTTGGCGCGCTATTTTGACCTTGAGATGATCAAGGAAAAGTTTGGAAACTTAATCCAATCCAGTGGCGAAACCGCTCTGGCTCTGGTTGAAACGACCAAACCGAAAACAAATCAGTTCCGCCAATTCGGCCAAAACTTCTTTAACAAGGCGCTCGATGCCTGGGGTGACAAATGAACGCACCAAATCCAAATGCGCCGGCGCAACCGGTGCAAAATCCCTGGCTGCAGGCCTTAATCGGCTCGTGGGACAGGATTGTCGATGTATTTGAAGGATACATCGGCGTGCTGTTTGGCCTGCCGGTTTGGGCAGGAGTCGGGGTCCGCAACGCCAGTCAACGCCGCTGGGTAAGAATTACCGCGGCTGTTTTTGCCGGACTGATCCTGGTCCTAACGATCACGGCCTTATTGATTACCGTAATCACGGTCTGGGCTGTAATCGACAATGTCTCTGACGGCAATGGCGTCGGAGCCACAAGTTGGATCTGGCTCATAAGAGCCGCGATCCTCAACCTGCTGGCTTTCGCCTTGCTCGGCTTTGTCGGACAACCTCTAATTCTCGCCTACCTGGGAATTAAGTTGACCAAAAACCTGACCTTTGACGCGCCTCTGCAATTCACCAAAAATGCGCTCAAATACCTGGCTGAAGGGCTGGGCGTCGGGTTTGATAGCGTCATGGGGCTGATAAAAGCCATCGGCGTTATCCTCCCTTGGGATATTTCCAAGGAGGCAACGGTTCTGGAACGACCAAAATTCCATGAACCGGAAACCGCGCCGGTCTTGGAAGAGGCAGAAGCAACATGGAAGGAAATTACCGACCTGGTAAAGCAATGGGCTAAGGGGATCAGGATTTACTTCTTATTCAACTTGGTCCTGCAGACCCTGGGCGTTTTTATCCTCCTAATTGCTTCAGGACAATCCAATGCCCTGCTGGCAATGTGGACGACTTTCATCGTTGTCTGTATTGCCTGGGTAATTGCCGCCGAAAAGTTAAGCTTCCGGCCAGCCGCCCATCTGGTCGGTTGGATCGGTGGCGTCGGGCTGGTATTTTTGCTCGTCGCGGATATCAGCGGCGGAGGTCAATGGATCGCCACTTGGTCAAAACAGGCCACGGCGATCAGCCGGATCGAACACCGGTATCAGGACCAAAAACTGGCGCTACTGGAAACCTTTAAAGAAGCGACGGTTGATAGCGCCACGTTTTGCTATTTTGCAAAAACATTGGCTGGAGGATACACGGTCATGGTGGATAGCACAACGGGCAAACCCATTGTCCGGCGTGGATTCATGAAACAACAAAGAGTTAGATACTTAACTGACTCAAAAGGCAGTCCGTTAACTGACATGGTTAACGGCGACGCCTTTGCCTTCATTGTTCTGGTGGGCCAGGACAAACTAACCGATCCCAGGACTTTGGGAGCGGTTTACTATGCTGACCTTAAAATATTTGGAGCTCCGAACTTATAACCAAAGCTCTAAAAGGTTAACAAAGCGGCAGTCGGACTACCAACACTACACAACGTGTTTGGAAAGTCCGACTGCCGCGATTTTTTTTTCAATAAATTCAGGGCGAATGTAATGAGCCGTAAAAAGGGATCCCTCCGCTCGTCCTCCGATGTTGCCTTTCTGGCAAATCGGAGTCCTCGGTCGGGATGACAATGGGAATTACAGTCCCTCCCTTTTCAATCTTTCCAACAAATCTTTTTGCGAGGAAGAAAGATGCTTGGGCACGGCCACGCTGACTTTAACCAGCAAATTGCCCTGGCCTTTTTTATTTAAATGAGGCAAACCCTTGCCTTTAATGCTAAATTCCTGGCCGCTGGAAGTGCCGGCCGGAATTTTTAACTTGACTTCACCTTCAAAAGTATTGATGTTGATTTTTTCGCCCAGCACCGCTGATGTAAACGGAATGGTTTGGCGCAATTGCAAATCATCGCCCTGGCGAACAAATTCCGCGTGAGGCAAGACCCTGATGTTGACGAACAAATCGCCGGCGCCAGCACCTTTTAAGCCAATATTGCCTTTACCGGAAAGTTTAAGGGTCTGGCCGTCATTAATACCGGCGGGGATGTGGATAACCAGGTTTTCCTGATCCTTAACAATGCCCCGACCGTTACAGCGCGAACATTTGCGCTCCGGAATCTTACCTTCTCCCGCGCAATCCGGGCAAACCACCACCGTGCGAAAAGCGCCAAAAAAGGTCTGTTGGTTGGCGTAAACTTGGCCCTGGCCGTTGCAGGTCTTGCAGGTGTTTATTTTGGAATCCGGTTCCGCGCCATTGCCGTGGCAATGGGCGCAAACCACATCTTTATTGAGGGTAAAATTTTTATCAACCCCAAAATAATCTTCCTCTAAAGTAATACTAACGTTAACTTCCAAATCCGCGCCTTTATTGCTCCGAGCCGAACTTCTGGAACCGCCCGCGCGCGCCGAGCCAAAAAAATCCCCAAAAATATCGCCTAAATCGGAAAAATCAAAATTGGAATTTTGATATTGTCCGCCTTGCTGTCTGGCAAAATCGGACCAGTTAAAACCGCCGCCCGGCTGGCCGCCGCCATTGCCAAAACCGGAAAAATCGCTGGAGCCAAACTGGTCATAGCGTCTTTTTTTATCCGAATTGCCCAACACCTGATAAGCCTCGTTAACTTCCTTGAACTTTTCGTCGGTGCCGTTGCCTTTATCCGGATGATGTTCGTGGGCCTTTTTACGAAAGGCCTTTTTAATTTCTTCAGCCGAAGCGTTTTTGTCCACGCCCAGTATCTGATAGTAATCTTTGGACATTTATTTTACAGAATGACAATGTTTATTCCTTTTTCATTTCCTCAAATTCGCCTTCAACCGGAGCTTCCTTTTTAGGTTCTTCAGGATTGGGTTGTTCCGGGTTAGCGGACTGATCAGGCGCTTGCTGTTGAGCTTGCTGATACATGGCTTGACCCATTTTTTGCGCGGTCTGATTCATTTCTTCCAGCGCTTTATTAATGGCCTCAACATCATCCCCGTCTTTAACTTTGCGCAAGGCCTCCATTTTAACTTCCACCTCTGTTTTTAGTTCCGCCGGAATTTTATCGCCGGATTCTTTAAGCAACTTTTCGGTCTGAAAAATAACGGATTCGGAATTGTTCTTGGCGTCCACAATGGCCCGCTTCTTTTTATCCTCGTCGGCGTGCAATTCCGCTTCCTTTTTCATTTTTTCCACCTCTTCTTTAGATAAGCCGGATGAAGCGGTAATGGTAATTGATTGCTCCGTATTAGTGGCCTTATCCTTGGCCTTAACGTTTAAAATGCCGTTAGCATCCAAGTCAAAAGTCACTTCAACTTGAGGAACGCCTCTGGGAGCCGGCGGAATGCCCGATAAAATGAAGCGACCCAAAGTTTTGTTGTCTTGCGACATTTGCCGTTCGCCCTGCAAAACATGAATCTCGACAGATGTTTGCGAATCAGCGGCCGTGGAAAAAATCTGCGATTTGGAAGTTGGGATGGTGGTGTTGCGGTCAATTAACGGGGTCATCACCCCGCCCATGGTTTCTATACCCAAAGTTAAAGGCGTTACATCCAACAATAATACATCCTTAACATCACCCTGCAGTACGCCGGCCTGCACGGCCGCGCCCAAAGCCACCACTTCATCGGGGTTAACGGTAATATTGGGTTTTTTGCCAAAAAATTCTTCCACCTTTTTTAACACCAAGGGCATTCTGGTCATACCGCCCACCATCACAACTTCGTTAATTTCATTTTTAGCAAAGCCGGAATCCTTAATGGCTTTTTCTACGGCCACAAAAGTTTTATCCACCAAATCCATGACCAGTTCTTCCAATTTGGCCCGGGTGAGCTTCATCACCAAATGTTTGGGGCCGGAAGCATCAGTGGTAATAAACGGCTGATTGATTTCGGTATCGGAAGAAGTGGACAGTTCAATTTTGGCTTTTTCGGCCGCTTCTTTAACCCTTTGCATGGCCATGGCGTCACCGGTTAAATCCAAACCCTGATCTTTTTTAAATTCCGCGATGATGTAATTGATCAATCTTTGGTCAAAGTCGTCGCCGCCCAAGTGAGTATCGCCGTTGGTGGATTTAACTTCCACGGTGTCGCTGGAAATATCCAAAATGGAAATATCAAAGGTGCCGCCGCCCAAATCATAGACCGCGATCTTTTGCTCTTTTTTCTTGTCAAAACCGTAAGCCAAAGCGGCCGCGGTGGGTTCGTTAATAATGCGTTTAACCGTAAAACCGGCAATTTCTCCGGCATCCTTGGTGGCCTGCCGTTGCGCGTCATCAAAATAGGCCGGCACGGTAATAATGGCCTCGGTAATTTTTTCACCCAATTTTTCTTCAGCATCGGCTTTAAGTTTAGAAAGCACCAAAGCGGAAATTTCCTGCGGCGACCAATCCTTATCGCCCATGGCAATTTTAACGCCTTCACCGGCCTTAACAATTTTAAAAGGCATGGTTTTTAAATCCCTGCTTACTTCTTCGTCTTCAAACTTGCGGCCGATCAGCCGTTTGATGGAAAACAAAGTGCTGGCCGGATTGGTAACGGCCTGCCTTTTGGCCAGCAAACCGACCAGACGTTCACCGGTTTTGGAAACCGCAATCATGGAAGGAGTGGTACGCGCGCCTTCCTTATTTTCCAAAATCTTTGGCTGACCGCCTTCCATCACGGCCATGGCGCTGTTAGTTGTACCCAAATCGATTCCTAATATTTTTGACATAGTGTTTTAAATTATTAAATTTATTTAAAGATTTCTCATTTTATCAATAAACGCGGCATCTTGGCTAACCAGTTGGTGCATTTCCAATACCTGATTGGACAAGACCGGCTCCACATCGCTAAAATTTAACACTTCCAGACCGTGTAAATCGGTTAAAATGGCATTGCCCACCAAACCGTGCGGCAAAGTAAGCACCCGCACAATAATGCTGGATGAGCAAAACCCACAAGACATGTAGGCCAAAAACGATTGGTCAGTTTCCGACAAAATTTCAATCCGGCCGCCGTTGTAATCGCGGGCGCACACCGGGCACTTTTGGATTAAGCGCAAACTGAATTGTCCTCGCTGGTCTTGATTCATGTTAATGTTTTATTATTTCTTTTTAACATCAATGGTAACGGTTTTGGCTTTAGCTCGTTCTTCCTTAGGAATAGTGATTTTTAAGATGCCGTCTTCGTATTGGGCTTTGGCGTTATCGCCGTTAACGCTGACCGGCAAGGCCACGCTGCGGTGAAATGATCCGGCCCTAACTTCCTTGCGCCAGTAATCCTTATCTTCCACTTCGCTCTTTTTTTCGGTCCGGCCTTCAATGGTCAACACGTCATTTTCTATGGAAATTTTAACATCTTCGGGTTTAATGCCAGTTAGCGGGGTCTCCACAATCACATTATCTTTATCTTGATAAATATCCAAGGACGGTACAAAAGCGCCGGTCTGAATATTGGGCAGGCCCGACATCATTTTGTCCATTTCGTCAAAGGGATCCCACAAGGGTGTCCATTTTATTAAACTCATATATTTATATTAACTTTTAGCAATAATTACTTTGGCCGGCAAAATAACTTTATCATTCATGGTATAGCCCGTTTGGACTTCTTTAACTATTTGGCCTTCCGGTAAAGCTGATTCTTCTTCGGCTATGGCTTCATGCAGTTCCGGATTAAATTCCTGACCCGCGGACTCTATCGCCTTAATGCCTAAACTTTTTAGAAAATCCTCAAAGGCCTTTTTAATATGCATAATACCCTGAACCCAATCGTTCTCTTGTTGTTCTTTAGGAATATGGCCAACTGCCAGCTTGTAATGCTCGTATAAAGGCAGAATTTGCAGAGCTGACCTTAATTGACCCGTTTCACCGGCCTGCTGAATCTGTTTGGCGCTATCTTTGCGCAAATTTTCATAATCGGCCATCGCCCTTTTCCAGCCGGCTAAATATTCGGCGCATTTAATTTCCAGTTCCTGTGTTTGATCTTCCACTATTTGTTGTTCGTCCATGATTTTCAATTTTAAATATTTGCTCTGATAAAATTCAGCAAACCCAAATTTTTTTCATAATCCATGCGCATCGGCCCTAAAATACCCATGATGCCGGTTTGATCGCTAATTTTCCAAGAAGATAGCACTACGCTGCATTGGCGGCCAAAAGGGTTTTGGGAACCGATTAAAACCTGAATCTCCGCTATGTTTTCAAAAACTTTATTCATCGCCTGATCCAAACGATCAATGATCAGGCCTAAATCGTAAACAAGTTCCGGATCCTGAAATTCGGGCTGGCTGAATAAATTTGATAAGCCGGTGTAGTAAAAATCATCCTCGGAAAAACCGATTACCACCGCGCCTTGGCTAAACTGGGCCAGCTTTTTAGCCAATTGTTTAATATTAAATTCCAACTGATCGGAACTTTTTTGCTTTAAAAGTTCGCTGATTTCTTTGGCTTCCTTATCGCTCACTTTGCCGGGCTGACAGCGCTCCAAAAAAAACTCGTAGCCCTTTTGCGTGGGTACGCGGCCGGCTGAAGTATAGGGCTGGGTAATGTAACCCTCTTTTTCCAAAACAGCCATTTCATTTCTGATGGTGGCCGAAGAAACACCTAAACGGCTTTTGGCTTCCAAACAGCGGGAGCCGACCGGACTGGCGGTTTTAAGGTATTCCCTGATGATTTGGGATAATAACACCCTGGCTCGATCTTCCATAGGTCGCTTTTTTATGGCTTTGCCAATTAGCACTCTAGTACCTTGAGTGCTAATTAAGTATATCAAATTAAAAAAAGGTGTCAAGAGATGCGCTACTATTCGTACCTTAAGGCCTCAATGGGATCCATTTTGGCCGCCTTTTTAGCCGGAAAATAGCCAAAAATTAAACCGATCAAAACTGAAACGCCCACCGCTAAAACCAACGACATGGGCTTAATGCTAAAAGCCCAATCAAAGCCCTGTGAAGAAGCCGCCACCGAAACCAAATACGAAAAACCAATGCCGAGGATGATGCCGATGATGCCGCCTAAAAAAGTTAAAAAGATCGCTTCCCATAAAAACTGGGCTAAAATTTTGGCCGGTGAAGCGCCAATGGCTTTGCGCAGGCCAATCTCGTTGGTCCGTTCGGTTACCGAAACCAGCATAATATTCATAATGCCCACTCCCCCAACCAACAAGGAAACCGCGGCAATAGCGATTAGCAGTAAAGTAACGCCGCCCAAAATCTGATTGATATTTTCCACGGCATCAACCATGGTGGTTACGGCAAAATCTTCTTTATCGGGATCGGTGATGTTGTGAAGTTGGGCCATGAGGGCTTTAATGTCGGCGGCGGTGGCGTCCGCGTCAGCGGGATTTTTTTGCTTGGCCACAATAAAAGCCAGATGATTGATGCCCATAATTAATTTTTGCAAAGATTGCAAAGGCAGATAAATCATGGCATCCATGTTCATATATAAAACCGCGCCTTTTGTTTCCATAATGCCGATGACTTTAAAATTATGGCGGCCGATTTTAATGTTTTTGCCAAGGGCGTCGGAATCGCCGAAAAATTTGGTTTTAGCTTCACTGCCCAACACGGCCACGCGGGCCAGGCCGTTATCCTCTTCTTGGGTAAAAAACCGACCCTCAGCCACTTTGCCCGAATCAATCCGCACAAAGCCGTCGGTGGTGCCCCACAACTGGGTCACTTCCGAATCCTGTGCGGTGGTTACCACGGCCTGTCCCAGCACGGCGGAATAAATATCTTTGATATTGGGTTGCTTGGCAATTTGCTTGGCGTCGTCATATTTAAGCGTGGTAATACTGCCCTGGCCAATGGCGTTTTCGGTTGAGGCCTGACTGGCGGCCGGCACTTTGGCTTCCACTTGAATAAAATCGGAGCCCCAGCTTTCCACTTGAGCCAGCACCAAACCCCTTAAACCTTCGCCGGCCGCGAAAACGATAATTACCGAAGTAATGCCGATCACAATCCCCAGCACCGTTAAAAAACTGCGCATCTTATTGGCTTTCAAAGAAATGAGGGCTATTTTAATAGTATTAATCATTAAATTGTTTGGTCATTGCGAGCGACCGCAGGGAGCGAAGCAATCTCGTCAAGATTGCTTCGTCGCCCGCCGATTCGGCGGGCTCCTCGCAATGACCTATTCATATCTTAATGCTTCAATTGGATCAAGCTTAGCCGCTTTTTTAGCCGGAAAATAACCGAACATCAAGCCAATGCCCGAAGCCACTGCTACGCTGATTATAATAGAAAACAAGGAAACAACGAATTTCCAGGAATAGCCAAGATAATTAGCCACCACCGCGACCAGCCCGCTCACCATGGCACCGCCAATCACACCGATTACGCCCGCCAGCAAAGTGAGCAAGGCCGCTTCGATTAAAAATTGTTTAAGGATACTTTTTGGCAAGGCACCCACGGCTTTGCGCAAACCGATTTCGCGCGTGCGCTCTTTAACCGCCACGTACATAATATTCATAATGCCCACCCCGCCCACAATGAGCGAAATTGCCGCAATGGCGGCCAAAAAAAATTTTAAGCCATCGGTAATGGCGGTTAGCGCCTTTAAGGCCTCGGCCTGATCCCTAACGTCAAAATCGTCGTTAGCCGGATTGCTAATGTTGTGGCGGCTGCGCAAAACCTGCTTAATGCCTTCAATGGCCGGCGTTACCTCATCGGAACTGCTGATTTTAGCCCGCATTAAATTAACGTAGTTAATGCCTAACAGCAATTTTTGCGCGCTTAACAACGGCAAAAAAATCTGCTCGTCGGGCTTTTGAAAAGCCACCGTGCCCCGCTCCTTAAACACGCCGATCACTTCAAAACTTTCCCGCCTGATTTTAATTTTTTGGCCCAACGGATTTTGATCGCTGAATAAATCATGAGCCGCTTGAGCGCCTAGTACCACGACCCTGGCCATGGCCCTTTCTTCCGCTTCGGTAAAAAAACGGCCCTGCTCCACCACCACATCCTCTACCGAAGTATAAGCGGACTGCGTGCCCATAAAGGTGGTATCAACTTTTTGATTTTGCCAGCTGGCTGTTTCACTGCCCTGCACAAAAGCGGTGATGGCCATAACCTCGGGCACCTCTTTTAAAATCGCGGCCGCGTCGCTGTGAGTCAAAGTTTTAACCACAATGCCAAAGGCCGCGGCCGGCGGTCCGTCGGCATCGGCCGCTCCCGGCATAATACCCACCAAGTTGGAGCCCACTTTTTCAATCTGGGAAAAAATCAAGCTTTGCGCGCCCGCCCCCACCGACATGATAATGATGACCGAGGAGATGCCGATAATAATGCCGAGCATGGTTAAAAAACTGCGGGTTTTGTTGGACCGCAAGCTGACCAGCGATAACTTAATGATAGTTAAGAGATTCATTATTTAACCAATTCGCCGTCTTGAGCCGATCTTCGGGCAGTAACCTTAAAATCATCAACAATCAAACCGTCTTTGACTTTGATGATTCTGGCCGCGTGATTGGCAGTATCCTGTTCGTGAGTAACCAAAATGATAGTTTTACCCTCATGATTGAGGCGTTCCAAAATTTCCATAATTTGCTGACCCGATTTGGAATCCAAATTGCCCGTGGGCTCGTCGGCAAAAATTACGTCCGGATTGTTAACCAAGGCCCGGGCAATGGCCACGCGCTGTTTTTCACCGCCCGAAAGCTGGGAAGAAAAATGATTTAGGCGATGAGTTAAGCCGACCGCTGCCACGGCTTGCTTGGCCTTAGCTTCTTTATCCGGTTCATTATTATAAACCAGGGGCAACATGACGTTATTTAACACCGTGGTTTTGCTCATTAAAAAAAACGACTGGAACACAAAGCCCACGTTTTTATTTCTGATCAAGGCCAGCCGGTTATCGTCAAAATCAACGGTCGGTTCGCCTTTAAAGGTGTAAACTCCGGCTGAAGGCCGATCCAAAAAACCCAATATATGCATGAGGGTGGATTTGCCCGAACCCGAAGGACCCATAATGGCTACAAACTCTCCCTGTTTAATTTCAAAACTTAAGCCGTCCAAAACCGGCGTAACCACTTCATCATTAACGTATTCTTTTTTTAAGTCTACAACTTTGATCAGTTCCATTTATTTCTTTTCCTTAATAAAAGTAATAATCGTTTCACCTTCGGTTAAGCCGGACAAAATTTCAATCAAACCGTTATCGGCGCGCAAACCCGTGGTCACTTCCTTTTCTTCCTTAATGCCATTGACCAGAATTCTAACAAACCTGGAATTATCTTTTTCCACAATGGCCCGGGCCGGAATATATAACACGTTTTGCCGGCTGTTGGTGAGCATGGTGACGTTGGCGGTCATACCCGATTTAACATCGTCTTCCTTATTATCAAAGCTGACTTTGATTTTGTAATAAACCACGTCATTGATAATTGTTTCGGCCGGATCAATAAAAGTCACGTGCCCCTTAAAAATCCGGCTGTCACCGAAAGCGTCCAAAGTAATGGAAGCGGTTTGGCCGGTTTTGATTTTGGCAATATCCGATTCGGGCGCGTCCACCTTAATTTCCAGATTGCTGACGCCAATCAAGGACATGACCGGCTGGCTTAAACTGACGTACTCCCCTTTTTCAAAATTGATTTTGCTGATTAAGCCGGCGCCGGGCGCTCTTAAAGTATAATCGCCTAAATCGGCTAGGGCTTTTTGCAGATTGGCCTGTTGTTGACGGACTTTGGCCCGCGCCAAAGACAATTCATAATCCCTCGGGCCCGCCTGCTTTAAAACCAATTCGGCTTGAACCACTTTTAACGCGGCTTCGGCTTTAACAATGTCGGTTTGCGCCTGATCAATGGAATTTTGGTATTCCACGCCAGTGGTTTGCAAATTGGCCTTGGCCGTTTGCACAACGGCAATTTTAGCGGCCGCGTTGGTTTGATTGGTATTGATGTCGGCTTTAAAGGTGTCCAGCGTTGTCTGCGTAATGCTGCCGCCAACCGCCACTTTGGTCAACAGGTTAAATGTATCGTTTAAGGCCCTATCCAAATCATTAAGAAAAACAGTGGCCGCGTTTAAAAATTCAACCAATTCCGCTTCGGTCTGGCCGTTGGAATAACCCGAAACCCGGCTATTTAAAACATTCCAGCTGACTTGTGCCCGGTTAAAAGAATCGCTGGCCGTTTGGTAGCTGAAAGTATAATTCTTCAGCTTATCTTCATACGTCGGGTGATTAATGATTTTATCAATATCTTCCAATGATTCCTTGCCCAAAAACACACTTTCGCTGGCGCGGTTTAAGGCCTGCTCCTTTAATGACAGGGTGTTTTGAGTAACTTCATTTTTGGTCTGTTCCAGCAAATTTTGCTTGGCCGCCAGATCTGCTTGGGCCTGAACAACCTTGGCTTCGGTGACGGCTAAATCTTCCACGCGAGCCCCCGCTATCACGCTAGCCAAATCGGCCTGGGCCTGCTCCACGGTTGCTCTGGCCGAAGCTACCGCGCTAGCCGCCTGGCCGGCGGACAAGCTAGCTAACAGCTGGCCAACTGCTACCGTATCACCGGCTTTAACATAAATGTTTTGCAATTGGCCGCCGGCCTTAAAATTTAAATTGGTTTCCGAAGCCGATTCCACCTTGCCGGTAGCCGAAACGGTCTGGACCAAGTTGCCCAGTTTGACGGTATCGGTCGTGTATTCTTCGGTTACGGCCGGCTTGCCTTTAACGGCCAAAACTATACCGGCCACAGCCAAAACTCCAAAAATTACCCAAAAAAACTTGCTTTTTAATAACTTTTTCATAATTATCGTGGTGATTTATTGATTTTTTATTATTTCACCCTAACACGTTTTTGAGTGAAAATCAAGACGAAAAAGCCGTGCCCATAGGGTCATTGCGAGCCGAGCTTAGCTCGGCGAAGCAATCCCGTTGTTCATGGTATAAACATCGGGATTGCTTCGTCGGCCCGCTTAGCGGGCCTCCTCGCAATGACCACTAGGGCACGGCTTTTACAAATACCACAAAGTGTAAACCATGCCGCCGATAAACATTAAGGCCAGCAAACCGGTAATCCACCAACTTTTGGCAAACTCGTACTCCGGCTGTTTTTCACGATTTTTCTTTAACCGCATGTAAATGACTCCGAGTAAAATGCCCTGCAAGCCGCCGCCAATAGCACCGCCCAAACCCAAGACCTTTTCAAAATCATTAAAGCCGGCCACAAAAATCAACAGCGGCACGCTGACCGTTAACAGCCAAGATAACTTTTTATTGAGGTTAAAATCATAATTATAGGTGTTTTTTAAGGCCAAGCCCAAAGTTAAAAAACTGGTGGACATGGTTAAAAAAGCAAAAATATTGGCAACGATAATCATGGCCGGCCCCAAGGTTAGCCCCAGACCGATGCTGGCCACTTCGGTAGTTGAGCTGCCGCTGACGCCGATCACGATCGCGGCAAAAACCAAATACACCAAAAAAGGAATCAAAGTGCCTAAGATAATGGCCAGTTTTAATTTTTTACCGTGCCCGGCTAAAATTTGCGCCTGCTGGGGAATGGCCGATAAGCCGCCCATGGCAAATAACACCACGCCGTAAGGAATAAACAGCTTATACAAATCAAACTCCGCCAAATTTGACCAATTTAGGGCGTTGGTGCTCCACAAAGCTAACAACAGCACCACCGTCAAAATGCCGGCCGTTAAAAAAAGTTCGGCTTTTTCAATAACTTTTAAACCCAGATAAATCAGCAATGAAGCAAAGGCGAAAAAAAGCAAGCTGTAAACAAACGGACTGCCGCCCGTTAAAGCCGCCAGCACCTTGCCTTCGCCGATAATGTAGGCCAGCAAAGCACCGTAAAAACCAAACACCACGGAACAAAACATAATGTATTTGCCCGTTTTGCCCAAATATTTTTCGGCGTAGCCGGATAACTGATGATAACCCTTGGTTGAAGTAACAATCTCACCCAGATGCAGGTTTAACAGTAAAACTGTTAAAAAAATCGCGGTCATAATCAGCAGGCCGGTTAAAAACCCGGCCTGATAAAACACGTAGGGCAAACCCAAAATACCGGCACCAATGGTAGTACCTACCAGTACGGCAATCGCTTCAAGTAAAGGTATTTTCTTTTTCATAAACGACGTAAGGCGAGCGAAACGGAAAGTTTACTTTCCGTTTCCGAGCCGAGGAGTTTATATGTACTCATATAGATTGTAATAGAAATGAGGCGAAAAAATATTATTTTTTCCGCCGAATTATGGTTGCCAAATCTTTTTAGCTTCGTTCCAAATTGTGGCGTCGCCCTGTTGTTTTAACCAATACCACCATTCCGCGCCCCACAGGTAAATAGGGCTTAAACCGGTTTTGCGCGCGTAAGCCACGTTATTTTTAAATTTATCCAAATCCATGGAATGATACTGATCGGCCAAACTGACGTTTAAAATGGGCTGACCCAGCCACGGCTCTGTCTGCAACTCCGAAACATAAATCTTATCCGAACCGGTAAAAAATTTAATCAGCTGGCTTTTTAAATAATAATGCGCCGGCGGCAAGGGATAATAAAAATAGCCCAGCCACCTGTTCCAGGTAACGCGATAAACGCTGATGCCCAGCCAGTTGGCCTGTGAACCGCCCCTTAACCAGGTGCTTAGCTCCCCGCTTTCGGTTACGCTAACCGGGTGGTTATCCAATGACCTGACTAGCGCCACTTCCTGTTTGTAAAAATCATTGTCCGGCACCGGGCATTGGCCAAAGGCCTTAAGCCAGGGTTCGTTTTCCACCTGCCAGGAAATTATGGCCTTGTTTTTTTGATAGCGTTTAACAACTTGTTCCAGCAAAGCCAAAATTTTTTCTTTTCTCTCCGCTTCATTATAACGATAAACCCAACCGGGCCAATGGCATTCGGGCCAGCGGGGCACTCGTTGACCTAAAGCCAAAATTATCTGCCCGCCCGCTTGGGCCACTTCATTAATCTGCCAATCCAAATCGCTAAAATTGTATTGCTCGGGTTCCGGTTCTAACAAATCCCAATAAGCCACCAGCCGGAATTGCCTAATTTTTAAATCATTAAGCAGGGCCTGTAAAGTTTTACGCCAATCCAGTTTAAGCTCCTCGGCGTATTTTTGGCTGAATGTAACCCCAAAAACAAAATTTTTGTTTTGGCTAAAATCCGCCTGATAAAGCCAAACCACGGCCAGAATTAAAACCAAACCGACGGCTAAAATCCACACTCTTTTATAATAATTTCCGATCATAATTTTAAAGAAAGATTAAAATAACGCCCAGCACCAAAACCAAGCTCCAGGCAATCTTTTGCCCAATAAAATTCCGGCTAATATCTTCATGCAAAATTTTGGGGTAAAACCTTGAAAACAGATAAACCAGCAATAAAATAAACAAAAACTGCAGTCCGCTTAAAGCCGTAACCAGAATCACGTTGCCAAGTTTAATGGCGTACTGCATTAAAATCACGCCCGCGCTGCCGGCAACTTGGCCGAAAATAAAAATGCCCAGCGCTGACTTGATTTTAACCTCTTCCTGACCGGATTTTTTATTGGCCAGAATTATTTCTTGCCACTTGCCCGAGATTGCCACAAAAATTATAGCCGCGAGCAAGGTAAACCACCTTATCCAAACAAACGAAGAAATAAAGGGCATTTGATCATAAGACAGCTTGCTTAAAACATTAACCAGCCCCAGTCCTAAAGCGGCCAAGGCAATAAACAGCCAGGCCTGTTTGTTTATCCGGGCGTGGATTTGGCCCACCTGCGACAAATAATAGCCGCCGATTAATAAAAAAATAATGCCCAGAATTTTTTGCCAGGAAATAAGTTCCAAACCCAGCCCAAACGAAAGCAACCAAACAAACAGCGGGGTTAAACTGACAATGAGCGGGTTGGCCTTGGAAACTTCCGACACTTCCACCGCCTTAAACATAAAATACAAACCGAAAAACAAGGCCGCTCCCCCCACCGCTAAAATCCACAACTGACTAAAAGCGGGCCAATAAAATTCCGCTTCAAAAAACAAGAGCGCACTGCTTAAAATACCGCCCAAAGCGATATAAAAAGCAAAAGCCAGAGGCACCACTCTGGTTTTGGTCAATAAAAACTTGTCAATGACCGCGGCCACGGATAGTAAAAAAAATGAGGCAATGGCAATGGAAAACCACATCGTTGTTGTTGAATTAAATGTCCGGTTATTTTTGGTCTAAACGATAATTTTCGGCGATAATCTTAATAATGTTCTGGCTGCCGTTTTTATCCGCTTCCAAAAAACCTTCGGCGGCGGCTTCGGCCAACCGGCCGTTGTTGATCCAATCAAACAGCCACTGCTCCATATATTTAGGATTTTCCTGCTTAATGCCGCCGCCCAAATAAATCAGCCACTGCTGATTAAAATCTTCCTGCGAACCAATCGGCGGTGCGATTATAATGGGCAAGCCCAAAGCCGTGTAAAAAGACAATTCCGAGGGTTTGGTCCACAAAATATCGGTCGTGCGCAAACAATGATTGAACTTTTTAAAATACTCCTGCTTATCGGGTTCATAAATGATGTTAACGGTTTTGCCTAAAAACTTGGCTAAGCCGAACTTTTTAGCCGCCTGATGAAAATAATGGCGCACCTCATTATGAATACCGGCTACCAGATTAACGGACAAAGCCCCGAGTTTTATCTTTTGGCCCAGATATTGCAAAATATGCCCACCCAATTCCCGTTGCGCTCCGGCGCCGCCAACCGCGAACGTGAGCGTTAACGGATGATTGGATTTTTTGGGCCAGTTGCTGATCTTTAAATTTTTAAGCAACGTATCCTGATACTTGTTCAAATAAACCCGGTTGGGATCCAAATTAATCAAACGGTGCTTTAAATCTTCCCTGATGATTTTATAGCCCGGGTAGCCCAAATTTTCATCGGGCAAAGGAAAGCCGGTTAGATGAATTCTGTTTTTGGGCACGCCGTACTGCTGTAAGCGCTCCACCACCCGCTCATTGGGAGCAAAATAAATAATCTTGCTTTGCGTGGGCTCGGATGCCACCCAGGCGCGGCTGATATCGGCGTCGCAAATAATGCAATAAATTTCCCCGGGATAGTTATTAACCTCGGCCATGATGGCGGTGGCAAAAAACGGAGTCACCAAAGGCAGGGGTTTTTGTGCCAGCCAATCAATTAAATGCTTGCCCCAGTGGCGGTTTTTAATCAAAGAAGTGGCGGTTAATACTTGTAAGCTGGGCTTGGACAAATCGCGCTTGGGATAAAACTTAGGAATTTCCTGAATCCAGTCCATAATGCCAAAAACCGCGCCACCGATAATCGGCACGCGCTTAAAGCGGGAAATAAATTCGTAAAATTTCCTTTGGCTGGACCAATTATCCAAATCAAGTTTAGGAATGTCCTTATACTTATTAGCATTGATAATACCCTGATAAGCGATGTGCCTTAAAGGATAAGCGGCGCGCTGGTGGCCGTAACCCATATCCACGGTTACCAGCCAGACCTTGAGATTGTTGATTAACTTAGCCATGTTATAAATCAATATACAAAGTATTATAGCAAATTTTAGTTGTTGATTAAATAGAAGATAATGGCCGCGGCCGAAGCCACGTTTAAGGATTCAATGTCCCGGCCAATGGGAACGCGCAAAAAAACGTCGGTCAGCTTTTGAATTTCCTCGCTCACGCCCTTGGCTTCACTACCCAAAACCAGGCAGAACAAAGGATAATTTTTGATGGACTTAATGTCTGCGGATTTTTTTAGCCGAGTGGCAATGATTTTTCTTGATTCCTTGAGTTGTTTTAAAACGGTTAAATTCTTGTCAAATTTAAGATTCAGCTTAAAAATAGCGTCCTTGGCCGCGTTAACGGTTTTGGCGCCATAGACATCGGCGCAGTTTTCATCCAACACCAGATTAGGCAAATCAAAGGCCAAAGCCGAGCGCAAAATTGTTCCCAAATTACCCGGATCGCTGATGCCGTTAAGGTAAATAACATTTTTGGACATATCCAGCTGACCGATTCTTTTTTTGTAAATCGCCGTCAGCCCGGAAGGTTCTTCCAGATTGGAAAAAGTTTTAGCGATTTTTTGGCTGACCACAAAAACGGCGCTTGGTTCAAGATTTTTTAAAAACTGCTCCAGCTTGGCTTTATTCTTAAGATAAAACTCCTGGGTAATAAACAGCGATTCTGGTAAAATGGCGGACTGGGCGGCGTCCAAAACAATATTGAAATTTTCCACCGCAAACAGGCCGGATTCGTCGCGGTATTTTTTAAGATTCAGCTTTCTTAAATTTTTTATTTTATCGTTGTCTTTGCTTAAAATTTCGGCGTAATCTTTAAACATGATAATGGCTGGTTAAAATTGCTTAGAAATAACTGATTAAAGTAAGAACGGAAAAAATTCCAAAAAACAGCCAGGCCAAAATTATCACTAGCTTTCTAAACCAATGCGGCTGGCAGGATTTGGGCAAAACTTTGCGATTCATTAAATTAACCAAAGCGATGTGGACAAACATGGAAAAAGCGTTTAAAATCGCGCCAGCCACAATTAAGGCGCGGGGTTCGTAAATATTAAAGGAAAACAAGATAATGCCAAAAGCTACCAACAACCAAACGCAGACAAAATAGATTTTGGATAAATTAATTGAGCCGCTCCCCTCTTGGCCTAGTTTTTTTAAGGCCACGTTTTCGGCCACAATCCGGGAAGTGGAATCAAACACGCCCAGCTGGGTTTGAAATAATAACACGGCCACCACGGCCAAAAAGCATAAGCCCAACAGCGGCCCTAACTTGGAACCGATGATTAGGCCTTCATTAATAACAAAATTAATGCCCTCAATATTATCCGCGGAACCAAAAGCCGTGGCGTAAGCCAGAATCGCCAAAAAACAAATAGATAGCAAACCGATCAGCCAAAACACCAAGCCGTGCTCTAGGTTAACCTGCTTCCACCATTTTCTAAACAAGGCCAGGTTAGCCGGATGCGGATCAAAATCGTGGCCCGAAAGACGGATCGGCTCGTGCTTTTTTAAACGGAAAAAACCGGCGATCTTTTGGGCATAGGCGCCCATGCCATAACCCTTTTCCTTAACGTAAATGGACTGAGTCAAATTAAGATTGCCGCCCGCGCCGGCATAGGCAAAAGCGGCAAAAAACACGGCAAAGCTGATGCCCTGGGGTAAAAAATTATAACCGTTGCCCTGACCGACCAAACCCTTAAGCAGGGCCGCCCAATCCGCGGGCTCGCTCAATAATATGGCCAGCACAAAAATAAAGGGCACGCCCAAAAAAATAACAATCTTAGTCAGCCGTTCCATTAAGCCGTAAACTGTTTTGCCCAAAGATAAAATGAGACCAATAAAAATCAGCAAACCCATAGCTAGCCATCTAAAATCCTCCCAGCCAAAGATGGAAGCCAGCACTTTGGCCGAAGCGGCAATAATGCCGGGCAAGCCAAAACCGATAAAAGTGGAAATAATAAACCAGTAGGCCGCGCCTTTGTATAAGCGGTGCAGACCCACAAACACGCTTTCGCCTTTTACCAAAGCGTAGCGTTCAATTTCCATATTAATGAAAAATTGAAAACTGATGCCCAGCAAAGCGCCCCAAATTATACCTAAACCGTAATTGGCCGAAAGGTAGGGCCATAAAATCACCTCGCCCGAACCCAGGCCCAAAGCCAAAATAATAAAACTGGGGCCGATCAGTTTTTTAAACCCCAGAGGTTGAGGAAACTCTTTGTAATTTTTATTATCCGCCATGCCGATATTATACCATATAATTGCTTAAATTGAGACGGGGTTTTTAGGTCTGCCTAATCGCTGACTCGCGGCCTTGCTTTCATAATCAGCAAGCTTTCCACGTGCGGGGTTTGGGGATAAAAATCAAACAAACGCCAATTGACGGCAGTGTACGCCTCTTTAAGCAAAGCCCAGTCGCGCGCCTGCGTGGCCGGATTACAGGACAGGTACACCAACTGCCGGGGGCGTTGTTGCAGTAATAATTTGACAATCTTTGGTTCTAACCCTGCCCGCGGCGGATCCACAAAAACCGTTTTTTGCGCGTTGATCAGCTGGTCCAGTTCGTATTTGCCCACGGCCGAACAAATCACTTCGGTGTTGTCCAGATGATTTAAGGCCAAGTTGTATTTGGCCGAACGGCAGGCGCGCCGGTCAATTTCCACACTGGCCATTTTAGCAAACCCGCCCGCCACGGGCAGGCCCAAGGCGCCCACGCCGGCATACAAATCAACGGCCTCGCCCGCGCCTTCGTCCAGATTTTTATTTAAAAACTTAATCACTGCCTCAAAGGCGGGAGGATTAATTTGAAAAAAACTTTCATAATGATAACTTAGCAAACATCGGCCGATTTTTTCCAGTAAAAAATTTTCACCCTGCTGACGCAAAACCTGATCGGTTATTGCCGCTGGGTGGCGCGGATCGGAATACGCAATCAACAGACCCGACAAATTAGGCGCGTTAACGGTTAAATCGAGAAAATTCCGGTCAGTCACGTACAAAGCGGCCAAACATTTATTTTCATAATAGCTGTAACGAACAACCAGATTTTTTAAAGCATTCGGCTTGATTTTATTTTCCTTTAATTTTTGTAAAATTTGACCGGCGCAATCGTTAAGCAGTACATGGCCTAAAGCACAGCCGGTTAAAGCTGAAAAATTTTTATAACTGTAACGCTCATTAAAAGCCAAACTTAATTCGCCCTGATTATTTTGGGTAAAGCTAAATTCCAGCTTGTCGCGATAACCCCAGGCCTCGGGGCTGGCAATAATTTCCGGACTTTCTAAGGGCAGGTCTTTGGCGAATTTTAAAAACACCTGCTCGGTCAGCTCTTGTTTATAAAATAACTGCCGTTCCTCCGGCATAATTTGCCAGGGCGAACAGCTTAAATAATGATCTTCGCGTGGTTCGCGCCGTTCCAAAGAAGCAACTAAAACTTTTAGTAACACCGCTTTAACGAATTTATTCGTGATTCTGACCGGTCTAACCAACACCTCTTCCCCGGGCAGTACGCCGGCCACAAAAACAGGCCGATTATCAAAATAGCCCAAGCCCTCGCCGCCAAACACCAACCGTTCTATTTTTACCTTAAATTCATTGACCATACATAGGCAAATTATATCAAAAAACCGGTTGAGCGACTATCAGCAACAACCGGTTTACAAAACTGTCAAAAATTATTTTCGGCCGGTTTTTGATTTAACAATCCTAGATGCCAAACCGATGCCGGCCAGCACCGCCGCGGCCGCGCCTACTCCCTTAAGCAAACGCTTTTTTTGACCTTCATCCAGATTATCGTATTTTATTTTGAGTTCTTTAACCTGTCCCGACATTTTGTTTAGCATAACTTTGACCTGGCTCTCAATTTTTTGAGTTTTATTTATGGGTTTTTTATCGGTCATATTTTTATTTTAATTAATTAGACGGATTAGAATCATCAGAGTTTTCACTGTTATCCAGTTCAGGCAGGTTAACGTTGATCTGGATCTTGTCATCGCCGTCGGTATTTTTTATGCCATCGTTTTTAACAAAAAAGATGAATAGTACGATGACAAAAATGGCGCCTAAGGCGGCTGCCAGCCAGATTAAAGCGGTACTACCGCCGCTATCCTTGTTTTCGTCCATATATTTAAAGGTTAATTGATTAATACTCCCTGATTTAAATATAGGCCGGTTTTAATATTTTGTCAATTGTGTATAAAATGTACAAAAACCATTATTCAAACTGCCGGATCAGCCGGGAATAATCCTCCGCGTCGCCGATCTGTTGGGAACGCGGGGTAATCAAATATTTTTGACGCGCCTGTTTTAAGGATAAATCGGTATCGATAAGGCCCATCTGCAAAGCCAAGCGGTCGGAATAACCGGTAAACCATAATTTCCAAGAAAAATTACCAACCCGGCTGGGAGAAACCCGGTTAACATGGTAAACAATGCTGGAGGTGCAATTGGCTAAAAAAGTGTTGTACCAGGCGGGTTTAACCACTAGCTCATTCATCCGTTCCAACATATCCGTCAGCAATAGCCGGGCATTTTCCGGACGGGCCAATTTTACGGGGTAGGTGTACACGTTATCCTGGCGCAAATTGGCGCGCAGTAAAACCACGTCGCGTTCATCAGCCGCGATATACATCAGCGGAAAAGTTCGCAGAGCGCCTTTAATAATGCCGTATTTTTGGTTTTTGGTTTTGCGCGCTTCAATGGTAATCGCCAAAAAATCCCCGCTCTCAAATTCAAAAGACAAAAAAGTATGGGCCAGATATTTTTGCCCGTTAAACGGCTCCACCACAAACCAGACCTGCTTGATTTCTTCAAGATTATAGGTTTTATCGTAATAGGCCGGTTGCATCTCCTCCTCGGTGGGGCCATAGCGAAAATTACGCACGTTTTTGATAAATACCAGATTATCCTTAAATTCGGCAAGGGAGGGCACGGCCAGATGCGTCTGCCAATCGGCGTCAACGGCCGGTTTTTTAGGCACCTGCCAGATAAAAAGCGCGCACAAAAAAAAGAAGCCAATTAACAGCAACTTTTTTCTTTTATTTAAAAACATAGGAAAATTACTGGCAGAGCCTCTTACAAAAAGCTCGTATTTATTTTACAGAAAACAGCTAGCTGTTTTCTGATTTTTTAGGGCGGGGCGGAAGGGGGGTTTGGGGGGAATTCCGCCCCGCCCTGTCTCCCAGCCGGCCTTTAGCCGGCATTTTATCCGCCTTTGGCGGGCTTTCTTTTTGCCGCCGCAATTTGGCCATGCCAGCAAAGCTGGCACGCCGCCTTAAATTAATTAAAAAATGAACTAACTAATGTTTCCGCCTCTCTATCCATAGCGTTATCATCATGATTATCAATATGAGTAGCAACACATAAAAATGCGACTGTCGCGCCCTGAACAGCAAACCAGACTCTTGGAAATTGATTAGGTCGTAAATTTTTTACCGCCAACTCTATTTTCCAGATGCTAAAATTATTAAAAGATTTTATCCTATGTAATTTTGCCGGAGGGATAACCTGCCTTGGGTTTATTGGGTCAAACTGAACTTCACAGATTCGTTTAAATGAATCCAGGCCTGAATTAAAAAAAGGAAACCGCCGTTTTAGACTGGCGGATTCTTTTTCAAAACGAGGATGAAAAACAAAATTAAGCATTTTCATCCATGTTAGTGCCGCGGTAATAAGCTAATTCGTAAGCAATTTCCTGATTAGGCGCTGTTCCAATATATGGCGCTTCGGCGTGAGTTAAATCTTCTAATTGCTTGCCTGATAAATTACCATACTTCAAAACGACTCTATCTAATATCTGTTGCTCTTCTTTAGAAAAATTCCCTTCTATTTTCTTTTTGACCCTGTAAATCTCTGTCGGGTTATAATCTGCCCGTACTTTTTCAAATTTTATAGTAATCTTTTCTTCTCTGGCCATATCAGTAAGCACCCTTTCCATAGTTATAGGAAATGGGCCCATGGGCAATGCTTTATAGACATCACCAGTCAAAGATTTTTGAAACTTTTCAAAAAAATCAAAATCAACAAAATACAATAATTTCGCCAGTTTTTTCTTACCTTTTATCTCGCCGCCAAGCTTTTCCGCAAGATATAAGATCACTTCTTTATATTTTTTTTCGCTGATTTTAGCCATATTTTTTGTTCACTATTCTCTAAGCATATTATACCATAGAAAATAATTTACAGTAAACTTAAATTTTAAGGCATTTTATTATACAATCTCGGTCGCACTAACGCCTTAAGTGTCTCGGTACTCGATACTAAAAGTAGATGGCAGTGTCTGTCGGTCTGACACCACAACTTTACAAGCATTATAAGGGGTTTTAAGATATTTTTCAAGAGCGATTTTGAGGCGTCTCGGTCAGGGCAATAATAGCAAAATAAGACAAATGAGACAGCCCTTAGTACAGATCAACACAATACTGTCTCATTAATCCTCTTTTATAGCAAAAAACTCTCGTTTTGAGAGTTTTTTGTGGGAACAGCGAGCTACTTAAAGGAAAACAAGATTTCATCGCTTGTTTTGATCTTTGGCAAGCTCCCCGACCCTCAATTATGCTCCTGTAATGCCCGGCCGGGCTCTCGGTGAAGCCGTAACCGCACCGACTCTCACTATTCCATTGTTATTATATTACTAGCGGTTAAAACTGTCCACATAGTTTGACGAGCTTAATTCTTCCAGTTGCGCTAAAACCATTTGCACTGACTTGTAAGGGCTAGCCGGCAAAGAATCTACATACTTGTATTTTTTATATGCCGGCCGATATAAATCAGCCGATAACTCGTTTAATTTTAGTAAAAGAGAATAAATAATACTGTCAGCCAAAGCCGGTTTTAATTCTCCATAATATCCGCCAGGATGGCCGGGAAAACGAATATGGGCAGTTAGCGGCCAGATTTCATTTTCCAGCATTCGCACAGCAGCGTAGCGGATAACGCCGTTTTGATGAATTAATAATTGAAAAAGCCAAGGAAAGAGAAAATCCGGCTGTTCTTCTTTATCGTGCGTAAAATAAATAACAGAGATAGCTAAAACAAAATTTTCCTGCCGCCAGTCATCCTTAATTTGAGCGTAATTTTGCGGAGCGGTATTGATAATTTTATTGGTATCCTTGCGTTCATCCCTGCCCTGCGCTGTGTATAACAGCTTTCTTACCTGGCGCGCAGCCAGACGACTGTCCTTTTCATTGCTGTTTAAAATTATGGCAAAGCATTCTTTAATGGAATTCATAGTTTTCGCAATCCAGTTTTATTAAGGATTACCCCTACCAGGTAATAACAAACAGGGTAAAGAATGATAGTGCCAGCTAGATGCCAATAATCACTTACGAATATATCAGACCCCCAGATTAAACCCACGATCAGTAAAATACCAAAATAAAGGTAATGATAAAGCAAACTACCGAGCATTGCCCAACGCGCGACGCCCTAAATGACGGGTTCTCTACGTTTCGCGCGATTTTTCATCGCGCCCTTTGGGCGCGCGCCACCTAAATCAACAAATTATACCAATAGAACTTAATTCTATAACAATCTAGGCCGTCAACATAAAAATTGACAAAGGTATTTCAAGAATTGGCTGTTCAATTTTCCAATCTTCTTTGGTAACCAAAATGCCAAAACTATTTTGCTTGCCATGCGTTTCTAAAAATGAACGGACTGAATCACGATGATGGCTATCTATTTGATTTTTATAAACAATTTCAATCGGTACCACGCGACTCCCAACTCGCGCCACAAAATCAACTTCCTGTTGACCGCTTGGCTCACGATAATACGAGATATCCGAAACACCAGGAAATAATCTAATCACATTATGCGCAAGCGTTTCCGCAATTCTGCCACGCTCCTCTCCTTCAAGAGAAGTAATTATTTTTGTTATCCCCTGCATCAGCATAAGATCAGCCGCGTATAACTTAGCATGCGTGGAACGCAAACGCACCGGCTTGCCGGTAAAACGTTCAACTTTACGAATTAACTCTGTCTGCAAGAGAAGCGGCAACGCCTCAGTAAGCGTTACGCGTGTCGTATGAATTAACCCCGCTAACTCCTCAAGATTGTATTCCTGGCTCGTCCTAGCAAAAGCATAACGCAAAAATTGATGAAAAATTTCCGGCCGTCTTATTTCCTTCACCAAACGCAAATCTTCCAAGGTAACACGTTCAACAAACTGCTGATCAATAAACACAGAACGCTCGACGGCAGTGCCCATCATCCACAATTGAGGAAAGCCTCCTCTTTGGGCATATTCATCCGCATAACGATTCCATTGTTGAATCGCGCTTGGTTTTATTTCTTCGCTTAAACGCCGATTAAATTGGATTACTGACGATGCCTCACCAATATCCAAGACATCTTCCGCTAATTTATTCAAAAAAACTCCATGCTCCGGATGATGGTAACGAACATACTCGCGAAAAGTAAAAGGTGGTAGCGAAATATCAACCAATCTACCAAGCAAGCTTTCCAAGGATTTTCTGAAAATAGTATGTGATGCCGAACCTGAAATAATAAAACGAATCGGATATCGTAAATCAATATAGCGCTTAATATACAATTCCCAACGTGGCAAACGTTGAATCTCATCAAGAAAACAATATAGCGTATTTGGCGATGTTCTAAGAGCGGTGCCGGCAACTTGCGCCCACTGCGCGAGCAACGCTTCAAATAAAGTACCTTGGTCTTTTTGCGGCAACTGCTGGATTAATGGGTCATCAAGCGAAAAAAACAGAATCCTGTTTACTGGAACTTTCTTTTCTTCAATTAAACAACGGATAACCTGATTTATAATGGTTGTCTTGCCAACACGCCGTGGACCGTTAATTAACAAAGCGAGTCCATGATTCGCCTCGGTATGGCGCATAGCTTGAATAAACGCGTCCCGTTTAAAATCAGGCACCCCTAGAACAGAAAAAGATTTTGTTTTCCACCAAGGATTATAAGCAACCAAGGCCTGTTGTAAGCTATGTATACCAAGGGCTTGAAGATATTTTTGCGGGTTTTTGGACATAATTCGTTATATTATAGCTCTACAATAGCTATGTATAGTATGATAT
The DNA here is from genome assembly GCA_030688315.1 of Candidatus Komeilibacteria bacterium. Classification (GTDB taxonomy): domain Bacteria; phylum Patescibacteriota; class Patescibacteriia; order UBA1558; family UBA10009; genus JAUYIT01. The sequence continues at coordinate 310 of JAUYIT010000020.1, read as the reverse complement.
ACATAGCTCATTAAGCTGTCAAGAGCCCCTTTATCCACAACATCTATCTCCTATAGAAAAGAAAGCCGCTCTAAAACAAAAAATCGCCCTTTTGGGGCGCAAGGGCAATCAGTGGCTCGAACCGCTTAAAAACTGGATAAACGAAGCAAATATGGCTCAAAAAACACTCTTGGAAGGAAATTTTGAAGCAAAAGCGGAGCTTTTGAAAAAGATTGGCTCGAACCGCCTTATTAAGGCGGGTAAAGCCCTGATTTTATTGGAAAATTCGCAGAAAATTTTGACCGAAAGGCCACGCCCTTCGGGCTGGCAG
>JAUYIT010000032.1 GCA_030688315.1 Candidatus Komeilibacteria bacterium | reverse complement strand
CCAGTACCTGGGATATCCAGTATTCCAACAACGCCGGACAAAGCTGGAGCAACGTGGTGGCCAATTACGAAACTATTGCCAACAATCGTCGCAAATACTATTTTTCCACTTCCAAAATCAACGCGCCTACCTTATTAGTCAGAGTCCGGGCGCAGGAAACCGGTTTGGAATGGAGCAATTACACTCAAGTTTCTTTATCTTTGGCTCATCGCGCCACCAATCACGGCGCCCATTATTTTGTGGAAAGTTTTAATGATGCCGCTTTTCAGGGCGCAACAACTCGGATTGACTGGGATACGGTGCAAGCCAGAATCGAACTGTCGGATAACCCGCCTAATTATCATCCCAACGGCACTGTTCAATCAACCAATTTATTAGCAGGAATCGGCAATGGCAATGTTTTAAGCGTAGCTTTCCAACCCGTGCAGTGGCCGTTTGGCAAAACTTTAGAATACCAGGTTTCCAATAACGGCGTGGATTGGTACGGCGATACCAGCGGCGTCCCTAGCTCAAATGTTTGGTTTAGTTTTCCGGGTCAAATTGTGCCAGATGCTATAACCGTGCCGTTTAACGGCTCCGTGGGCACGGGTTTGTATTTTAAATTGCATTTGCAAACCAATAATACAGTAATCACTCCGCAAGTGTTTCAACTGCGCTTTAATTGGGAAGAAAACAGCGCGCCGCAGGCCTGTTTTACCGTTAGCCCTACCACATCCAATGATCCCGCTCAGGTTTACAGATACAACGCCAATTGCTCTTCGGATTACGAAGACGATTTGACCGATCTGGATTTTAGGTGGGATTGGGAAAACGACGGCGTTTTTGACACGGCTTGGGAAACCGGTTTTGCCGGCTATATTGATACGCATATTTTTAACTCCACTTCCACTTTTGTGACCAAGGTGGAAGTTCGCGACGTTGACAACTCGGTCAGCGGTTTTACCAACAGCATTAATGAGCTGGGCGTGGAAGGTTCAATTTCGGGCTGGCTATGGAGTTCCAACTACGGCTGGGTGTCGCTTAACTGCGACAACACTTATTATGGTAATCCCATTAAGTATTGTCCGCCCAATTACGGCTGGCAAATGAACGCCGATTACACCATGAGCGGTTGGGCCTGGGATTCCAATTTGGGCTGGCTGTGTTTGGGCGTAACCTGCCAGGCCTATGGCTTAACACCGGATGGGGCAGCGGCGCAGGCGGTTTATTCCCGGGCCACCGGCCAGGTGACCGGCTGGGCTAAATATTTAAGTTACGATCAAAGCGGCTGGCTGCAGCTGCGCGGCAACTGGTGCGATTTTTCTCCGCCCGATGATAATTGCGTCCACGCCAACTTAAGCCAGCGTTCGCTGAAGGGTTTTGGCTGGGCCGGCGGGGTGGAAGACGGGTCGTTGATCGGTCCGGGCTGGGTGCAGTTTGAGGGCTCCTTAAACGTGCCTTGGCTGGAAACAAAATACGGCTCCATATACGGACGGAATAACGTGGGCACGCCCGATACGGCCACGGCGCCCGAAGGCAGTTATAATTCCAGTTACTGTATTTTAGCCACCGGAAACATTATTAATTTAATCAGCCAAGATCCAACCTGCGTCAGTTCGGCTTATCGCGATTTGGGTTTTCCTAACGTGAGTCAGAAATACAAAACCATTACCGGTATCATTGATTTTGATAGGATTTTGGACGGCAATGAAACCGTTTACGCTAATACGGATGTGGACGCGTTGCTGCCCAAAACTTTGGGCGGGGAAGTGTATTATTTTGGCGGCGCCGGTCTGACCGATTTTACCATTGATTCGCCGATGACCTTTTTTAACGCCCGCAATGTTAACTCTGCCGGCGCCGGCACGGTGGTAATTGACGGCAATCTTCACATTAACAGCAATTTATTTTATGAAGGCAACCCGGTCAGCGGACAAATTGAGAATCTGGCTTCTATTGCCTGGATTGTTAAAGGCGACGTTATTATTGACCCGTCGGTTGCCAATTTAGTCGGCACGTTTATTGTTTTGGGCCAAGACGGACTGGCCTGCCCGATAGTCGGTTGCGGGCAGTTTAAAACGGGCAATGATTCGGTTGCTCCCAAGCAGTTGGTGGTTAACGGTTTGGTAATGGCCAAACAGTTCAGTTTTGAAAGATTTTACAAAGCGTCCAGCCAGTCGGCCGAAAAAATAATTTATGACGGCCGGGTGGTGGTTAATACTCCGCCCGGTTTGGAAGATTTATCCAAGGGCCTGCCCATTTGGCGCGAGGCGTACTCAACCTTACAGATTGATTAACGAAGGCCTTGCCCTTTGGTCATTGCGAGCCGAGCTCAGCTCGGCGTGGCAATCCCGTTGTACTGGTATAAACATCGGGGTTGCTTCGTCGCGCGGGCTCCTCGCAATGACGGTTGAGGGCAAGGCCTTTTGTTATCCCCGCATTTTATCTTGGTCGTTTATCGTTTTTGTGGTATAATTTATCCTGAAAACAGAGAATTCTACTTCATTATAATCCCAATTTTAAACTATGGGTTTGTTCGCTTCAAAAGAAAGTTATTTGGGCGTGGATATCGGTACGGCCAGCATTAAAATCGTGGAACTATCTTCGTTAAACGGCAGGCCCCGATTAATGACTTACGGTTACGCCGATATTGTAACCGATATTGTCCACAGCAAGTCGGAAGAAAACCAAATTAAAATCGTTAATTCCTTAAAAAACGTGGTGGCCAAGTCGCGGGTCGGCACCAATCTGGCTATTGCCGCCCTGCCCACTTTTTCCGTGTTCAATTCCATCATCACTTTGCCGGCCATGTCGGATAAAGATCTGGCTTTGGCCATCAAATGGGAGGCCAAAAAGTACGTGCCCCTGCCTTTGGAAGAAATGATTTTGGATTGGAAAATAATCAAGGAAAACAACGGCACAGTTAAGTCGCCTTTGGAGCCGATTAAGCCGTTAAAAAAGAAGGGCTTTCCCTTATTCAATTTCAAAAAAAACGGGTCTGCAAAAGCATCCGATAAACTACCTGATTCGTTAGCTAAGCCCGCGGTTAAAGGCGAAAACGTCCGGGTTTTGGTTACGGCCGCGCCCAAAAATCTGGTCAGCCGTTATATGAGTATTTTTAGGCAAGCCGGCCTTAAGCTGATCAGTTTGGAAACCGAGGCCTTTGCCTTATCGCGTTCCTTAATCGGTTCGGATCCGGGTACGATTATGATCGTGGATATTGGTTCCATAACCACCGATATTTGCATTATTGAAAAGGGCGTGCCGGTGTTAAACCGCAGTATTGATTTGGGCGGACTTTCTATTTCCAAAGCCATTGCTCAAAGTTTGAATATTTCTTTGGAGCGAGCTGAACAGTTTAAGCGGGATTTTGGCGTCAGTTTGTCGGCCGATAACCAGCCGCAGGGGATTAATAAAAACATTGCCGCTTCGCTTTCGCCCATCATTAACGAAATTAAATACGTTTTTGATTTGTATCAGGGCCAGGCCAGCCGCCCGGTGGAAAAAATCGTGTTGTCGGGCGGTTCAGCTTTTTTGCCGAATTTATCAGGTTATTTTGAAGATTTGTTTGCCAAGCCCACAATTATCGGCAACCCCTGGGATAAAGTTGTTTATGACGCCGGCTTAAAAGCGGTTTTAGATGAAGTCGGTTCCCGTATGGCCGTAGCTATCGGTTTGGCCATGAGGGACATAAAATAAATTGATTGTCATTGTGAGTCCGCCGATTTGGCGGACGAAGCAATCTCATCGGGATTGCTTCGTCGGCTCGACATAAAGTCGAGTCTCCTCGCAATGACACTACAGCTGTATATCAATGAGTGACATTAATTTATTACCTGAAGATTTAAGAGAGGAAGATGCCCGTCAGGGCAATCAGGCGCCTTCTTTGGGTCCAAAACCGACCTGGCATATGCCCGGCAGTAACGGAAACGGAAATAGCGTTCCGCCGGTTCAGCCGGCCGTTGGCCAAAACAAAGCCCAGGCGGCTACGGCGAGCCCTCGCGTGAGCTCGGCCGAACGCTCAGCCGAGGCCTCGGTTTTATCCGTTGAACCGGCAGGTAAAGCTAAAATTGATTTTAAGCCGATCGTGCCGATTTTTGATTTGGATGCCGAGGCAAAAAAATCGGTTTTGCCCGAAGAATTGTCCGGGCCAACGCCACCTCAACCGTCCGTCCGGGCTGATGTTAATAACAACGGCAATGGTCTTGTTAAGCCGGGCAACGGCCAACTTCCGGTCAAGCGGTCTAACGGTAGCGGCGGCAGTTTATTAAGCAGATTATTAGGCAAAAAAGAGGCCAAGGGCAGGATTATTAAAAACCAGCTGAACAAAGAAGCTCGGCCAAACGGTTTTAGCAAAAACGTTGACGTCAATCTGATTCCCGAGGGCTCCGACCTGCTCCCCAACAAGCATTTTTATCCTTATTTTATTTACGCCGCCCTAGGCGGCCTGACTTTGACCGGCTTGCTGTTTTTGGGTTTGGTTTTGTATCAGCAAAAAATTAGCGAGCAGGAACAGGCAATAACGGCCAAAGTCAATGAAAGCGAAATGGTTTATAATCAGCTTAAGGCCAAAGAAGCGGCCTTAAGTGCCTGGTCCAAAAAGGTTTCGGCCATTCAGGGTCTGTTGGATAGCCATGTTTATTGGACCAATTTTTTTGCCAATTTACAGCAAGTAACTACCCCTGATGTTTATTACAAGGATATTAACACGGCGGTGGACGGCACGGTTACCCTGTCGGCCGTGGCTACCAGCTATTTGGGAGCGGCCAAACAGTATCTGGCTTATCAGCAGGCCGATGGGATTATTAAGGAGGTTAAGATCAGCAACCTGGCCGGTGAACAGGCCGCCGGCGAAATCAACTTTAACGTCAATTTGCAGTTTTATCCCGAAGTTTTTTTCTTAACCGCTAACACCGAATAAATGAACAAGGCCGAGAAAAAAAAGAAGCAGGCCAATCAGATTAACCTGTGGCTTAATAAAAATCATAAGCCGATTGTTGGATCCGTTTTTATTTTGGTTTTAGCGGTCGGATTATTTTGGTTGGTTTTTCCCAAATATCAGGGTTTGCGCGAGGTAGCAACCGGCAGTTTGCCGGATAAGATCGGGGAGCTACAGGCCCTGGAAGATTACGCGGTCAAGATTAAGCAGCTGGAAAAAGTAATAGCCGATTGGCAGGTCAAAAATCAAGCCAAGGTGGCGATTTTGGAGCAGGTATTGCCGGATACTCCCAGAGTGCCGGAGCTGATCGCTCAATTGGACGCGCTGGCCAGAAGCAACGGTTTTATCATTAATTCGGTTGATTTTACGGAAAGCGAAGCGCCGGTTAGCGGAGCGGATTCAAGATCCGCGGCCAAAGCCAAAGCGGGCAGCCAGCCCGAGGTTCAAGCTAATCTTAATTTGGATAAAAATATCCGGTTGGTAAGCATTAACTTAAACCTGACCGGCGGTGATTACTCGGCTTTTAAAAAATTCCTGGACGCTTTGGAAAAAAATATGCGCCTGCTGGACGTACTCTCCATTGATTTTAGCAGTACTTTATCGGCAGGCACCGATTATACTTTGGCCCTAATGACTTATTATTTAATATCTCCAGCCACTCAAAATTGATTATGTCTATCAACAAACAACAGCGAAGTCATTCTTCAGCTAAGCCCTTGGTCTGGCTCGCTCTAGCGGTATTTATCCTGACCGTCGGTTTTTATCAGTTACTGCCCTTGGCGCGTGGCCAGGAGACCAGTTTGAATCTGGAAAAGTACCAAAGCGCGCTTGTTAAAGCGCAGGCGCTGATTACTTCCTTGCCCGAGGATATTTTTTCCCATCCTTTATTGAACCGGCTTAAACAGCCGATTCCCATGCCGTTTGAGGCCGGCGCAGTGGGCAACTCCAATCCTTTCCAGCTGCCCCAACCGCCGGAGATTCTTCTCCAACAGGGTCGGTAAACTTTATTAAATCATTATCATGTCCGAAACCAGCAGACAAATTTTAGATGAGTTAAAAAAAGGCGGCCAGCTGGATGAACCGGCTTACCAGCGTTATTTAAAACTGGCCCAAGCCGATGATCAGCAGGCCTTAATGGCGGCTTTAAACGCCGATCCGGCCGTGGCCAAAGAAGCGTTGGCGCAGGCCAAGGGCGCTGTTTTGGGCATGCCTTACGTTAATTTGGAAGGCAAGGAAATACCCTTGTCGGTTTTAAAAATTTTGCCTCAGGATTTGGCGGAAAATTACCAGATGCTTATTTTTGGCCAGCAGGGCAACGCTTTGGAAGTGGGTTTGGTGGATCCGCAAAATTACAAAGCCGTGGAAGCGATAGAATTTTTAGCGCGCAAAAAAAATTATCGGCTTAAGTATTTTATCATTTCTCCGGCCAGCTTTGCCTTGGGCTACAAAAATTATCAGAACTTAAAAGAGCAGGTCAGCCAGGCGCTGGATTTTGCCGAAGAAAAATTCGCTCCTAAAAATAAAGTTGATTCGGGCGAACCCACCAAACTGGACGACATCGTTAAAACCGCGCCGGTTTCCAAAATTGTTTCGGTTATTTTGCGCCACGCCATTGAAGGTGGCGCTTCCGATATCCACATTGAACCGTTCAGCGATAAAAGCCGCGTGCGTTACCGCATTGACGGCATTTTGCATACTTCCATTGTGCTGCCCATTTACGTCCACGCCGCCCTTATTTCGCGCATCAAAGTCATGTCCAATTTAAAGATTGACGAAACGCGCATTCCGCAAGACGGCCGCATCCGTTTAAACGTTAACGGCGCCGACGTGGACTTTAGAATTTCCACCATTCCTTTGGTCAACCAGGAAAAAGTGGTAATGAGAATTTTGGAATCGCCCAAAACCGCCCCCACCTTTGAACAGCTGGGCTTTTTGGGTAACCAGTTAAAGGCCATGGAGCGGAACATTAAAAAGCCCAACGGCATGTTTTTGGTAACCGGCCCCACGGGTTAGGGCAAATCCACCACTTTGTTTTCGGCTTTATCGGTGTTAAACAGGGAAGGCGTTAACATCAGCACCTTGGAAGACCCGGTGGAATATTACGTGGAAGGCGTTAACCAGTCGCAGGTTAAAACCGAGGTCGGCTTTACCTTTGCCACCGGCTTAAGGGCTTTGCTTAGGCAGGATCCCAACGTAATTATGGTCGGCGAAATCCGCGACCAGGAAACTTCCAAGCTGGCCATTCACGCCGCCTTAACCGGTCACTTTGTGCTGTCCACTTTGCACACTAATGACGCCGGCGGCGCCATTCCGCGTTTTATTGATATGGGCGGCGAACCGTTTTTGCTGGCTTCCACTTTAAATCTTATTTTAGCCCAGCGACTGGTGAGAAAAATTTGCCCCAATTGCAAGGCCAAAACCGATTTGGCACCCGAAATTCGGCAGGATATTGAGGATTCATTAAAAGATCTGCCCCCGGAGGTTTGGTACGATGGCGTTAAGGAAAACAAGGAGATGATTGTTTACAAAGGCAACGGCTGCGTGCAGTGCGGCGAAAGCGGCTACAAGGGCCGGCTGGCCATTTCCGAAGTTTTAACGGTCAGCGAAAAAATGCGCGATATTATTGCCAAGGGTTTTCCGCAAAACCAAGTGGAAGAAGAATTGAAAGCGCAAAAGTTTATCGGCATTACCCAGGATGGCTGGATGAAAGTTTTATTGGGCATGACCACGGTTGAAGAAATTTTAAGAGTTACTAAAACCGAAGAATAATTTAAACATATGGCCAACAAATTCAAAGTTTTAATCATTGAAGACGATACCTTTTTACTGCAAATGTATTCCACCAAGCTGGAATTGGAGGGCTTTGCGATCACGGCGGCCACGGACGGCGAAAAGGGTTTAAGGCAGGCCAAAAAAGAATTGCCAGACATTATTTTATTGGATTTGATTTTGCCAAAAAAAGACGGTATTACCGTGCTGGAAGAATTAAAAAAGGATCCGGCCGTTGCCGCCGTACCCGTTATTATTTTATCCAACATCGGGCAAAAAGAACAGATTGATCGCTGTTTTGAACTGGGCGCGGCCGATTACATGATTAAAGCCCATTTTATTCCGTCCGAAGTTATCAGTAAAATTAAGCAAACCTTGGAAAAGTTTTAACCTATGACTACCACCGATACCATAACTATCAACAGAATTTTAAACACCGTGGCCGAACGCAAAGCCACGGATATTCATTTTGTGGTCGGCAATTATCCCTTTTTGAGGGTTAAAGGATTATTGGTGCCTTTGGAAGGCGAACAGCTGATAACGCCCGAAGTGATGGACGGCATTATGAATTTTTTCGTGCCTGAAGAAAAAAAACAGCTGCTGGCCGAAAAAAAAGATTTGAAATATATTTACGACTGGTTGGGCAAAGTTCGGTTCAGGGTGCATTTGTTTCAGCAAAAAGGCCAATTCAGCTTATCGTTAAAAATGATTGAATCGCGCCTGCCCACGCTGGCTGACCTGGCCCTGCCCAAAATTGTGGAAAGCATGCTTTTAGCCAGGCAGGGTTTGATTTTTGTAACCGGCCCGTTTAACTCGGGCCGTTCCACCACCGTGGCCGCCATGATCCAGCACATCAACCTCTCTCGCAGTGAGCACATCCTTTATTTAGGCGAACCGGTGGAGCATTTGTTTGTTAACGATAAAAGCATTATTGAACAAAGGGAAGTGGGCGTGGACGTGCCCACTTTTGCCGCGGGTCTTATTTCCGCCAAGGATGAAGACGTTAATATCGTAGTTACCACTAAATTGCCCGATAAGGAGTCAACGGAGCAGGCCTTGGAGCTGGCCGAATCGGGGCGTTTGGTGATTGCCATTGTGGATTATTATTCGGCCGTTACGGCTTTAGATGGCTTGGTCAGCGAATTTACCGACGCCAAGGTGCTGTGGGCTCGTAACGTACTGGCGGATTTTTTAACGGGCGTGATAGTCCAGCGTTTGGTGCCCACAGTGGATGGCGAGATGATTTTGGCGGCGGAGGTGCTGACCAATTCGCCTTCGGGCAAGGCGTTGATTAAAGAAGGCCGCTTTGCTCAGCTGGAAAGCATTATCCAAACTTCCAAGGCGGAAGGTATGATCAGCTTGGAAAGATCGCTGATTGAACTGGTTAACCGCGGCAAAATCAAGCCCGAAGACGCGGTCAACAACGCCGTGGATCCTAAGTCCATGAGCATGCTGTTAAGAAGATAACGAAGTTATTGCGACGTCCCGATGTTTGCTTCGCAAAATCAGGACTCCTCGCAATGACACTAGTACTATGTCCCAATTTTCATATAAAGCAAAACGGAAAAACGGCCAGATCTTTGAAGGCGTAGTGGAAGCGCCGGACGAGGATTTGGCGGTGGAGGTGCTGGCCGACAAGGATCTGGAGGTCGTTTTTTTGCGGCAATTGGAAAAAGAAATCGTTAAAAAAAGTTCCGGTTTTAAATTGCCTTTTTTAGGCGGCAAAGTCAAAAAAAAAGAAGTGGTGGTTTTTTCCCGCCAGCTTTCGGTAATGATTTCCGCCAACCTTTCGGTGGTTAATGCCCTGCGCATTATTGTGGCCCAAACCGAACAGCCGGCTTTAAAAGACGCGGTGACCGATATTGCCGACGAAGTGGAAAGCGGCATCAAGCTCTCGGTGGCCTTTGAAAAATATCCCAAAATTTTCTCCCATTTTTTTGTTTCCATGGTTAGGAGCGGCGAAACTTCCGGCAAACTTGACGAAGTGCTGGAATATCTGGCCGATCAGGAAGAAAAGGATTACGATTTGGTTTCTAAAATTAAGGGCGCCATGATTTATCCGGTGTTTATCATCGGCGGTTTAGCAGTGGTGGGCGTGGCTATGATGATTTTTGTTATTCCCCAGCTGACCGGCATGCTCACCGCTTCGGGCTCGGCTCTGCCTTTTACCACTCGTTTGCTGATTGGCACCAGCGACGCTTTAAGATTTAAATGGTATTTGTTTGTTATCGGCGGCGCGGCGCTGTTTATCGGCGTCAAGTATTTACTGAATTCGCCGCGAGGCAAGCATTTTTTTGATACTATTAAACTTAAATTTCCGGTTTTCGGCCGGCTGTTCCAGATGATTTATTTGGTGCGTTTTACCCAGTCGCTTTCCACTTTAACCAAAGGCGGCGTGCCCTTAACAGCCGGCCTGACTATTGTGGCTGAAGTGGTGGGTAACGATTTATACAAAAATCTGATTGAAGAAACCATTAGGGAAGTGGAAGACGGCAATTCCGTGGCCAAGGTTTTTTTGGAATCACCGGTGGTGCCTAAATTGGTTTCGCAAATGCTTAGCGTGGGTGAAAAAACAGGCCGCTTGGATCAGGTGCTGGATAAGGTCAGCGGTTTTTATGGCCGGGAAATAGAAAATATGGTGGCTAACATGACCCATTTGATTGAGCCGTTTATTATGGTTATTATCGGCGTGGCTGTGGGCGGCATGGTCGCCTCCATCATTTTACCGATGTACAATTTGGCGAATCAATTTTAACATCCGTAGAGACGCGCAATTGCGCGTCTCTACGTTTTTAAATATCGTTTTACGGATGTAGGCGACCAGGCCGCCCGCCAACCTGTTAATTTCAATCTGATAATTTGTTGATAACCGATTTATTTTTCCACAGTACATTGATTTTTGTTAAAAAATGTGCTATAATAATTAATGACAAGTTCTTTTTAGTTATCCACATTGTTAAATCAGATAGAATTTAAAAAGTTTTAGCCATTAGAATGGCTTAAGATAGCTAAAACTGTAAAGTTATTTCATTTTTTTAAAAATTAAAAATCAAGGCGTATGAATATACAATCGGCCGGTTATGCCCACTCTCGTTTGCGTGGCTTTACCCTGATTGAGCTGTTAGTGGTTATTTCCATTATCGGCCTGCTTTCCACTTTGGCCGTGGTTTCGCTCAACAATGCCCGCGCCAAAGCCAGAGACGCGCGCCGGCTGTCGGATTTAAAGGCCATTCAAACCGCCATAGAAATTTACCGCGATGATAATAACGATTACGTGCCCAATTTGGCTGTTAATAATAAATGGGTTGATACCATTGCCGGTATGAACAGCGGCACCGACATTTATTTACCCGCCGGCGCGCCCGTTGATCCGGATCCTACCAGAGCCGTTGGTCAGCCCAATGAAGCCAAAAGCTATGTCTATTGTGTTTCTACGGATTTGACTTTTTATTTAATGCACGCCAATCTGGAAGTTTCGCCGCCGGCCAGCGGATTATCCGGCGCTTTGAATCCGGTTACCTACCCCGGCGGGAGCTGTGTTAATGTTGCCGGTTCGGTTGACCCCGCCACTGTTATCTGCGACGGCAATCTTAATTTTTGCTTGGGCCGTTTATAATTTACAGTTTAATTAATAAATAATATTAACAAAGGTCGATTGTTAATAAAAAGTAAATAGAGATGTATTCATCTCAATAAAAAAATTAAAACATATGATTAAATCAAACAAAAAAGGTTTTACCCTTATTGAATTATTGGTGGTTATCGCCATTATTGGTTTACTTTCAACTTTAGCCGTGGTTTCCCTCAACAACGCCCGTTCCAAAGCCAGGGACGCCCGTAGAACTTCCGACTTAAAAACAATCCAATCGGCTTTGGAACTTTATAAGGGCGATAGCTCTAACAGCGCTATTTTCAACATGCCAGCCGCCGGCGCCGGCGCTTGGTTAACCATCGGCACCACGGGCGGCGCTTTGGCCAGTTATTTGCCGGGCGGCATGCCGGTTGATCCTTCCAATTCAGGCGCCAATATTTACACCCTGTGCACCAATGAAACAGTCGGCGGCCCGATGAATTACATCTTGGCTTCACAGCTGGAAAATACGACTTCCGTTAGCGGAGGCAGCATTGGCGATATCAGCACCGGTGGTTGGTTGGCGGCTGATTGTTTAAATTCAACTGATCCCAGCACCGCCGCTTTGCCGGCTACGGACGTTTGCGCTACTGCTGGACTTTTCTGCTTGGGTGATGTGACTAAATAATCCGGATTTAGCTTTTCGATTAATCAGGGCTTCAAAATTTTGAGGCCCTGATTTTGTTTTTTTAATATTTTTTTACACGTAAAAAGGTTGTTTTAAGAGGGGATTTATGTTATAATTAACACATGCAAACCCTGATGAAAAAATCGCTTTTTTGGGATGTGGCCAAAGTGGACACTCGTAAAAACGAAAAATTTATCATTGAAAGAATCCTTAATTACGGGGATGAGGAGGATTTTAGCTGGGCGTTAAAAATCTACGGCGATAAAAAAGTTAAAGCCGCGCTATTAACCAGCCGGGCGCTGGATAATAAGTCGCTGTCTTTTTGGCGCCAATATTTTAATCTTGATCAAAATAAATGTTTACAGAATCAATCAACCAAAAAACAAGGCTGGTTTTGGAAAAGATAAGCCAAAGCGATTTGGTTGAAAAATTTTATTTGGCCGGTGGCACGGCTTTGGCCATCTTGCTGGGCCACAGGGAATCAATTGACTTGGATTGGTTTTGCCAGGATGGTTTTTCCAATCAGGAAATAAAAGCCTACTTGTCTAAGCTGGGCAGTTTTAAACTTACCAGCGAATCGGAGGGCACGGTCAACGGTTTGCTGGATAACGTGAAGGTGAGTTTTTTGCGCTATCCATATAAATTGCTTTTTCCTGTGGTGGCTTTAGATAAAGTAAAATTAGCCGATGAGCGGGATATCGCGGCCATGAAAATTGACGCCATCTCCTCGCGCGGAAGCAAAAAAGATTTTATTGACATGTTTTTTTTGCTACAAAAATATCCGTTGGCGGAAATTATTGGATTTTTTGAAAAAAAATATTTCGAGATTGATTACAATAAGCTTCATCTTTTAAAAAGTTTGGTCTATTTTACGGACGCGGACAATGAGCCGTTGCCGATAATGATTAAAGATGTTAATTGGGAAGAAGTTAAAAAAGATTTACAAAAAAAAGTGAACGCGCGTCTAAAATAATACCGCAAATGCTTTACGCTTTAATTACCGTGTTGGGCTTAATTATCGGCAGTTTTTTAAATGCCGTTATTTTTCGTCTTAAAGCAGGGGAGCAGTTTGTAACCGGCCATTCCAAATGCCCGGCTTGCGGCCATCTGCTCGGCTTTTTTGATTTAATACCCGTTTTTAGCTTCATTTTTTTACGGGGTAAATGCCGTTATTGCCGTAAGCCCATTGATTGGCAGTATCCAATGGTGGAAGTGGTCACGGCTTTGGTTTTTGCGATCGGTTTTTACAGCATCATCGGCAATCAGATGTTGTCGGCAATTGACTGGCGTATTATTTTTGAGTACTTTACTTATCTGATATTCTCCTGTTTTTTGATCATCATTTTTGTTTACGATTTAAGATATTATCTGATTCTTGATAAAGTAAGCTTAACCGCCTTGGTGATCGCTTTTTTGTTGAATTATTTATTGGGCGCGTCAATTGTAAATTTATTGATCTCGGCGTTGCTGATCGGCGGATTTTTTTTACTGCAGTTTGTTGTTTCGCGGGGCAAATGGATCGGCGGGGGAGATATCCGTCTGGGTTTGGTAATGGGCGCCATGCTGGGTTGGCCAATCGGCGTTGTGGCTTTGGGCCTGGCTTATATTATCGGCGCCATCGTCGGTTTGTTATTGATCGCTTTCAAAAAGAAGGCCTTAAACAGCCAGTTGCCCTTTGGCACGTTTTTAACTTTAACCACCTGGGCGTGCCTGTTGTGGGGCCAGAAGATTTTAAATTGGTATTTGGATAAAGTGATTTAATAAGAGATTCTATCGCTTCGCCCCGCTCTTTGGCGAGGCTCTCTCCAGAATGACAGATTTAGTCAAAGTGCTATGAAACAAAAAGGATTTACAATAATTGAAATGATGGTGATCGGCGGGATTTTTGTGATTGTGGCGGCCATGGTGCTGGTTAATTTTAAAAAGGGCGAAAACAACACGGCCTTTTTATTGGCCACCGAAGAAGTGGCTTCCAATATCCGTAAAACACAGACCCAAACCTTAACCGGCTCCACTCAAGAGGAGATTGTGGCCAGCGGCGGCTTTGGCTTATACTTTGATATTGGGGCGGCCGATCAATACGTAATTTTTAGGGATGACGGCAATCAGATTTATGAAAGCGGCAATGATACGATTATTGAAACCATGATTTTGCCTCCAAATATCACTATTTCCTCTTTAAGCAACGATCCGTTAACCATTGTTTTTCAGCCGCCCAAGCCCACGATTTATATCAATGGCGGGCTGATTGATGATAGCGCCGATATTTATTTGACCAGGGAAAATATTGACGATAAGCAGGGGCATATTAATATTAATCGGATTACCGGCCGGATAACCTCTGAATTGGAATCATTGTAGCATTTATGAAGCTGAAAAACTTTTTTAAAAACCAGCGCGCGGGCCTCACTTTAATTGAAGTGGTGGTGGCTTTGGGCGTGGTTACCACCGGCGTGTTGGCGGGCTTAACTTTAACGACCTATAATTTAAACACGGCGGTTTCCAGCGCTGCCCGGCTGGTGGCTTCCAATCTGGCCAGAGAGGGCATTGAAGTAATCAGACAAAAGCGCGATTCCAACTGGCTGGCCAACCTACCTTGGAATCAAGGCATTGTGGAAGCGAATAAATACCGCTTAACGGTTGATTTTAACGAAGTTGGCAATCAATGGACAACCGTGAGCCAGGTAGTGGAGATTGAGAACTGCCCGGATTGCCAGATTTATCTGGACCCCGCTACCGGCGTATATTCGCATAACGATACCGGTACGCTGCCAACTTCATATAAACGCTGGGTAGGGTTAAAGGAAATTTGCTGGCAGGAAGAAGTTAGCTCCGAAGCGATTTTGGCGGCCGGACAGGAATGCGCGGATGTTAACCAGCCACTGGTGGGCTATGAGGTGGAAAGTTTGGTAACCTGGACCGAAAACAGCCGCGATCACAGTTTAAGCGTTATTGATCGGCTGTATGACTGGCGATAACCATATGTTGAAAAAAATAATTAACAATAAATCAGGATTTACGTTAGTTGAAGTAGTTGTCGCGCTGGGTATTTTTGCTATTGCCACCACTTATTCGGTCAGTATTTTTGTGCAATCCAATCAGGTGCAAAAGCGCACGGCCAATGAACAGCGGCTGCAATCCGACGCGCGTTTTGTTTTGGAAGTTATGGCGCGTGAAGTTCGTTTAGGACACGTGGATTACGCCTATTACGCCGGCCAGGGCATAAATCTGGCGGCCATGCCTTTAACGCAGGATAGCGCCATTTTGGCCGTCAGGGACGCCGATAACAATCAGCTTTTATTTAGGCGCGCGGAAAGCGCTCAGGCCGGACGTTACGTGGTTCAGGTTTTTTCCGGCGGCCAGTGGCTGGATATTACGCCTGAAGATTTAAACGTGGTTCGTTTGTCTTTTTATATTTCGCCCTCGGCTGATCCGCTGGTGTGGAGTGATGCTTTGGTTGATTATCCGTCCGATCAGCAACCGTTAGTAACTATAGTTTTGGCTACCGAAAGCGCGCTTGAGGATGTTCATGGCACCTCCAATGTTTCTTATTTACAAACAACCGTGACGGAGCGGAAGTACATGCGGTAATTAATTATGATTAAATATTCATCACAATCAGGCACGGCTTTACTGTTAGCGATGTTAATTATGGCCAGCATTGTAACGGCCTCGGCCGCCACCAGCCGGTTGGTGATCAATGAAGTTTTGCAGTCGGTCCAGCTGGATCGTTCCATTGTGGCTTTTTACGCGGCCGAGGCCGGCGTGGAAAGGGCGTTATATCAAGCCCGCAAAGACGATTTTGACGCCAATGCCGTCAGCCAGTTGTCTGCCGATTTGCCTAACAACAGCTCGTATCAGCTGGTGGCCAAAGACACCGAAGACGCGCTCTACGCCTCTTTGGCTCAAGATGATTCGTACCAGGTTGATTTGTTTGACTCAAACGGGTTAAGTGCTTTGGATAACCCCATTAGGTCATTGATTGTTTCCTGGACCGGACCGGGCAGTTGGCTGGAAATAAAATGGACGGCTTGGACAACCGGCGGCGTTATTGATAATCCACAAAGCGTTTATATCAGCCAGGTTTCTTCACCCTATACCGTTCAACTTAACGATTCATCGGTCTATTTGTACCGCGTGCGCGTAATTGCCCGTAACGCGCCGGCCACTAATATTAAGATTACCGCTTACGACAGTTTGGGCGTGCAGGTGCTAATTCCAGGCAGGGCGTCAATCAAGGGCTTAGGCAAATATCCAATTGGTTCAGCTCAAGCCAGTACTCAGGCCATTTTGGTTACCATGCCCCAGCAATCGCCGGTTTCGGGTTTGTATGATTATGTTTTGTATAGTGAGGAAGATATTAAAAAGGAGAACTAGCGAGCGACGGTACAAAAGCCCATGTCGTCATTCTGGAGCCCCCGAAGGGGCGCGGCAATCCCGCTGTACTTGGTATAAACATCGGGATTGCTTCGTCGCTGCGCTCCTCGCAATGACAGTAGCGGCTTTTGTACCGTCGCTCGCTTAAATCAAATGAATAAAACTGAAGCAAAAACAAGGATCGCCAAATTGCGCGAGGAAATTAATCATCACCGTTACCTTTATCACGTTTTAGATAAGCAGGAGATTTCCGATAGCGCCTTGGACTCGTTAAAACACGAGCTTTTTAAATTGGAGGAAGAATTTCCTGAACTGATTACGCCTGATTCGCCCACGCAAAGGGTAGCCGGCGCGCCTTTGGCCAAATTCAGCAAAGTAGCGCACTCGCGGCCGATCCTTTCCCTGGAAGATGTTTTTGGTTTTGAAGAACTGGATGAATGGCTTAAGAAGAATCAACGATTGGTTTCGGGTAATTATGATTTTTACTCGGAATTAAAATTGGACGGTTTGACCGTGGTACTTTCTTATGAAGACGGCGTTTTGGTTAGGGGAGCCACCCGGGGCGATGGCCGGATCGGTGAAGACGTGACTCAAAATTTAAAAACGATCAATTCCATTCCTTTAAAACTAAGCGCGGACAAGGTTAAACTAAAACTGCCCCGGATTTTTGAAATTCGCGGAGAGGTGGTGATGCCCAAAAAGGTTTTTGCCAAAATCAATCAGGAACAGGAACAACTGGGTTTGCCAAAATACGCCAATCCCCGCAACGTGGCGGCCGGTTCCATTAGGCAGCTTGATCCTCAAATTACGGCGGCCCGACGCCTGGATTGCGTGGCTTTTGAAATTATTACCGACATCGGGCAAAAAACCCACGAGCAAGTTCATCAACTGCTACAAGGACTGGGCTTTAAAACTTTGCCTCATAACCAATATTGTTCGGATTTAAACGAGGTCAAAAAATATCTGGCCAAATGGGAAAAGGCCAGGCACGACCTTGACTATCAAACCGACGGCGTGGTGGTGGTGGTTAATGATCTGGTTTTGCAGAAAAAATTGGGTTACGTTGGTAAAACCGAGCGTTGGATGGCGGCGTACAAATTTTCGGCTGAACAGGCCACCACTAAGGTTTTGGAGATCAAAGTCCAGGTGGGCCGGATTGGCACGCTGACTCCGGTGGCCGTGCTGGAACCGGTCAGGTTGGCCGGCAGTACGGTTTCGCGCGCCACGCTTCATAATCAGGACGAAATAGACCGCCTGGATTTGCGGATCGGCGATACCGTGATTGTGCAAAAGGCCGGTGATATTATCCCCGATATCATGACGGTTTTGCCCAAGTTAAGAACGGGTAAAGAAAAAAAATTCAGCATGCCCAAAAAATGCCCGATCTGTGCCAGCCCGGTGATTAGGCCCGAAGGTGAAGTTAATTTTTACTGTTCCAATCCAAAATGTTTTGCCGTGGAACAAGAAAGAATCGTCCACTTTGTTTCTAAAAAGGCCTTTAACATGGACGGTTTGGGGCCAAAAATCATTGAGGCGTTAATTAACGCCGGCTTAATCAGTTCGGCGGCGGATTTGTTTAAATTAAAGGCAGGCGATTTGGCGCCGTTGGAACGGTTTGCCGAAAAAAGTTCAATCAATCTGGTTGAATCCATTAGGGGCGCGACCAAAATTACGCTGGCCAGATTTATTTACGCTTTGGGCATTCGGCACGTGGGCGAAGAAACTGCCGTGGATTTGGCCAAACATTTTGGTTCTTTGGAAAAATTGGCCGCGGCTAGCGAGGAAGAATTTCAATCATTGCCGGATGTGGGCGGGGTAATGGCCAATAGTTTGTTCCAATATTTTAATGATCCCGTCCAGCAAAAGTTTTTAGAGGAATTAAAGCAGGGTGGCGTGCAAATTTTAGCGCCGGAAGCCAAAGCACAATCGGCTAAATTAGCCGGACAAACATTTGTGCTCACCGGCAGTTTGGCCAAATTAACTCGTGATGAAGCCAAGGAAAAAATCAGGAATTTGGGCGGGGAGATTTCCGAATCGGTCAGTAAAAAAACCGGCTATGTGGTAGTTGGTTCCGAGCCGGGTTCAAAATATGACAAAGCTGTCAAATTGGGCGTTAAGGTTTTAAAGGAAGAAGAATTTGAGGCACTGATTACACGGATTTAACACGGATGGCACGGATAGTCATAAGTGTTAATCTGTGTTTCAAAAAAAAGAGGGCGCAAATACCAACTTAGTTCTCCGCAGAAGAACAAAAGTTAGTATTTACGCCCGGGTCCCGCTGATGATGGGACCTTGAAAATTTTTGGGGCATTTAGTCGATTTTCAGAAGTTGTGACTTCTTACTTAATTCGGCATCAGCCCCAATTTGCGTGGACGAAGGGATTCGAACCCCCATATAACAGGATTTGGAGTCCTGCGCCTTGCCAGTTTGGCGACGCCCACATTTGCGAGGAGGAAGGGATTTGAACCCCTATGGTCTTTTAAACCGCAACGTCCTTGGCGTTGTGCGTATACCGTTCCGCCACCCCCTCAATGTGCAAAACTTCGTCAAGCGTACCTCTATTTTTCATAATTGTCAAGGATGATTAAATCGTGTAACATATATCATGTAACATCAGGTAAAATCATTATTTAAAATTGAAATGTTAAAGACGGAAGAAGTTACTAAGTTAGCCAAATTAGCCGGTATAGAACTGACGCCGGACGAGGAAATAAAATTCGCGACGGAAATTTCCGCCATTCTTGGTTTTGTTAATCAATTGCAAAACATTAAAGTGTTTGAGGAGTTGGAATCTAATGAAATCTGTGAAAATGTTTTGCGGACGGACCGGGTGATTGGCATTTCTTCAGCGGAACAAGCTGATTTAATCAGTCAGGCGCCCGAGATTCAGGGTAATTTGATTAAAACGAAACCGGTGTTTTAACGAAGCGGCCTTGCCCACAACGGTCATTGCGAGCCCGCCGATTCGGCGGGCGAAGCAATCCCGTTATGCTTGGTATAAACATCGGGATTGCTTCGTCGCTACGCTCCTCGCAATGACGGTGAAAGGCAAGGCCATGGTTATAACAACATTATGTCATTTAAATATCTCACAATCTCTCAAGTCAAAGCCGGCCTTAAAAGCAAGGAGTTTTCCTGCGTGGAGCTGGTTAATTATTATCTGGAACAAATCAATCGCCAGCGCGATTTGAATACTTTTATTACCGTGATGTCCGATTCTGCTTTGGCGCAAGCTAAAGAGGTTGATCAAAAAATTTCTGACCGCGGGCCGTTGGGCGAACTGGAAGGCGTACCCATTGCCATCAAAGATTTGATTTTAACCAAAGGCGTTAAAACCACTGCTTCTTCAAAAATTTTAGCCGATTACATTGCCCCGTACGATGCCACAGTGGTAAGCAGATTAAAAGAAGCGGGCACCATTATTTTGGGTAAAAACAACTGCGATGAATTTGCCATGGGTTCTTCCAACGAAACTTCGGCCTTTGGTCTGGTGTTAAACCCCTGGGATAAAACCCGCGTGCCGGGCGGATCATCGGGCGGTTCAGCCGCGGCCGTGGCCGCTGACCAGTGCGTGTTGGCCATTGGCACCGATACGGGCGGTTCTACCCGCCAGCCGGCTTCGTTATGCGGCGTGGTCGGTTTAAAACCCACTTACGGCCGCGTTTCGCGTTACGGTTTAATTGCTATGACCTCTTCCTTGGATCAGGCCGGCCCTATTACCCGGTCGGTGGAAGATAGCGCGCTGGTGTTAAAAATTATGGCCGGCCAGGATAACTACGACGCCACGGCCTCCGTTAAACCGGTGGAAAATTATTTGGCCGCTTTAAGCCAAAATATCAAAGGCCTTAAAGTGGGTTTGCCCAAAGAATATTTTACCGAAGGAATTTCGCCTGAAGTAAGCGAGGCCGTTAAGCAGGCGATTAAAAAAATTGAAGCCCTGGGCGCTGAAGTGGTTGAAGTCAGCTTACCGCACACCGCGTATGCCTTGGCTGTTTATTACATTATTTTACCGGCTGAAGTTTCCAGTAATTTGGCACGGTTTGACGGTATCCGTTACGGTTTTAGAAGTTCGGTGGCGCAAAATTTAAGCGAGATTTATCAAAAAACCAAGGCCGAAGGTTTTGGAGCGGAAGTCAAACGCCGGATGATGATTGGTACTTACGTTTTGTCAGCCGGTTATCAGGAGGCCTATTATGTTAAGGCCAAAAAAGTTCAAAATTTAATTAGGCAGGAATACGCGGAGGTTTTTAAAAAAGTCGATTTGTTAGTTACTCCTACCTGCCCGACTACTGCTTTTAAACTGGGTGAAAAAACCAGTGATCCGTTAACCATGTATTTAAACGATGTGTTTACGGTTTCAGCCAATATTGCCGGCTTGTGCGGTATTTCCATTCCGGCCGGGTTTGACCGGAACAATCTGCCGATCGGTTTGCAAATTTTAGGCGCCCCCTTTGCCGAAAGCCAGATGTTGCGTTTGGCTTATAATTATCAAGAAGCCACGGAGTGGCATAAACAACATCCTTTATGAAAAAGCGACCCACAAAAAAATTTCAATATCCAAGCTCCAATTTCCAAATAAATCTCAAATCACAAATAGGCTTGATTATTGGAATTTGGAACTTATTTGGAAATTGTGATTTGTAGTTTGGATTTTTCTTTTTTTAGTTACTATTTTATGGAAACACCAATCAACAATTTAAATAAAATACCCATTTTGTCAGGCAAGCGGAGCTGGTATAAACGTTGGTGGGGGATGATTATCATTTTGATTTTGGCGTATCTGATTGTGACCAATTTGCTGTTATGGCTTTCGCCCAAAAGTCCGGCTGAACAAGGTCAATTAAGCAACGGTCCTTCGGCCAATCAGGTTAGCGAAGAGCAACTGTATCTTAACGCGGCCGATGATCCGGCTATGGGCGATAAAAACGCCAAAGTCCGGATTGTGGAATTTTCGGATTTTCAGTGTCCGTATTGCCGCGAGTCGTTCCCCGTGGTCAGAGAAATTTTAGACCGTTACGGCGATAAAATTTATTTTGTTTATCGAGATTTTCCGGTTTCCACCATTCATCCGGAATCGGTCAAGGCGGCCGAGGCCGGCCAATGCGCCCACGAACAAGGCAAGTTTTGGCAGATGCACGATAAGATTTTTATTAATCAGGAAAATATACAACCGGCCGATTTAAAAAATTATGCCCGCGCCATTGGTTTAAACACGGACCAGTTCAATAACTGTTTGGACAGCGGCCAATACCAAGCCGAAGTTAATCAGGATTTTCAGGACGGGGTCAATTTGGGTGCTGTGGCTACGCCGACTTTTTTTATTAACGGATATCGCGTTAGCGGCAGTATTCCTTTGGAAATTTTTATTAAGCTGATTGATCAGGGTCTTAGTCAGGGGTAAAAATTTGATTTGCCAGACCCCCTGTGGGTCTGCTATAATCTGATTATTATTTGCCTTAACGGGCAAATTTAATTAACTAAAATTCCTTAAATAATATGAAATTACTCAAAAAATACTGGTGGGTGGGGGCTTTAGCCGCTTTATTAATTATCCTTTATTTTGCCTTTTCTAGCGGTCCAAAAGTGGAGTACGCCGAGCTTAACACCGAACCGCATTTTAAGGGCAATCCGGAATCCAGCGTGGTGTTAGTGGAATGGTCCGATTTTCAGTGCCCGGCTTGCGGCGCGGTTTTTCCACTGGTTAAGGAAATCCTGGCCACTTACGGCGATAAAATAAAGTTCCAGTACCGCCATTTGCCGCTGACCAGTATTCATCCTTATGCCTATCGCGCGGCCGAAGCCAGCGAATGCGCCGGCGATCAGGGCAAGTTTTGGGAATACCACGATCTGTTGTTTGCCAATCAAAGATCTTTAACCCGCTCGGATTTGCAATTATATGCCGGTCAAGTTGAGGGTTTGGACGCGGAATTATGGCAGGACTGCGTGAGTTCGGGCGTTAAGAGCAAAATTGTGGACGCGGATTTGGCCGAAGCCAAAAAACAGGGCTACAATTCCACCCCCACGTTTTTGTTGAACGGCCAAAAAGTTGACGACTGGTCCGCTTTGCCCCAGCTGGTGCAAGCCATGATTGAACCATTGGTACCTTTAAGGCAGGCGACTTCCACGCCTCAATAGAACGACAAACCATGCGACATGTTTAATTTTTTACATTCTTTTTTACCTTCCCCGATCCTCCTTGATTTAGGAATTATTAATATTCATTGGTACGGCTTGCTAATCGGAGCGGCCGTATTTTTTTGTTTGTGGCTGGCCTTAAAGCTGGCCAAGCGCGTGCCCCTAGCTCCGGACCATATTTTAAACCTAGTTTTTTATCTGGTCATTTTTGGTTTAATCGGCGCCCGGCTGTGGCACGCGCTATTTTATAATTTTAATTATTTTATCGCCAACCCGTTGGATATCATCAAGGTCTGGCAAGGGGGATTGGCCATTCACGGTGCCATCGCGGCCGGCCTTATAACCTTAATTGTTTATTGCCGGCGTCATCAATTATCTTTTTGGCGCGCGGCAGATGTGTTGGCGGTCGTGTTGCCGTTGGGGCAGGCCATTGGCCGAGTGGGGAATTACTTTAACCAGGAACTGTTCGGCCGGCCGTGCGCTTATCAATGGTGTATTCCTATTAATCCGGCCAACCGACCCGATCAGTACGTTAACTTTACGCATTTTCAGCCGGTGTTTTTGTACGAATCATTATTAAACCTCGCGCTGTTTATCGTGTTATTATTTGTCTGGCGCAGAAAAGTCCAGTCCGGCTTTGTTGCTTTACTATATTTAGGGGGCTATTCCATCATCAGGTTTATCACCGAGTTCTGGCGCTTGGATTCTTCTGTTGGCTGGCTCGGCCTGACCCGGGTTCAATGGCTGTGTTTGGTCATCATTTTGGCGGCTGGCGTGGGTCTTGCCAAAAGAAAAGAAATCCTATATAATTGACCAAGTTCACATTTGGAAATAGCGCGGAGTCGTAGCTCAGTTGGTTAGAGCGCCTCCCTGTCACGGAGGAGGTCGCGGGTTCGAGTCCCGTCGACTCCGCCAGTAAAAAATTAAAAACACCCTCTGATTTAGAAGGTGTTTTTTGTTTGAAGGAATTTATTTAACCTGGCTGACGATTTTGGCAAAGATGGCCGGGTTTTGTTCAGCCAGTTCGGCCAAAATTTTACGGTCCAACACAATGTTTTTCTTTTTCAGCTCGCCCATGAATTTGCTGTAGTTGATGCCTTGGGCTTTAAGGGCGGCGGAAATGTTGATCTGCCACAAGCCGCGGGCTGATCTTTTTTTGTTGCGTCGATCGCGGTAGGCGTACACGCCGGCTTTTTTAATGGCCGGTTTGGCCAGTTTGATTTTCTTTTTGCGGCCCCATTTAAAGCCCTTGGCTTTTTCCAACAGGACTTTTCTTTTTTGAGCTCTTACTCTTCCTCGTTTGACTCTCGGCATAGTTTGGTAAATTAATAGGTTAGATGTTTACCCTCAACCGGGCTAAGATATCGGTTCAGGGGATAATAACTTTTTATGAATACGGCATTAATTTTTTAATGTTGGTGGTGTTAACGCCGGACAAGGTGTGGTCGCGCCTTTTGTTGCGAGTGGTGTTGCCGCGCTCGCGGGCGTTAAAATGATTTTGACCGGCCTTAATGGTTTTAATTTTGCCAGTTTTGGTGAGGCGCACTCTTTTGCTGATGGTTTTTTTGGTTTTAAGTTTCGGCATAATTGTGGTTTATAAAAATTAATTAGCTTTAGGCGCGATTAAAACCGCGATCTGGCCACCCATCCGTTTGGCCGGGCTTTCCACGGTAAACTGCGCTTGCTGCGATAAGACATTGATAAATTCGTTGATTTTTTCAAAAGCGTCGGCGTTAAATTTTTTCTCGCGGCCCTTAAGGATCATTTCAATTTTGACCTTGTCGCCCTTGCTTAAAAACTTTAAGGCCTGCTCTTTGCGAAAATCCAGGTCGTGCTGGCCGATTTTATAGGAAATACGGATGCCCTTGGTATCGGTTTTTTTAACGGCGGCCTTGGATTCCTGTTCCTTTCTTTTTTGCTGGTACTGAAACTGGCCGTAATCCAGCAGTTTGCACACGGGCGGTTCGCTTTTAGGAAAAACTTCCACCAAATCAAAGCCCCGCTCTTCGGCCATGGCAATAGCCAGCCGGGTTTCCATCACGCCGACCTGTTGGCCCTTTTCGTCAATTACCCGCACTTCCGGCACGCGGATGCGGTAGTTGATCCGAAAAATATCCTTGGGCGCGACGTATTTTTTTCTTCTGCCTTTGCTTCTGATCATTGGTTTTTTGGTTGGTCCCGCCAAGCGGGTTGGTGGAGATGGCGGGTATTGCGCCCGCGTGTAACCGGTTCAAATTAAAACTTCTACTAGAATAGTTCTTTTTAAATTTCAGACCAACCGTTTAAAAGAACAAAATCAATCGGTCCAAGCTTTAAATGGTTTTGAAAACCGGGCTAAAGCGACCCGATTTTCTAGCCCGATAATATGACACCCGTTGTTGGCTATCGGGCGTTGCCAAAACGGATGGCCGCAGGTTTTAAACTGCGACGGTGGCTAAAGTTGAAGGAAAGCTGAAAGCGTTCTTCAAGCTAGCCATAAAGTTCTTGGCATTTATCCAAGGTGATGATTTTTTTAGGTAGTTTCATCAACTACCTCTAGCTATCTTAAGTTTGAAGCAGGTCAGCAAATAAATACATCCCCCCGAACGTTGAGTTGCTCCGACTTTTATCTCGGGGCTTGGGGTTAATATTTCATTAACCTTTGTTTGCTTCTTTCAAATTCTCTTTTCTTAATTGTCTCTCGTTTGTCAAATTTCTTTTTGCCTTGGCCCAAGCCGATTTCCAGCTTGACCAATCCTTGAGAAGTATACGCTAAAAGTGGCAGGATTGTCAAGCCCTTTTGCTTGATTTTGCCGGTTATTTCGTTTAGCTCTTTCTTATTTAATAACAACTTGCGATTTTGAAGCGGGTTATAGTTGGTTTGGGCGTAACCGGCTTTGTTGTATCTGGCAATGTGGGCGCTAACCAACCAGGCCTCGGGCAGTTTATTGCCCGGCCGGCTTAACAAAGAAACATAACTGCCCTTAAGGTCAATCTGGCCGGCTTTGGCCGATTTAACTTCCGGTCCGGTCAATTTTAAGCCGGCCTGCCATTTTTCCAGGATGTTGTAATCAAAGAGGCCTCGTTTGTTATCGGCCAGGATATTTATAGACATATCCCAATAATACCCTAATATTAGCGTGTTGAAAAGCTGTTTATACCGACTGTTTGTTTAAAAAGGGTTATTTGACTATAATGAAGTCATTATTAAGACCCTCGATGAAGTTGCTTAAAGAACAAATTAAAGATCTGGTCAAACGTTGCTTGGTTCAGCTGGACCCCGCTTTAACAGAGCTGGTTTTTGAAGTTGATTACCCGGCCACTGAAAAATTCGGCGATTACACGGTTAACGCGGCTTTAAAAGCGGCTAAATTTCTCAAAGGCAATCCAATGGATTTAGCTGGTCAGCTGGCGGAAAAATTGTCAGCCGATGCTGAAGCCGGTCAGCTGTTTGTTAAAATTGAGGCGATCAAGCCCGGCTTCATTAATTTTTATCTTAACCCTGTTTTTTTATCGGCCCAAGTTGAATCCATTTTAAAATTTAAAGGCGATTACGGCCGCTCCGATGTAGGCCGGGGAGAAAAAATCCAAC